>JAVLBA010000021.1:0-36435 GCA_031581485.1 Desulfurivibrionaceae bacterium | reverse complement strand
CGACCGAAGAGAAAGCCCAAAAAATACCATTA
Source organism: Desulfurivibrionaceae bacterium (assembly GCA_031581485.1). GTDB lineage: Bacteria > Desulfobacterota > Desulfobulbia > Desulfobulbales > SURF-16 > BM506. The sequence continues at coordinate 36,403 of JAVLBA010000021.1, read as the reverse complement.
AACATAGATTTACAAGTGAGTATTTATTTTCCCTGAATAAACGAAGGCCTTGTTTTGTAAGAGTGGGGCTTTTCCTTTAAGCAGTCATTTCATATGGAGGAAAGGGTGAATCTCTTCGACAAGTTGAAGTAGCCTAGGTGCCCCCTACCCCCACAACCCCACTTTCCCAGATTCAAGCTAATACGATATTAAGGAACCGAAAGGGGACAGCAGACGAAAATTTCTTGTTTCCGTGAATGGTAGATTCAAGCTCAAAGCGCACCACCTGAGCTCAAAACAGGGCCTGCCCGATCTCCACAAAAAAGGGACGGGCCGCGCTGAAGTCGGGGCAATGGGGCAGCCGGCCCACCACCGGCAGCCCGGTGAAGCGGGCAATGGTGGCCATGTTATCGCAGACGAGCAGATCGTCTGCGGCATAAGCCTGCTCGTCTGAGAAGAGGATGCCCAGAATGGGAATCCGGCGGCTGCGCAGGGCCTCGACGCTGAGCAGGGTATGGTTGAGGGTGCCGAGGCCGGATCGGGCCACCAGCAGGGTGGGCATGGGATGGCGGGCCATGAAATCGATGAGCAGGGTCTCGTCATTGAGGGGCACACAGAGGCCGCCCGCCCCTTCCACCACCAGCACCTCATGGTCCTTCTTTTGGTATAGGGCAGCGGCCAGGCACTCAGTATCAACCCTGTCGCCCTGGGCCCTGGCCGCCAGATGGGGGGAGGCGGCCAGGCGAAAATGATAGACCGCTTCCCCCTGCACGCCGCTTTCTGCCGCACAGAAGAGGCAATCATCCGCCTCTTCCCCCCCGCAGCTCACCAGCTTCAGGTAGCCGGCCTTCACCCCCCTGCCCTGCAGATAATCAAGGAGCAGGGCCGCCACCAGGGTCTTGCCCACCGAGGTGTCGGTGCCGGTGATCATGATTTTTGCGGGCCAGTTGCTCATTTCTGTTTCTCCCTTGCCCCTTGGCATCTGAGGATATAGATCTCGTAGGTGATGGCATAGCCCCCGCGGCGGGCAAACCAGTCACCCAGCTCATTTAAGACCGCCCTGCTGAGACGGGGCACCTTGGCATGGTAGCCGCCGGTGCCTGTTTTTCGGATGTGATCGAGGATATCAAAAAAGGTGGCATACTCCCGGCGCACCAGCTGACGGCTCATTTCCACCTCGGCAAAGGCCTGCCTGGCAAAGGCCTCGGCAGCCGGGGCCGCGCAGAAAGATTCGGCGGGCAGGCGGATCTCCGGATCAACAATCTGGCGCATGGCCGTGGCCAGCTCCTGAAAGGAGCCGGGCCCGAAAAGGGACAATGCAGCCACGCCTTGCGGAGTCAGGAGGCGGGCAAGATGAGCCAGAGTGGCCGGCAGGTCGCTAAACCATTGCAGGGTGGCGTTGCTGATGACCAGATCATAGGAGTCGGCCGTGCTGCTGATAAAGGTCTCCGCGTCCTGACACTGAAAGTCCACTGTTGCAGATCCCCCCACCTTGCGGCGGGCCTGCTCCACCATCTCTTCGGCAAAATCCAGGGCCGTGATGCGGGCGGCTGGAAACCTTTGGGCCAGCAGCTCGGTGAGATTGCCGGTGCCGCAGCCGATTTCAAGAATGGTGGCCGGCTCCATGGTGAGGCCAGACAGCAACCAGGCCGCGGCCTCGCGCTGAATATGGGCATATTGATCGTAGGAAGGGGCCGCGCGGCGGAAACGCTGGCGGAGATGGTCCTTGGCTCTCTCTGGGGGCAGCATGACTTATCTTAACAGGGAAGAGGGAGAATGGCTAAAGAGGAGATGGCCGGCAGCGTCCACCACCTGCTCCTTGGCCCCCCCTATCCGGGGCCGCTCCTCAAAAGGGGCGATAACGTCTTTGCGGCCATGCACAACGCGTACCATACACTCCTCAGGCGCCTGCCCGACAAGGGGGGAGGAGGCGAGATAATCGAGGCCATCCTCCAGTTCCTGACGGTTCAGCCGGGCCAGATACTCCTCCTGCAGCCCGCCGGCAAAGTCCTGGTAGAGCCCCTTCTGGCCCAGGAAACATTTGCGGTAGAAGTCGCGCATGGTTTTGGGCAGATCCGCGGCAAGAGCCGCCTTGATGGCGGCAATTTCCGGGGCAGGCCAATGGCTGCGGCCGCCCAGCAGGGTGACCGAGGCAACCATCTCCGGATAGGTGGTGGCAAATTGCCAGGCCAGATTGGCGCCCATGGACCAGCCCACCAGGGCGACCCGGGCCACGCGCCTCCCGGCCAGAGAGGCCCGGAGACCTTCAACCAGACCGGCATGGCAGAAGGAGGCGGGTGCCAGCACCTCAAGAGCCGGGGGCCAGGCCCAGTAGCGCGCCACCCGGCCGTCAAAGCCCCAGCCCGGCAGGAAGACCAGGGGATCCTGCTGCTGGGGGGTGCTGCCTTGTATCTGTATAAAGGTCATCAATCCCGGCCTGCTCCATGGTTTTCAGCGAAGAGCGCCACCATACCCCCCCTCTTTTTCACTGTCAATCAGGGAGAGGCCTCAAAAAAAGTTCATCGTCGCAGTCAGGGAAAGGCTGTTTGCTAAACACAAAGGCACAAAGACATTCTTTTCAATACCCCCTTGAGGGGTACAAAGGGATCACATAAAGAAAACCTCTGTGTCTTTGTGCCTCTGTGTTGAGAAAAATAGTTAAATACAAGTTTGCAGGCTTACCCCTCTCCATTTTATGCCAAGCAAATCAAAGAAGATCCAAAAAAAAGGGCGCTCCGGCCTTAACACAAACCAGAGCGCCCTTTCTCCTTTGCAGAGAGGAGATACGAACTACTTCTTCAGCTCCTCATTGCCCTTGACCAGCAGATCAACAACAGAGGGATCTGCCAGGGTTGAGGTGTCGCCGAAGTCTTCCTCACCGGCCGCCACCTTGCGCAGAATACGGCGCATGATCTTGCCGGATCTGGTCTTGGGAAGTCCTTGGGAAAACTGAATAAACTCAGGAGTGGCAATGGGACCGATCTCCTTGCGGACCCATGTCCGCAACTCCTTGACCAGGGCATCCGTGGCCTCAACTCCCGATTTCAGCGATACATAGGCATAGATGGTCTGGCCTTTCACCGGATGGGGGGCGCCCACCACCGCAGCCTCGGCCACGGACTCATGGGCCACCAGGGCGGACTCGATCTCGGCGGTGCCCAGACGATGGCCGGAGACGTTGATAACGTCATCCAGTCGGCCCATCACCCAGAAATAGCCGTCAGCGTCACGCCGTACCCCGTCTTCCGGGTCGTACATACCCTCGTATTTGGAGAAATAGGTCTTCTTGTAGCGGGCCGGATCTCCAAAGACGCCGCGGAGGATGCCGGGCCACGGCTTACGGATCACCAGGCGGCCGCCCTCGTTGACCCCGGCCTCCTTGCCATTCTCGTCAAGAACAGCCACATCAATGCCGGGCAGAGGCAGGGTGGCGGAGCCGGGCTTCAGCGGCGTGGCAAAGGGCAGCGGCGAGATCATGATGCCGCCGGTCTCGGTCTGCCACCAGGTATCGACGATGGGCAATCTGCCGCCGCCGATGTGGGTGTGATACCACATCCAGGCCTCGGGGTTGATGGGCTCGCCCACGGTACCCAGGACACGCAGGGAGGAGAGATCATGCTTCTGAACAGGAGCCTCTCCGTCACGCATCAGGGCGCGGATAACGGTGGGTGCCGTGTAGAAGATATTGACCTTGAACTTCTCACAGATCTTCCAGAAGCGGTCCGAGGCCGGATAGGAGGGAACCCCCTCAAACATCACGGAGGTGGCGCCCAGGGCCAGGGGACCATAGAGGATATAGGAATGACCGGTGATCCAGCCGATATCGGCAGTGCACCAGTAGACATCATCATCCTTCAGGTCAAAGACCCACTGACAGGTATGGGCCGCATAGGTAAGATAGCCGCCGGTGGTGTGGACCACGCCCTTGGGCTTGCCCGTGGAGCCGGAGGTATAGAGGATAAAGAGGTCATCCTCGGCGCCCATGGACTCGGGAGGACAATCATCGGTGAGGTCTTCGGCAGCCATCTCCTCTTCGTACCAGATATCGCGGCCCGACTGCATGTCAATCTCGTTGCCGGCCCGCTTCACCACAATGACCTTTTCCACGGAAGGACAGTCTGCCATGGCCTCGTCGGCATTGGGTTTGAGCGGAATGGTCTTGCCGGCCCGGATAACCGCATCCGCGGTAATGAGGATCTTGGCCTCGCAGTCCTGGACCCGGCTGCGCAGACTATGGGCGGAGAAGCCGGCAAAAACCACGGAGTGGATGGCGCCGATGCGGGCACAGGCCAGCAGGGAGATGGCCAGCTCCGGGATCATGGGCAGATAGACGGAGACCCGGTCCCCTCTTTTGACGCCATGGCTCTTGAGCACATTGGCGAAACGGCACACCTCGCGGTGGAGCATCTGGTAGGTGTAGACCTTGACATCGTCCTCCGGCTCACCCTGCCAGATGAGGGCCGCTTTGTTGCGGCGGCCATTAGTGAGATGGCGATCAAGACAGTTCGCAGCGACATTGAGCTGGCCGCCGTCAAACCACTTGATATTCGGGGTGACCATGTCGGCATCAAGCACCTTGTCCCATTTCTTGTCCCAGGTGATCAGCTCTTCGGCCCGTTCCGCCCAGAACCCTTCCGGATCCTCAATGGAACGCTTATAAATGGCCTTATATTCATCCATGCTTTTGATATGGGCGGTGGCCTGACCTTCGGCCGGTGGCTCAAAAACACGTATTTCGTGCATCATGCTTTCAATATTCTTTTCTTCGCTCATTATTTCTCCCTTTGCTTTGTCATTTACGGCAAAAGCTGCTCCAGCTCCGCCCTTTGCCCTCTTTTGTCAGGCAGCGGTCTCTGCTATTTCACGCAAGTACAACTACCTAAGTAGTTTTACCTGCAATTTCTTACCAGCGTCGCCCATTGAGGTCAAGTTAATTTCCAGGTTTTCAGAAAGATGGGCGCAATTTTTAATTGTGCCTATCTTTCAAGAAGCGTGTCAACTTTTTTCGCGCCAAAACCTTACTGCCTGGTATAGTCAAAAAAAACTTCTCCAGACAAGCCCTTGCCATGCGCCTCTTTCTCCTTTTCCTCCTCACCCTGCTGAGCAGCCTGAGCCTGCCCGCCCCGAGCCGTGCCCAAAACAGCCCCACTCCCCTTCCTGCCCTTGCCGATGACCTGGAATACAGGGGGCTGGCCGCTGCCCTCAAAGAGAGCTGCCGTTATTACGACAAGGCCCCTGACCGGATCTATGAGATCTGCGGCCAGCGCCTTTCCGGCCGCGAACTGAGCCACTCCTACCGCCGGCTCATCAGCCGCCTCCAGGAGCTGACAACCGCGGAGATCCTCCCCTTCCTGGCCGAAAATTTCAGCGCCTGCCGGCCCGCCCCCCTGCTGGTCACCGGGTATTACACCCCGGTTCTTGACAGCAGTCTCACCCCCACCGCCCGCCACCGCTTTCCCCTCCACGCCCTGCCGGACCAGGAGGATCTCCGCCGCTTACGGCGCCAGGAAATCACCGGCAGCAGCAAGTTGCAAGATCATGAGATCGCTTACCTCACCGACCCTGTTGATCTCTTTTTTCTCCAGGTCCAAGGCTCAGGCATCCTCAAACTGCCGGACAACAGCAGACGCCTGGCCGCCTATGCCGGCTCCAACGGCAGGCCCTACACCAGCATCGGCAAGATATTGATTCAGGAGGGTAAAATGACCAAGGAGGAGGTCAGCCTGGCCACCATCCGCCGCTACCTGAGCGACCATCCGCAGCAGCAGGAGCGGATCCTCAACCTCAACGAGCGCTTCATCTTTTTCCGCCTCATTACCCCCGAAGCGGCAGAACCTGCCCCCATAGGCAGCCTGGGCTCCCCCCTCACCCCGGGCCGGTCCGTGGCCATGGACGGCAGCCATTACCCCCCCGGCATTATGGGGATCCTCACCAGCCGCCGCCCCCTTTTTGACAAGGAGGGCCGGGTATCCTGGCAGCCCTTTGGCCGTCTGGTGACCCACCAGGACAGCGGCGCCGCCATCAAGGGCCGCCATCGCCTTGATCTCTACATGGGCAGCGGCCCGCAGAAGGGGCAGGCCGCCGGCCTCATGAAGGAGGAAGGAAACTTTGTCATGCTCATCCCCAACTTGTCTTTCCGGAAAGTTCACAGTATAATTGGCACCGGCAATCATATTACCCTGAGCCCGCAAGGGGAGAAGAGGAGTCCATGAAACAGACTGAGATCGATTACTGGATTGACACCATGCTTGATTCACAGGCCGGGGTGTCTGACTTGAATTTTACCGTGGATAAGCCCCTGCAGGTGGAATCAGCCGGCCAGCTTGAGCCGGTTACCATCACCCCCAACATCACCGCCCTGACCCCTTTTCAGACCGAGGTCCTGGCCCTGAACCTCATTGGCGGCAACAAGCGTCTGCTGCGCGAACTGGTCAGCAACGGCTCCTGCGACCTCTCTTACCGACTTGGGGTCAAGGCCCGTTTCAGGGTCAATATCTTTTCCCAGCGTGGTCATTATTCAGCGGTTCTGCGGCGGCTGCCCACCGAGATTCCCACCATTGAATCGATGCATCTGCCGGCGGCCATGAATGAGATGACCGATGTCTTGAACGGTTTTATCCTGGTCACCGGCTCCACCGGCTCCGGTAAATCAACCACCCTGGCCGCCCTGCTCGATAAAATCAACAGGGAAAAGGCCGTCCACACCATCACCCTGGAAGACCCCATCGAATTTGTCCATCCCCACCGCAAGGCCACCTTTAATCAGCGGGAACTGGGCAACGACTTCGACTCCTTTGCCAATGGCCTGCGGGCCGCCCTGCGCCAAGCCCCCAAGGTTATCCTGGTGGGGGAGATGCGTGACCGGGAGACCATCGATATCGGCCTCACTGCCGCGGAGACCGGTCATCTGGTCCTCTCCACCCTCCATACCATTGATGCCGGCTCCACCATCAACCGCTGCCTGGGCATGTTCGAACATGATGAACAGCCCCAGATCAGAAACCGCCTGGCCGACACCCTGCGCTGGATCATCGGCCAGCGTCTCCTGCCCAAGATCAACGGCGGCCGGGTGGCGGCCTTTGAGATTCTGAAAATGAGCCTGCGCGTCCGCGACCTTATCCTCCATGGCGAGGGGGAGGAGCGGACCTTTTATGAAATAATCAGCGCCGGCACCGCCCAGGGCATGACCACCTTTGATCAGTACATTCTCAGCCTTTTTGAAAAGGGCATGGTCACCGAAGAGATCGCCCTCCAGTACTGCAGCCAGCGTAACGTCATGGGTCGAGGCCTTGACCAGCTCAAGGCCGCCAAGGGCGAAAAAACCACCTCCATCACCGGTCTTGCCATGGAGGAGGAGGACAGCAGCACGCATGGCCGCAACAACGGTTTCTCCCGCTAACAGCCCTCTTATTTCCAGACAACAGGACAGCCCATGATTTCAGAGTGCCCCCATTGCCAGCATCCCTTCAGCGTCGGTCATCAGAAAAAAATTGAAGCGGCCCATGCCGCCCTGCCCATGGGCAAGAGCCTCAAATTCAGCTGCCCCACCTGCCAGCAGACAGTAGAGATCACGACCGGCCCCCAACAACCGGCCGCTTCAGAGGAAGCAGGGCTCAGCGGCCATATGCCGCAGCCCCCCAGCCTCAGCTGGCTCAAGACAGGCACCATTGCCGACAAGGAGGTGCTGGATGACTTCTCCCTGGTGATGATCCTCATGCCCAACGATCATCCGGCCCGCAACACCGTTGCCATGGTCTTTGAGGGGCTGGGCTACAAACCGATCTTTCCCAACTCCGCTTCTGATGGTATCGAGCGCATGCGCTTCACCGAATATGCGGCGGTGGTGCTCCACAGCCACTACGAGGGCATGCTGGCCGACTCCTCCTTCCATGATCATATGTGCCGATTGCCCATGTTTAAGCGGCGCTCCATCTACTACACCCTTATCGGCCCGGAGCTCCACACCCTCTATAACCTTGAGGCCCTGCACAACAGCGCCAACCTGGTGGTCAACGACAACGACCTGCCTGATCTGCCCATCATCCTCAAGAAATCCTTCCGCGAGTATGATGAACTGTTCGGCCCCTTGCTGGCGGCCCTGAGGGCGGAAGGGAAGAAGTAATGAATAAGAAGTAAGAATTCAGAAATAAGAAGTTAAGAAGTAAGGAGTGAGGAGTGAGGAGTGAACCGCACACCGTCTCTTATTCAACAAGGAACAGCAGGAGAATGTTGAACAGGGCGCCGAGGGCAAAGAAAAGGGCGGCGGTGAGGAGCATGAGGTGGACGGCGCTGCCCAGATGGCGGGGGGAGATTTTCTGGTGGGCATCGCCCATGGTGGGTTTGCTGACCATCTTGCCGAAATAGCGGCTGCTGCCGCCCAGCTGGATGCCCAGGGCACCGGCCACGGCCGCCTCTGGAAAGCCGGCGTTGGGGCTGGCATGGCATCGCCGGTCCCGACGTAAGATAGCCAGACTGGCCCGGGCCTTGAGACCAAGCAAGAGGGCGGCCAGGGGGATGAGCAGGGAGGTGAGGCGGGCCGGCACAAAATTGGCCAGGTCGTCAAGCCGCGCCGCTGCCCAGCCGAACTCCTGGTATTGCTCATTTTTATAGCCGAACATGGAGTCGCCGGTGTTGATCGCCTTATAGAGCATGGCCCCCATTGGCCCGCCCAGCAAGGCATAAAAAATCGGCGCTGTCACCCCGTCCACCAGGCTTTCCGCCACACTCTCCACCCCGGCCCGCGTCACCCCGGCCTCATCAAGCCCGGCCGTATCGCGCCCGACAATCATGGCCACCCGCTGCCGGGCCAGGCCGACATCCTTCCCTACCAGGGCCTGAAAGACGGCCAGGGCGTGACGGGCCAGATCCCGGGCCGCAAAGGTGGTATAGAGCAAGATAATCGCCGCCGCATCACGGGCCAGAGGGTGGATGAGCCCGGCGCCATGGAGCACTCCCCAGGTCAAGCCACCGGTGACCAAAAGGGTGACCAGAACGGTGACCACACCGGCAAGCCTGGGGCTGGGCAGCAGGCGACGGGAGGCCGCCTCCAGAAAGCTCTGCAACAGACCAATGAAGCGAACCGGATGGGGCAGCCAGCGCGGATCTCCCAGCAGCTGGTCAAGGAGCAGGGCCAGGCCTATGTGCCAGAGAGGAGAGAGCATGATCAGAGACCGAGCAGCTCGTAGACCCGGTCCATGTCCATCTGCTCACGGACCGCAGCGGCCAGCCGGTCAAAGGCGGGTTCCAGATCGTAACAGGCCTGAATCTGAAGCAGGGGGGCCAGGCCATGGCGGCGGCGCAGGCCATCGATAAACCAGCGCCGGAAGACATCGTCATCAAAGATGCCATGCAGATAGGAGCCCCAGACCAGGCCGTCAGCCGAGACACTCCCGGCATCCTCCTGGCCGGCCAGGCTGAGCAGCGGCAGGCCCGTGCCGGCGCTCACCCCATGGTGGATCTCATAACCTCGGACCTGACAGCCGGAGGGCAGATGGAGGCCGCTCTTCAAGGTGAGGGTCTTTTCCTTGGCCAAAACCGTATCCACCGCCAGCAGGGCCAAGCCGGCCAGGGTCTCACCAGCGGACTCCACATGGTGGGGATCGGCAATATGGTGCCCCAGGATCTGGAAACCGCCGCAGATACCGCCCACCTCAACGCCCTGGGCCGCCCGCTGCTGAATCCCCTCAGCCAGACCGCTCTCCATCAGAAAGCGCAGATCAGCCACCACATTCTTGCTGCCCGGCAATAAAATGGCATGGGGAGAGCCCAGATCCCCGGCCCTTTTCACCAGTCGGATCCGCACGTCCGTCTCGGCCAGAAAGGGCTCAAAATCGGTGAAATTGGAGATATGGGGCAGATCAATCAAGGCCAGATCAATATCGGCCCGGCCCTGCGACTCCTGCTCAAAGAGGCCGTTTTTGAAACTGACCGAATCCTCCTCAGGCAACCCCAGATTGGTGAGATAATCCACCACCCCCAGCACCGGCTTGCCCGTCTTGGCCAGGGTATAGCTGAGGGCATCATCCAGGAGGGACTTCTGGCCCCGGAAGCGATTGACCACAAAACCGGCCAGCAGGTCCCGCTCCCACTGATCCAGGATCTCCATGGTGCCGACAAAAGAGGCGAAGACGCCGCCCCGGTCGATATCACCCACCAGCAGCACCTTGGCCCCGGCATAGCGGGCCATGGGCATATTGACGATATCATGGTGCTTGAGGTTGACCTCGGCCGGACTGCCCGCCCCCTCCAGGATAATGACCTGGTGCTCAGCGGCCAGGGAGTCATAGGCCTCCTGCACCCTGGCAAAGGCCTCCGGCTTATAGCGCAGATAGTCGCTGACGCTCATGTTGGCCACCGGCCTGCCCATGACAATGACCTGGCTGCCCGTGTCGGAAGAGGGCTTGAGCAGCACCGGATTCATGCGCACATCCGGATCAAGGCGCGCGGCCTGAGCCTGCGCCACCTGGGCCCGGCCCATCTCCTCGCCGTGCCGGGTGACATAGGAGTTGAGGGACATATTCTGGGCCTTAAAGGGTGCCACAGAGAGGCCGTCCTGCCTAAGAATACGGCAAAAGGCGGCCGTCAAAATAGACTTGCCGGCATTGGAACAGGTGCCCTGAAACATCAGGGCCGGCGTGCCAACCGTGGAAGGAGAACTATCTAGAATCATGTATAAAATATGCAGCAGAGGCTGCTTTGGGGGAGATGTTTACGAAAAAGACACAAAGGCGGCGCAACCCATCCTTTCATTTTGAGCCCCAAAATAGCAGACCCCTTAGCTTTGCACAACGGCTTCTTTGCCGGCCCCGCACCGTGGTGACAAAATCATGGCCCCCGCCTCCAAAAAGAGCCACGGCTGGGGCCCGGCAGCGCCCCGGGCAGGGCAAAGAAACAGAGCAATGGCAAATATTTTTCTGGCCACTTTAATTGCCTGCCAGCCAGGATAGGCCTGCAGGCCAGCCTGTTTTTTTACGGTATCTGGAGATCGTTTTTCTGGAAGATAACGAGGGAGCGGTGCTGTGGTTTGCCTGGCAGGGTCACGTTCTTTCTGTCCACCAGGGTCAAATGGGCGCTTAAAGGATCCTGCTGCCAGGCGGCAAGCTCCTCCTCCGCCTTGCGGCCCTTCATGCAGATAAGCAGGCCGCCTGGCCGGCAATAGGGCGCGGCCAGGGTGAGAAAGACGGTCATGTCGGCAAAGGCCCGGGAGGTGACCAGGTCAAAGGGGCCCAGCCGGGCAACCATGGCGGCATCGGCCTCCAGCCGCTCGCCCACAACAGTTACCCCGGTGAGGGCCAGGGTGCGGATGATGTGGCGCAAGAAGGCTACCCTTTTGCCCCGCGGCTCCGCAAGTGTTACCTGCAGCTGGGGAGAAACAGCCTTCAGCACCAGACCGGGAAAACCGGCGCCTGAGCCGATATCGAGCAGGCGGCAATCGTTTGGGGGCAGATGAGGGAGCAGGGTGAGGGAGTCGAGAAAATGGCTGGTGAGGATCTCTTCCTGGTCGGCCCTGGCCACCAGGTTCATCTTTTTGCTCCACTTGTCCAGCTCCTCATAGTAGCGGCAGAGGTGGGCAAGCTGGGTCGGGGTGAGCTCAAGGCCGAGCTGGCTGCAGCCCTGGGCCAGAAAATCGTCGCAGGTGATCATGGTGAGGGGCTACATCTCTTCCAGACGGACGGCCACAGAGCGGGCATGGGCGGTGAGGCCCTCCAGATTGGCCAGGGCCTGGATATGGGGGGCATCGGCCAGCAAGGCCTCCTTGGAGTAGGCGATGATGGAGGATTTCTTCAAAAAGGTCTCCACCCCCAAGGCCGAGGAGATGCGGGCCGTGCCCATGGTGGGCAGCACGTGATTGGGACCGGCCACATAATCGCCGCACGCCTCAGGGGAGTAGTTGCCCAGGAAAATGGCGCCGGCATGGGCCACCTTGCCCAAGTAGAGAAAGGGCTCCGCCACCATGAGCTCCAGATGCTCGATGGCGATGGCATTGGCCAGGGCCACGGCCTCATCGACATCAGCACAGACCACGATGACGCCGCGCTCCGCAAGGGCGGTGCGGGCAATCTCCTCTCTTGAGAGCAGGGGCAGCTGGCGCTGCAGTTCAGCCACGGTATCTTCGGCCACTTGGGCGCTGGTGGTGAGCAGAATGGCCAGGGCCTGGGGGTCATGCTCGGCCTGGGCCAGCATATCCGCGGCGCAGCTGGCCGGCGAGGCCCCTGCATCGGCAATGATCAGCACCTCGCTGGGGCCGGCCAGCATGTCGATGCGCACCCGGCCCATGACCTGGCGCTTGGCCTCAGCCACAAACTGGTTGCCCGGCCCGACAATGACATCCACCCGGGGGATGCTCTCGGTGCCAAAGGCCAGGGCGGCAATGGCCCAGGCCGAGCCGGTCTTGTAGATCTCGCTGATGCCGATCTCCCGGGCCGCCACCAGCAGGGCGGGATGGACCGAACCGTCGGCCCCGGGCGGGGTCATCATCACCCTCTTCTGCACCCCGGCAATGGCGGCGGGGATGCCGTTCATCAGCACCGAAGAAACCAGGGGGGTCTTGCCGCCCTGGCCGCCGGGGACGTAGAGGCCGGCCGAGGCCACCGGCCGCACCAGACGGCCGGTGATGGTGCCGTCCTCTCTGGTCATCATCCACGACTCTTCCATCTCCCGCTGGTGGAACTGCCAGATGCGCTCCTTGGCCAGCCGGATGGAGGCCAAGATGGCATCATCCACCTGGTCATAGGCGGCGTCCATCTCCGCCTGGCTGACCCGCAGGGAGTCAAGGGCCATCTCCGGCGCATCGAACCTGCGGGTATATTCCAGCACCGCTTCATCACCCCGGCTCCGCACCTGGGCGATGATGTCGCTGACGATCTCCCGGCATTTTGGATCTGCCAATTGGAATCTGTCGGCAAGGGCAGCTATTTTCTGCCGGCCTTCCTGGGAAGTTGACTTGAGAGGGGTAATCATAGCTTTATCCTTCATCGGTAAAAACCGGACATCTGGTCTGGGGGGTATAGTTCTTCCAGGCCGGGTCCGTGTATTCTCCATGGCACTCGATGCATTGACCGATCCGCAGAATGCGGCCAAGCTCCTTTTTATTAAAAGGCCGCAGATCAGGGCGGGAGGCGCGCTGGAGCTGTTTGCCGTCAATGGAAACAAAGGCATCCAAAGGCGGGGTGGTCCCCACGGCCGTCTCCACCCCCTGATCAAGGCCGCTGAAATTCCACTGGCCGTCCTCCTTCCAGACCCGGCCTTCACCCAGGCCCAGCACCTTGGGCTCGGTATGGCATTCCTCGCAGCTGCGGCCCTTGGCCTGGGTGGTATGGGGACTGATGGCGGCCATGGTAAAGGAATTGAACTGGCTCTCCTCGCCGCCCTCCTCATCCAGGAGGGTGATGATATCCTGGCAGCCGGGGGTGACGATCACCACCTGGTCAGCCCACACCGCCAGGGTGGGCCGTTCATAGCGGATATAGGAACGGCCCTCGCTCCACCAGCCCGGGGTCTGCTCCATGGTCAGTTTGTCCAGGTCGGTATCGCTGCGGTCATACTTGACATGGCAGCCGTAGCATTGCGGCACCCAGGTGGAATGGCAGCTGTCGCAGCCCAGGCGATTATGGCCCTGAAAATCACACACCCCGGCCTTGGGCGGCTTTAAGGGATGGAGCTGGTCCGTGATCTTATTCTGCAGGACATAGCCCGTCTCCTGCTTGACCACATTATTGAGCGGCTGGTTTTTGCGGGTTATCCCCACCTGATCACGATTGTGACAGGTGTGACACTCAATCTCCACCGCCTCCTCATAATGGGCATAATTGGTGCCGTCGCCCATGATCTCGTTGCGGGTATGACAGTCAATGCAGGCCATGCCCTGCCGGTGGTGGATATCATCACTGATGTTGAGATAGAAACGGTTGCCCGGCAGCTCCTGGCTGGACATCTCGCCCTCTTCATAGGGGGTGCCGTAGTTCTCAGACTCATAGACGCCGGTGTACGATATACCGATCCGGCCGCTGCGATTATGGCAGCGCACGCAGTTGCTGGCAGGCACCTTCTTGGTGATCAGGGGATGGATCTTCTTGGCCGCCTCCGGATCAAGGGTTGCATCCTTGATGAAGTGACAGGCCGTGCAGCCACCGCCTTTTTCCCCGAAAAAGCCGGGCAGATCGCCCTTCTGTTTCCAGAGATGACAGGTGGCGCAGAGCTTGCGGTAATAATCAAGGGCCAGGGAGTTGTCGCCGCTTTCCAGCAGCTTCTCCACCGAAAAGTCACCGTTCTGATCCGGAGCTTCCCCCCAGTAATGCAGCAGGGTGGCCAGGATACCGCGGTTGGTGGCCATCAGCGAATTCTTGACCTTCTTGACATCAGCGGCATGGCAGCCCTCAATGCCGCAGGTCTTTTCCACCACCCGCAGGTCTCCGGGATTATTGACAATACCCTTATGGGCCGTCTCCTTGTCAATGGCCAGGGCATCACCGAGATGGCAGGGGGAGCAGCCCAGCATCTTGGTGTCATGGGCGGCATCCAGCTTTTCTGTGGTATGGCAGGAGAGACACATCTCCACCTGGCCGCTACTGGTCACATGGAGCTGTTCCGGCCGCTTGGTCATATTTTCTTTGACGATGAGGGCCAGAATTATCAGAAGGATGATGAGCAGGGACAGACGAGTGGACATAGAAAACACAAGGATGAATTATGAAGGCTGTTTGTTAAACACAAAGGCACAAAGACATTCTTTTCAATACCCCCTTGAGGGGTACAAAGGGATTACATAAAGAAAACCTCTGTGTCTTTGTGCCTTTGTGTTGAGAAAAAGAGTTAATTACGTTCTGATCATCTCGGCGATCTGGAAGGCCAGTTCCAGACTCTGCTCAGCGTTTAAGCGCGGATCACAGTTGGTCCGATAATTTTCCGCCAGGTTCTTGTCTATGATATTACGGTCGCCGCCGGTACACTCCGTGACGTTGGCGCCGGTCAACTCAAAATGGACACCACCGGGGATGGAGCCCTCGGCCCAGTGGATCTCGAAGAAGCGCTGGAGTTCATTCAAGATATCATTGAAATTACGGGTCTTATAACCGCTCTCCGAGGTATAGGTATTGCCATGCATGGGATCGCAGCTCCAGACGATCTTAAACCCTTCCTTCTTGGCCATGCGGATGAGACCGGGCAGATATTTCTCAATATCCTTGCCGAAGCGGGTGATCAGGGTGATGCGGCCCGCTTCGTTTTCAGGGTTGAGGCGCAGGATAAGCTCTTTAATGACATCAAGATCATGGTTGGGGCCCACCTTGATGCCGAGGGGATTCAACACCCCGCTCAGGAAGTGGACATGGGCACCGTCCAGCTGCCGGGTCCGATCGCCGATCCAGAGCATATGGGCCGAACAGTCATACCAGTGGCCGGTAATGGAATCCTGCCGGGTCAGGGCCTGCTCATAGCCCATGAGCAGAGCCTCGTGGGAGGTGTAGAAGCTGGCCTGGTTGAGCTGGGGCGCATTGGTGTCAATGCCGATGACCCGCATGAAATTAAGGGCCTGGTCAATATGACGGCCCAGCCGCTCGTAATTGCGGCCCATGGGCGAGGCCTTGACGAACTCGTTATTCCAGGCATGGACACGCTCCAGGGCAGCATACCCGCCCCGGGTAAAGGCCCGGAGGATATTCATGGTGGCTGCCGAGAGATGGTAGCCGTGCACCATGCGCTGGGGATCAGGAACGCGGGCCTCTGCGGTAAACTCGGGGCCGTTGACCATATCACCCCGATAACTGGGCAGGGTGACCCCGTCAATGGTCTCCAGATCAGATGAGCGGGGCTTGGCGTACTGGCCGGCCATGCGGCCCACCTTGACAACAGGCTTGCCGCCGGCATAACTCAAGACAATGGCCATCTGCAAAATAACCTTCAGGGTGTCGCGGATGGCCGGGGCGGTACAGTTGTTAAAATCTTCGGCACAATCGCCGCCCTGCAGCAAAAAGGCCTTGCCTTCCACGGCATCGGCCAGCTGCTTCTTCAGCTCCCGGATCTCGCCGGCAAAAACCAGAGGGGGCAGCAGGGAGATTGTCTCCACCGCCTCCTGGTACGCCTTCTTATCAGGCCACTGGGGCTGCTGCAGGGCCTGATAATTCTGCCAGTTTGTCTTTGTCCATTCTGCCATTTCCATACACTCCTTTAGGAGAAAAATTTTTCATAGACGGCCCTACTCGTGTCCCCACAAGATGCCGGCCGCCATGGTCGCTTAACCGTAACTACGCACCCCATGGCCACCTCAAGTACAATAACCACCGGAGTTGTAACTGCTTGCCGGGTGCCGGGGATTCCCGCGCTCAGGCCGGCGCCGCGTATACCTCATACGCAAGCCGGCCTGAGCGCAGGAAGATTTGGTGCCCTGTGAGCAGTTACACTCAACCTTCTTTGACGTTGGGCAGGGCGCAGGGACCACCTGCGCAACAGATCTCAACATCAAAGGCATTTAAAATCCGCAGCTCCCGTTGCCGCTTTTTCGGGTCATAGGGTGCAAACCGGAGCCCAGCCATCATTCGGGCTACTTCTTCCCGGCTGGGAAGGGCGGCCATGCCCCGGCCAACCACCGCGCCGCTGTAGGTATCAAGAAGCTCGGCATCGCAGCCGTTGGTGACCACGGCCAGGGGAATCTGATAGTCGGCATGCAGCACCCGGGCTGCGGCCACGGCCGAACGTTCCCGGGTGACCAGGGAGCCCGGGGCATAGCGAACAAGCAGACATTGCCTGCCATCCATCCCCAGGACCATGGTGATTTTCGAGGTCACAAAGTGCCTGTTAAAGAGGGTTTCGATGGTGAGACGCATCTCAATATCCTCTTTGGGCCAGCCCTTCTCCTCCACCATGAGGCGGGCCAGCTCCTGACGGCGCCGCTCGTCATCGGTATCCACCAGCTGCTGGCCGGTGATATAATCCAGGCACTGGCCGTAAATCAGGTGGTGAACAGGGATATCCGTCATGTGCCGAACCTCCACAAGGGTATGGAGACAACAAAAAAGGGGCCTTGGCGGCCCCTTAAAAAAACTTATGCAAGAGCCCAGATCCTAGAAATCAAGCCAGGACTCACTGAATATGACCTGGCCGGACAACGCCTTATAGGTCTTATAATGCTCAAGGGTGACGCCGGAGAGGGTGGCAGGATCAGGATTATTGCCGTCCATCATGGCATGTACCATATCCACATCCGCCTGGCGGTCGCCGTTACAGATGGCCATCAGCTCCTCGTCATAGGAATTGACAATGGCGGTGGTAAGGCCGGTTTTCATCAGCATAATAAGGTAGGTGCGGTCCAGATGCTTGCGCAGATGATCGGCAACGCCGTTGGAGACATTGGAGAGACCAACAGTGGAACCGGCGCCCGGGGCGATCTCTTTGAGCATCTCCATGAAGTCGAGACCGGCCATGATCTGCTCGGAACCCAGGGTCATGGGGGTGCCAATGGGGTCAAAAAGAATGCGCTCATTGGGAATGCCGGCGTCATTAAGAGCCATGAGCAACTCAACGGACATGGAGGCGCGCTCATTGGAGTCGCGGGGCATACCCTTAGCCCCCCAGAGCAGAGCGATCACATTACAGCCGGCCTCGGCAGCCACCGGAATCAGCTTCTCCATCCTCTCGGGCTGGGCCGAGATGGAGTTCATGATGGCGGCCTCTTTGTTCTTGATGGTCTTAAAGCCGGCGGTCATGGCGTCGGCGTTGGTGGTGTCCAGACAGAGAGGGGTATCAATGGCCGCCTCCATGGTCTCAACAATCCAGGGCATGAGCTCCGTACCATCTTTACGGGCCGGGCCGATATTGAGATCAAGATAGGAGGCGCCGGCAGCGGTCTCCTCACGGGCCATTTCCTGAATAGGTCCAGGGGTGCGCGTTTTCATGGCGTTGCCACTTCTGGTTCCCATAACATTAATACTTTCAGCGATCGCGAGTACAACCTGTCCCATCCCGACTTCTCCTGATTTTTAAAATTGATAGAGCTATGTTAAGAAAGTTCTCTTGGCGTCTCTTGGCCGCTGCTGAACAGCCCGTTTCCGGCCGATCAGCAGCGAAAAAAGAATTGAAACAGCGAAATTAGCGTTTTGCCATTCTAATGTCAACTATTATAACAAAAAACTGATTTAGCGTCCTTTTTAAGCCCCTTATTTGCCAGCAGAACTACCTATTTAGCCAGCGGGTCCACAGCTGCCGCCAA
Source organism: Desulfurivibrionaceae bacterium (assembly GCA_031581485.1). GTDB lineage: Bacteria > Desulfobacterota > Desulfobulbia > Desulfobulbales > SURF-16 > BM506. Next base: position 18,222 of record JAVLBA010000021.1, on the reverse strand, counting down.
TTATCCAGGCACCGCTCCCAGAAGGAAGCCGGTTCACAGTATCTGTCCTCACTTACCACCCGGGCCAGATGCACAAAAAAGATGTGCCAGCCCTGCCCCTGCAGGCGCCGGCAGAGGCACCGTTCCCAGATCCCGCCCAGGCTGTTGCCCGGCACGCTCATGTCTGTCAAGGCCAGCCTGTTCATGACCAGGGCCGCGCCGCTCAGCCAATCCACCTCCATGGTGCGCAGGCCGTCCCAGCCCGTCATCACCGGGTCAGCCAGGGGCAGCAGCCTTCGTCTGGCAAAGGCAGTGGCCAGGATATCGGCCTGGCCGTTAAAGAATCGCGGTCCAGCCACCGCCACATCAGGATGATCATCGAGAAATTCCACCAGGATACGGAGGGAGGCCGGAGTGGCCATCACCCCGCTCTGCCAGAGACCGAGATACCTGCCCCGGGCCTGCTGCCATACCTGCTCAATAAAGGCTCCGGCCGGAGCAGAGGGCAGATCGACAAAATGCACCTGCGCAGCATCGTGAAAATCGCCACAGCCCACCCCCAGGGGCAAAAAGATCTCCAGAAGCAGGGGGTCGGCACAGGCAAGAAGGGCCGCAAGACAGGGAGTGAGATCAGCGTCTGGCCGGGCAGGCAGCAGGCAGATGGAAAGATCCGGGGGGATCTCCATCAGGTGGCCTTGGGCAGTTTTTCCTTAATGGTGGGAAAGAGGCTCATGTCCGTGTGGGGCAGAAAGAGGGCCGCCATGTAATGGTTCATGAACTCGCTGTTTTCAGCAAGTTCTATGTTGGTGATGAGCTGGCTGACCATGGTCCGCTCCCGGAAACGCTTATGATCGTCAAGACTGATCTGGACCCCCAGCAGCGAGGCATTGCCCAGATAGTAAAACTTGTCGCGGTCCAGATCCGGCAGAAGACCGATGCAGATGGCCCGTTCCAGGTCGATATAGGCCCCGAAATTGCCGGCCAGAATGACCCGGTCCAGATCATCAAAGGTGAGCCCCACCGCCTCCAGCAGGGTCTGGTAGCCGGCATACATGGCGCCCTTGGCCCGGTTGAGATTGTCGATATCCACCTCGCTGATGACGATATCATAGCCCGCCAGAGCGTCCATCTCCCAGGCCAGCACATATTCATAGCCGCTTTCCCCTTCCCTGATCCGGGGATGGGAGAGCTGCTGGTTAAACTTGCCCTGCTGGTCAATGACGCCGGCCTCCAGGAGTTCCGAAACAATGGAGATCAGACCGGAACCGCAGATGCCCCGCGGCTTGGTGCGGTCAATGGTGATAATCATCGGTTCAAAGGTGTCGGGGCTGATGTGAAAGTTTTCAATGGCGCCGGAGGAGGCCCGCATGCCGCACTTGATGCCGCCCCCTTCAAAGGCGGGACCGGCCGAACAGGCCGAGCACATCATCCAATCTTCGTTGCCCACCACGATCTCGCCATTGGTGCCGATATCGATAAAGAGGGTGATATCTGACCTCTTGTGCATCTGGCAGGCATGGACGCCGGCCACTATATCGCCGCCCACATAACTGGAAACAGAGGGATAGAGAAAGAGACGGACAGAGGGATGGGCCAGGACCCCCAGATCAGCCGCCCTGGTCAGGGGAAACTGGCTGCAGGTGGGCACATAGGGCGCCTCCCGCAGGAATTTGGGATCAATGCCCAGCAAGAGATGGCTCATCACCGTGTTGCCGGCCGCCATGATATAGCTGATATCACTGGGGCTGATGATCATCTCCTTGCACACCTTCTCGATGATCTGATTGATGGTGTAGACCACCTTCTGCTGCAGGGTCTGCAGGCCACCGGGGCGCTGGGAGTAGATGATCCTGGAGATCACATCCTCACCATAGGCAATCTGGGCGTTATAGGCGGTGGACTCGGCCAGCACCTTGCCGGAGTTGAGATCCATGAGCAGACAGCCCACCGTGGTGGTGCCGATATCAACGGCCAGACCATACAGTTGCGCGGTGGTGTCGCCGGGCTCCACGGCAATAATCCGATCAGGCTCCTCTGAGCGCTTACCGCGCAGGAGAATAACGGTGACCTCCCAGTTGGCCTCCCGCAGGGAAAAGGGCAGCACCCTGAGGAGCTCTGGATGGTCATAGGTGGGCTCCTTGCAATCAAAACAGCCCCTTTTTATGCCGCGCAACAGGCGCTGCAGATCAGAGATATTATCATCCATGGTGGGCGGGGGCAGCTTCAGAAAACGCTTTTCCACCGGCGGATCAACCTCCCATTTGCCGATCAGGGTATCCAGGGAACGGGCAGAAATGGCCCGGGTACTCTTGGGCTTGCGGGTATGGATCTTGCCGTCCTTACCCTTTTCCGGCGGCATCTCCACCACCAGATCCGTAAGAACCTTGCTCTTGCAGGCCAGCCGCCAGCCCTGGGCATGGGCATCGGCCTTCAGGGTATGACTGGGATCAGCGGCAACCTCTCCTTCCTGAATGCGGACCTTGCAGCGACCGCAGACGCCGTCCCCGCCGCAATAGGCAGGCAGATAGACGCCGGCATTGGCCGCGGCAGTAAGCAGATTCTCACCATCTTCCACGGTGATCTTGACGTTGTCAGGTATAAAATGAATTGTTTTGCTCATAAATCAAGCCCGGAAAATATCGAATAGAGGTAGGGACAAGAGAGCCGGCGCATTCCGGCCTCTGCTTTAAAAAAAGAGTTCAACCATAGTACACCCGGCGGCGGCTGACAATCCCGGGAGCTACCTATTTTCATCTTGGGCCGCCCGAAGAACCCCTATTCCACGGTGACGCTCTTGGCCAGGTTGCGGGGCTGATCAACATCACAGCCTCGCAGATGGGCGATATGGTAGGCGAGCAGCTGCAGGGGGATGCAGTAGAGGAGGGGGTGCATCTCCGGATGGACATCAGGCAGGGTAATGAGATCATCGGCCAAGGCGGCGAGATGCTCATCACTGCCGCTGCCCACCAGCAGGAGACGGCCGCGGCGGGCCTTCACCTCTTCCACATTGGAAACCACCTTGCTGTAGACCTCATCAGGGGGGACCAGGACCAGGACCGGCATATCCTTGTCAATGAGGGCAATGGGCCCATGTTTGAGCTCGCCGGCGGCATAGCCTTCGGCATGGATATAGGAGATCTCCTTCAGTTTCAGGGCACCCTCCAGGGCAATGGGGAAATTAAGGCCCCGGCCCAGGTAGAGAAAGTCCCGGCACTGAACAAATTCCTCGGCCAGGATCTCCAGCTCTGCATGGAGACGGGGCAGCTCCTGCTCGATGATGGCCGGCACCCCCAGCAGGCCCCGGCCCAGCACCTGGAGGACGGTGTCATCCAGGCTTTTGCGAACCCGGGCCAGATAGAGGGTGAGGAGAAAAAAGGCGGTGAGCTGACTGGTAAAGGCCTTGGTGGAGGCAACGCCGATCTCGGGCCCGGCATGGGTATAGATGGTACCGTGCGCCTCCCGGGTGATGGTGCTGCCCACCACATTACAGATGGCAATAACCTTGGCCCCTGATTGCCTGGCCAGGCGCAGGCCCGCCAGGGTATCGGCCGTCTCCCCGGACTGGGAGATGGGGATCACCAGGACATCGGGGCCAAGAAGCAGACGGCGATAACGGAATTCAGAAGCGATATCCACCTCCACCGGGATGCCCACCCATTTTTCCAGCCAGTACTTGGCCACCAGGGCCGCATGCCAGGAGGTGCCGCAGGCCACCAGGGAGATGCGGCTGAACCTGCGGATCTCTTCCTCAGTAAGGCCTATTTCCGACAAATTGACCTGACCGCTTTCCGGGTCAAGGCGCCCCCGGAAGGTATTCAAAATGGCCTGGGGCTGCTCAAAGATCTCTTTGAGCATGAAATGGCGGTAGCCGGCCTTCTGGGCCATGCCGGCATTCCAGAGGATCTCCTCGGTCTGCCGCAGGCGGGGCTCACCATCCTCCAGGGAGATGATGGTGATGGCGTCACGGCTGAGCACGGCCAGATCATTGTCTTCCAGAAAGATCACCTGGTTGGTGGAGGGCAGCAGGGCCGGGATGTCAGAGGCCATCAAGGAACCGCCCCCCTCTTTGACGCCCAGGACCAGGGGGCTCTGGTTGCGGACCGCCACCAGGATATCAGGCTGCCTGGACCACATGACCCCCAAGGCATAGGCGCCTTCCACCTCCTGCAGGGCCCGCCTGATGGCGGCCACCAGATCATCTTCCAGATATTCCTCAATGAGGTGGGCCAGGACCTCGGTGTCGGTTTCCGAGGTAAAGATATGGCCCTTGGCCTGCAGCTCTTTGCGCAGCTTCTGAAAATTCTCGATAATGCCGTTATGGACCACCACCAGCTCGCCGGTGCAGTCGCTGTGGGGGTGGGCATTTTCTTCCGAGGGAGCCCCATGGGTTGCCCAGCGGGTATGGCCGAGGCCGATCCGGCTCCTGGTCTCCACCTCGTCCATGATCTCTTCCAGATTGATCAGTTTCCCCTCACTGCGATACTTGTGCAGGACACCCTCTTCCAAAAAGACGATGCCGGCTGAATCATAGCCGCGGTATTCAAGATGTTTCAGCCCTTCAAGAACAATGGGCACCACTCGGCGAGGTCCCACGTATCCGACAATTCCACACATTTTTTCTGTTTCCTGTTCAAAGAGAGAGAAGGCCATGCCCGGCCGCGCAGGCAGAGACAAAGATGACAGTGAATTTTATACCAGTTCCAGCCTATATTTCAAGCATTCGATCCAAGGCGAGCTTGGCGCCCCGGGCAATTTCAGGGTCCACCTTGATCTGATTAACCAGGTTGCCCTGGGCCAGATTGTCCAGGAGCCAGAGCAGGGAGGCCGGCGTGACCAGGGCCATGGTTTTACAGCAGCAGGGGGTGGGGGCCAGAAGATGGATGGTCTTGTCCGGGTACTGCTGCTGCAGGCGCTTCACCAGATTGACCTCCGTGCCGATGGCCCACACCGACCCGGGCCTGGAATTCTTGATGGCGGCAATGATGGCCTCGGTGGAGCCGTATTGATCAGCGGCGGCCACTGCCTCGTGGTTGCTCTCCGGGTGGATGATAACCTGGATGGCGGGCTCCTGCCGGCGCCACCGGGCAATCTGCTCGGCGCTGAACTCCATATGAACTTCACAATGGCCGTTCCAGAGCAGCACCCTGGCCCTTTGCAGCTCTTCAGGGCTGTTGCCCCCCAGCGGCCTGCCGCGCTGCCAGAGGACGATTTCCTCATCCCTGAGCCCCAGGGCCTTGGCGGAGTTGCGGCCCAGATGTTCATCAGGGAAGAAAAAGATCTTGTCGCCGCGCTCCAAGGCCCAGGCCAGAACCCGTTCCGCATTGGAGGAGGTGCAGACCGAGCCGCCCCGCTCCCCCACAAAGGCCTTGATGGCTGCTGAGGAATTGACATAGGTCACCGGCACCACCCGGTCTTGGGGGCAGACCCCGGCCAGCTCCTGCCAGCCCTTAGCCACCTGGTCAACAGTGGCCATGTCGGCCATGGGACAGCCGGCCTCCAGATGGGGCAAAAAAACAGCCTGGTCAGCATCTGTGAGAATATCTGCCGCCTCAGCCATGAAGTGGACACCGCAAAAAACAATATAACGGGCCCCCTTGGCGGCTGCCGCCTGCCTGGCCAGCTTCAGGGAATCGCCGGCCATGTCCGCACATTGAAAAACCGCCTCCTGCTGGTAATGATGACCAAGAATGAGGAGCTGCTTGCCAAACTCATTCTTGCGGGCCTGGATGCGGGCCACCAGGTTTTTTTCTTCTGCTTCCAGATACTCAACAGGTATGGGGGGCTGGACTGGCTGCATGACTGGCTCTCTGTGGTTAAGTTTTTTTCTGGCCGACCTGCCCCTTCTCCAGGCAACAGAGAGAGGGAGATAAAAAAAGGGGCCTGTTCAAGGTCTAGACAACCTTAAACAGGCCCGATGGAGATTTCCACTAAAAACGGCCGGGCCTTATCAGTCCATTGAAAAAGGCCCGACTCTATCAGGAGGCCCGCACCCAGCTGGCCTGGGGGCCTTTATCCCCGGCAGACTCACCAAAAGTGACGGCATCTCCCTCGACAAGGGCGTCCAAATCCAGGCCCTTCAGAGAATTCTCATGAAAATAGACATCCCGGCCATCAGCGGCAAGAATGAAGCCATAAGACTCAAAGGGAGAGAGCTTCTTGATTACCCCGAGACCGGCGGGAGTTGCCCCCACCACCTCTTGATTTTTGCTGCTCTTGCGACGCTTGCGCTGGAACTCTTTCAACTGGAGGCCAAGGGTGTCAAAGGCTTCCACCAGGATGGGCGGAACCGCCTCCCCCCTGCGCTTGACAACCACCGTCTCACTGGGGACTCCGGCAATCAGTCGCACCTCATAGCCGCCCTCCTTGTGGGAGGAGGTCTGTTCAAGGGTGACCCGCAGATTGTGGACGAGGCTGGCATGATGCCTTTCCAGCCGCTCTTTTTCCTCTTCGATTTTGTCGCGCCAGGCGTTTCTGACCTTGAGATTCAAGCCTTCAACCTTTAGTTCCATACAGACCTCCTGATCATGGGCTGGGCATCAGAAGCGCACTTCCAATGCCCTGGAACGTCACAACGACCTGTCACTGCAGAGCGCCGTGACATCAAGGCTTCCTGTGGGGGAAGCCTGAAATGAGGGGAGAAAAAGAAGGGCAGCAGCCCTCCCTCTTCCCTCTCTTACAACTACAACCATGTTAAGAAAAATATTGCCAAACTCCCGCAGGCCCTCTCTTTCCCCAAGCCGTGGAAGAAATAGTAATTAAAAAATTTAATCACCTTTGCGCAGAAAACAAGCACTGACCTTATTTATTCGCAAAAAAGATTGGCAAAGCCGCTCTTTTGTCACCTGACCACCCAGACAGGCCTGATAAAGACGGGCAATGGCCTCCCGGACCTTGGCGTGGTCATGGCAGATAAGCAGAAGATCAGCGCCGGCCTGCACGGCCCGCACCGCGGCCTCCGGCACCCCCATATCATTTTCCACTGCCCCCATTTCCAGATCATCAGTGACCACCAGGCCTTCATACCCCAGATCGCGCCGGAGCAGATCGGTGAGAATGGGGGCGGAAAAGGTGGCCAGGGTGTGGGGATCAATATGTTCATAAATGACATGAGAGGTCATGATGGCGGCCACCCCGGCCCTGATAGCCGCCTGAAAGGGGAGGAGATCACACTCCATAATTTTCTGCCGGGAATCCGTGACCACGGGCAGTTGCAGATGGGGATCGATAACGGCCTCACCCAGGCCGGGAAAATGTTTGGCGCAGGCCGCAATGCCGTTGCCCTGAAAGGCCTCAATGAGCAGGGCGCCCAGTTCCCCCACCCGCACCGGGTCGGCACCCAGGCTGCGGCGTTCCATGAAGCAGCCCTGGCCGCGGGGACAGACATCAAGGACCGGGGCAAAATTCATGTTGACCCCGATGCTGTTGAGATCCCGGCTGCAGAGGCGGGCATACTCCAGGAGATCTTGCCGGGCATGGAGAGCCTCACCATAGAACCGGGCATCACTGAACTGGGCAAAGGGTTCGGGAAGACGGGCCACGGTGCCGCCCTCCTGGTCTATGGAGATCAGGCAGGGGCCCAGACCCTGCTGGCGGCAACAAGCAACCAGATCGCGGCTCAGGCGGGCCAGCTGCTTTTCGCTCTCCACATTGCGCCTGAAAAGGATGAAATGATGCACCCCATAGTCAGTGATCAGCTGGCGGGTGGAGCTGTCCAGCTCCAGACCGGGTACGCCGGCCATGAACAGGGCCCCCAGGTGGGCAGGGAGAAGATTCATGGTTTCTCCTGCTGATAAGAGAGCGGATCCGGGCAGCCGGCCTCACGAAAGCCCTTGAGGCGCAGAAGGCAGGCATCACACACACCGCAGGAAAGTCCGCCAGGCCCTGGATCATAACAGCTGTGAGTGGAGCCGTAATCAACACCCAGGGCCAGCCCTTTTTCAATAATCTCTTTTTTGCTCAGGTGCATAAGCGGCGCCTGGATATGGAAACGACGGCCCGTGCTGATGCCGGCCCGGGTCCCGAGATTGGCCACCTCTTCCATGGCAGCCAGAAACCGCGGCCGGCAGTCAGGATAGCCGCTGTAATCCAGGGCATTGATCCCCACAAAGATATCAAAGGCTCCGATCACCTCAGCCCAGGCCACGGCATGGGCCAAGAAAATGGTATTGCGGGCTGGCACATAGGTCACCGGCACCGTGCCCTGGCCGATCTCCTCAGAGGAGCGCCCCTTGGGCACGGCCAGCTCCGTGGTCAGAGCGGAGCCGCCGATCTTGTCCAGGTCGACATGCAGGACCAGATGATCACGGGCCCCCATCCTGGCGGCACTGGCCCTGGCCCTTTCCAGCTCGATTTCTTGCCGCTGACCATAGGAAAAACTAAGGCAATAACAGGCAAAGCCCTGGGCGCGGGCAATGGCCAGCACTGTGGTGGAATCAAGACCGCCGCTTAACAAAATAACCGCTTTTCCCTTGTTGTTATCCATTCCTTTCCAATCCAGCTCCACTAAAAATTAACAAAGAAGAGGTACAGGGTGCCGTCCGCCTTTTTACATCCACCAGAAATCGCTTATACCTGCTGATAAATGTTGCTACCTGCAGATCCTGAAGTATCATAAGGCTAAACCATACCCGATCCTTGCCGGTTGATCATTCCTTTCCTTTGCTTTTTCAGGAAACACCCAGCCCTTCCTCATGACTGATCCACAACAAAAAAAACCTGCCAGAAAAGCCGTTGCCCTGCGCTATGACCCGGAACAGGAAAAATCGCCCCGCCTCATAGGCCGGGGCTTGGGCTTGATGGCAGATCAGATTCTTGCCCTGGCCAAAGAGCATGATATCCCCATCCATGAGGATAGGGATCTGGTGGAGATATTGGCCAAACTTGACCCGGGCCAGGAAATCCCCACCGAGACCTACCTGATTGTCGCCGAGATCCTGGCCTTTATCTACCGGACCAATGAAGAGGCAGGCCAGGGCCGGCCCACCACATAGTCAAATTCCAGACACCCTGCGGGGAATTTTCTGCCGCCCCGCCCTTCCCCCTCAGCACAAAACCCTTCCCGAAACACCCGGGCCAAAAAAGCTGCTCCCGCGGCCCAACAGGGCCGGAGCACAGAAAGCCCTTTCCCGGACACCCCCTCCCCCTCTCTTTCCCTCCAGAAACGGCACAAACATTGCTTAACCAACAGCAGAGACACCTTTGTGTCAATAATCCGCCACACCCCTGTCCGCCCTTATCTTCACAATGAAGGCTCTCATCTGGAGGGAGATATGCACATCCATAACCGCCTCGGCCTGGTCGAGAGCACCGAAACCATGCTGGCCCACAGCAGGCGCCTGGACCAGATCACCAACAACCTGGCCAATGTCGATACCGCCGGCTACAAAAAAGAGGACATCACCTTCTGGGAGATGCTCTACAGCACCGACAATCAAGGCCCCCGGGTGGGCAAGGCCCTTCATGACGTCACCGACATGCAGCCCGGCGTCGTCAAGGAGACCGGCAATACCCTTGATTTTGCCCTGGGGGGCGATGGCTTTTTCAAGATCCAGACCCCGGCCGGAGTGCGCTATACCAGGGCCGGCCAGTTCACAACCAATAATGAAGGGCAGCTGACCACCCCCAATGGCGACCTGGTTTTAGGTGACGGCGGCCCCCTCTTGATCAACGGCGACAACATCTCGGTGGCCGACGACGGCAACATCACTGTGGACGGCCAGCAGGCAGGGGTCTTGAGCGTGGTCACCTTTGCCGACCTGAGGGATCTGGAAAAACAGGGCCAGAACCTCTTCGCTCTCACCGGCGCAGGCCAGGAAGAAGCAACCCAGGACCCCGGGGTTAAACAGGGCTTTCTGGAAAAATCAAATGTCAGCACCATGCAGGAACTCACGGCCATGGTCGATCTCAACCGCGCCTATGAGACGCAACAGCGGGTGATTCGCTCCATCGACGACATGGATGACAAAGCCATCAACAGGATCGGCAGATTAAACAGTTAATCCCAACACACCACAGGAGACTCCCATGATCAGGGCACTTTACACCTCCCAGACAGGCATGCAGGCCCAACAGCTGCAGCTTGACGTTACCTCCAACAATCTGGCCAACGTCAACACCTCGGCCTTTAAAAAAAGCCGGGCCCAGTTTGAAGACCTCATCTATCAGAACATGCGGGCCGCCGGCGCCGAGACCGTGGGCGGCAATCAGGTGCCCACCGGCATCCAGGTGGGCCTGGGTACCCGCACCACTGCCGTGCAGAAAATTTTCACCCAGGGCGACTACACCCAGACCGGCAACGATCTGGATCTGGCCATTGAGGGCAAAGGGTTCTTCCAGGTCGTCCGTGACGGCGTGGAATATTATACCCGGGCCGGTGCCTTCACCAAGGACAGCGATGGCTATATCGTCAATCAAAACGGTGACCGGCTGCAGCCGGAATTTGCCATCCCTGAAGACACCGTGATCCTGGAGATCGACTCGGCCGGCATGCTTTCCGCCATGGATACGGAGCAGCAGACCCTGGGCTCTGTGCAGCTCACCCTCCACACCTTTATCAATCCAGGCGGCCTCAAGGCCACCGGCGGCAACAACTATCTCCCCACTGAGGCCTCCGGCGACCCCATTGAATCCGATCCCGGCTCTGATGCCGCCGGCACTCTGGCCCAGGGCTATCTGGAGATGTCCAATGTCTCGGTCACCGAGGAGATGGTGAACCTCATCATCACCCAGCGGGCCTTTGACGCCAACTCCAAGGGCATCAGCACGGCTGATCAGATCCTGGAAGTGACCAATAATCTCGTGCGCTAGAAGAGCATAGATCCATGAAAAAAACCTGCATCCCAGCCCTGATTTTCCTGGCCCTGCTCCTGCTCCCCTTCTGCCGGCCGGCAACGGCCGCGGAGAGCATCACCCTTGACCGCCAGGCCCTGGAGGAGATCTTTATCGAGATCCAGCGCAGCACCAGCCCCTGGCCGGCCGAGGACCTGGTGATCACCAATTTTTCCAGTACCCCGGCCATGATGCAGGTGCCCAGGGGCGATATAGGCTATGCATTGCTCAACCAGAATCATGGCAGGTATCTGGGCAAAAAATCGATCTCCGTACGCATCACCGTGGCCGGCATCAACCAGGGCCAGGTGAAGATGGAAGGGGACCTTGAACTCTACGGCGATGTGGTCATCCTCACCCGCCGCCTGGCCCGAGGCGAAACCGTGGGCAGCGGGGATCTCACCGTAGCCCGCCACAACATCACCACCTTCAGCCAGGAACTGGTGGCAAGCCCCCAGGAGGCCCTGGGTCAGAGCGCCAGGACATCGCTGCAGGCCGGCACCATTCTGCTCAGCCGCTCTTTAAAAAAACCAGCCGTGGTGCAGAGGGGAGACCTGGTGACCATCACCGCCGGCACCAAATCCCTGCAGGTCAGCACCAAGGGTGAGGCGCGCAGCCAGGGAGCTGAGGGCGATATGATCCAGGTCAAGAACATCAACAGCCGGGAGATCATTACTGTCCGGGTGGTGGAGCAGGGCCTGGTACGCGTTGACTTTTAAACGGAGACATTTCCATGAAAACTGTCCATCTTCTCCTTGTTGTTTCCTGCTGCCTGGGGGGCTGCATAACCCCGGACCAAACCACCAGGAAAACCACCCTGCCGGACCGCCACGCCCTGCCGCCGGTGCAGCAGGAACGGCTCATGCCGGTTGAGGGATCCATTTTTTCCGCCCAGAGCATGAACCTCTACCGCGACCAGCGGGCCCGTAAGGTGGGGGATATCGTCACCGTGGCCATTGTGGAGACCGCCAATTCCAAAAACGAGGCAACCACCGAGACCTCCCGGGATTCCAGTATCAGCGGCGACATCTCCCATCTCTTCCGTTTTGCCGAGTGGGCCAAGCTCAAAGACACGACTCCCGGCAGCAGGAGCCTGGGGGCGAGTCTCAAAAACGACTTCAGCGGGGAGGGCGAAACCACCCGCCAGAACACCACCACCGCCACCATCTCGGCCCGGGTCATCGATGTCACCATGGACGGCAACATGGTCATTCAGGGCTATCGGGAGGTAAGGACCAACAACGAGACCCAGACCATCATCCTCTCCGGCCTGGTCCGGCCCACGGACATCTCGCCGGCCAATGTGGTCAAATCCTCCCATATCGCCGATGCCCGCATAGAGATTTCAGGCCAAGGCGTGGTGAGCGACAAACAGCAGCCCGGCTGGCTGGCCCGGGGTGTGGACATTCTCTGGCCTTTTTGAAGGACGTGCCCCACCAGCGCCTCAGCCGCTGGTGGGAAAAAATTACCCAGCCCCAGAATAAAACATTTTGCTTTTAAAATCAAAGCCTTAACCAGCAGAGAGCGGCAAAGATTATCTGGCATGTCCTTTGCAGGATAAGAAACCAAAGAAGACATGGTGCACACATTATGAACATGACCCGCAAAAGACAGAGCCTTCCCCTCCTCATCCTGGTTGCCCTGCTCTGCTGGAACCAGACGGCTGAGGCCACTCGCCTCAAGGAGCTCGCCACCGTCAAAGGTGTCCGCGACAACCAGCTTGTGGGCTACGGTCTGGTGGTGGGGCTGGACGGCACGGGTGACGGCAACAAATCACCTTTCACCACCCAGGCCCTGGTGAATATGCTGGACAATATGGGGGTGCACGTCAATCCGGAGGCCCTGAAGGTGAAAAACGTGGCCGGGGTGCTGGTGACTGCCAAACTGCCTCCCTTCATCAAGATCGGCCAGAAAATTGACATCAATCTCTCCTCCTTGGGAGATGCCTCCTCTCTGGCCGGCGGCACCCTTATTGTCACGCCGATCAAGGGACTGGATGGCAAAATATACGCCATGGCCCAAGGGCCTCTCTCCATCGGCGGCCTGGAAGTGCAGGGCGCAGGCGCCAGCAGCCAGCAAAACCATGTGACAGCGGCCCGGATTCCAGACGGCGCCATTGTGGAAAGAGAGGTGCCCTTTTCCCTCCTCACCAAGGAGGAACTTTCCATCCATCTCAACAACCCGGATTTCACCACCATGAGCCGGGTAGTGGAGGCGGTGGATCTCATGCTGGGCGGCTCCTATGCCAAGGCCAAGGACAGCGCCACGGTGGCCATCACCGTACCCCCCAGATTCAGCGGCAACCAGGTGGCCCTGCTGGCCGCTCTGGAAAAACTGGAGATTACGCCGGATAACCTGGCCAGGATCATCATTGATGAACGAACCGGCACCGTGGTGATGGGCGCCGATGTCACCATCAGCCAGGTGGCGGTGGCCCACGGCAACCTCTCCATCCAGGTAAGCCCCGGACCGGGCCAGCCCCCTTCCCTGGAAACAAACCGCAATATCACGGCCCGCGACCGGGAGAACCAGCTGGTCCAGCTTGACAGCGGCATCACCCTGGGTGAGGTGGTGCGCGCCTTGAATTCGGTGGGCGTCACCACCCGGGACCTGATCGCCATCTTTCAATCCATGAAGGCCTCAGGGGCCATCAAGGCGGACCTCCAGATTATCTAGGGAAAAGAGAGAGGAGTTACAAAAAAATTATGGAAATTCCCAGCCCGCAAAACAGCGCCCTCACCAGGCCGGAGCAGCAGAACAGCCCCAGTCCGGAAAAAGACCAGACATTGCGCAAGGCGTGTGCCGATTTCGAGGCCCTGCTCACCCAGCAGATGCTGGCCACCATGCGGGAATCCTCGGCAGAGACGGAGGGCCTCTTTGAAAAGAGCCATGGCGAGAAACTTTTCCAGTCCATGCTGGACCAGGAACTGGCTGAAAAAATGGCCGGGGGCAGCGGCACTGGCTTGGGCAAGATGCTTTTTGAACAACTCAGCAAAGGCACAAGCAGACAAGGAGACCTCTCATGACCAGCAACACCCCTTATTTCAAAACCCTGATGGCCCACCTGCACAAGCAGGAAAGCTACACCCATTCCTTCATCCATGTCCTGGACCAGGAACAGGCCGGCCTGCTCAAAATGGGGATGGCCATCCTCATGCAGATCAGCAAACAGAAGGAAAACGGGCTGCGCCAGATGATCTATCTGGATGAACAGATCCAGGAGGTGGCCGCCGCCCTGATCGGCCCGGACACAGAGAGGGATTGCGCGGAGGTTATCCAGCTCAGTGACCTCTCTTGCCATCTCCAACCGGAGGAGGCCGAAGAACTGGAAATAATGCGCCAGACCCTGGTCCGCCTGCGGGCAGAGATCGACCGCAAGAGCTACATCAACCACAGCTTCACCCAGGACACCCTGCGCTACCTGGGCGACGCCATTGCCCTGATCAGTGACGGAGTGGCCACGGACCCCACCTACTCCTGCCGCGGCCACCTGGCCAAGATGGACAAGGCAGGCCCCTCTCTGCTCTCGCGCGAGGTATAGGCATGGCCGGCATCTCCCACGTTCTCAATATGGCCAAGGAGGCCCTGGTTACCCATCAGCTCGCCATCGGCGTCACTGGCCACAATGTGGCCAACGTCAACACGCCGGGCTACTCCAGGCAGAGCTTGGGCCTCACCACGCCTGGGGCCAGCCCCATCGGCGTCGGCTATATCGGCAATGGCGTGCGGGGAGAGCAGGTGGAGCGCAGCTATGATCGGTTCATGGTCCAGCGCCTGGTGGACCAGGAGTCAAAGCTGAGCAACCTGGAGGCTCAGAACCAGTCCATGCGGGTGGTGGAAACCGCCTTTAACGAGGCACCGGGCATGGCGGTGAATGACCTGATGAGCCAGTTCTGGTCAAGCTGGCAGGACCTCGCCACCAATCCCGAGTTCATCTCGTCGAGACAGACCGTGGTCCAGCAGGGCCACCTCATCAATGAGCAGCTCCATATGATGTCGGCAGAAATTGCCCAGTCCCGCCAGGACATCAGCTCCAACCTGCAGGCCGCTGTCCTGGATGTCAATGAATTGACCAAGCAGATTGCCGGCCTCAACATGCAGATCAGCAGCGGCGAGAGCGATATCCATAAAATGAATGATATCCGCGATCAGCGTGACCAGCTCACCCAGGAACTGGGCCAGTTTGTGGACATCAATTATTTTGAGATGGCAAACGGCTCCTACACCATCCTCCTCCAGGACGGCCACTCCCTGGTGGAAAATGATCAGGCCTGGTCCGTGAAATGGGATGACAGCAACCTCAACTGGCAGACCACCAATGCCAACGGCCAGACAACCCTGACGGTGATCGGCGATGGCAGCAGCGACTCCTTGGGCGGCAAGATGGGGGGCTGGATGAAGGTCCATGACCAGCTCGTGGAGGGGGAGCCGGAAAATTATCTGGGCCGGCTGGACGCCCTGGCCAACGCCCTGATCCGCGAGGTGAACCAGGCCCACAGTCAGGGGGTCGGTCTGGAACGTTTTTCCGATGCCCTGGAGAGCACCACCCCGGCGGCGAACACCACCCGCCTCCTCACCACGGTGGACGCCACCACCGATAGTGCCGATATTGCCGCCGGCACCTTGACGATCAACAACAGGGAGGTGGGTCATATCGAAGGCGCCGTGGCCGTCAACGGCCTGGCCATGGGCAAGACGGCCAACACGGTGGAGGCCATCAATGCGTCCTTAAGCGACGTCAAGGCCCGGATGACCACCCTGGTGGCCGGTGAGCCCGCGACCTCAACCTCACCGCCCCTGACAGTTACAAATGGCGACAACTTTAATTTCTTCATCAACGGCATAGAGATTGATTACACGGCAGACGCAGCAGATGAACTCGATGCGGACGTCTTTGCCCAGAATTTTGTGGATCACATCAACAGCCGCATTGACGTCCATAACGCCGACAACGTGCCCAAGGTGACCATTGAGGCGGATGTGGGCACCGACTACAACGGCGCCGCCGCCAACTACCTCATCCTCAGAAACACCAACCCAGGCGACGAGTCGCCCATCACCATTGCCGGCCTTGACGGTGCCACAGCTGAGGCCAATTTGGGCCTCACCAACGGCAGCTACGGGGCGGATGCCACCCATAACACCGGCGAACTCACCCTCTTCAACCACCAGGGCCCCATCAATATCAATGGCGGCAGCAGCGATCTCCACCTGGCCCATCTGGGTCTGGACGGCGGCAACTTCGGCACCTCTGACATTGCCGGCGACGGCCAGATCACCTACGAATACACGGACAGCAGCAGCACCAACATCGCCGACATCACAGTGGGCGGCCTGAGCGCGGCCATGGCCGGCTATGCCTACTCGGATGAGATCAACACCGACGGCACCAGCTTCCAGATCTGGCTCTACAACAGCGACGACACCCTGGCCCTGCCCCAGGCGGTTGAGGTCCCCATGGACCGGGTTTACACCCTCCAGGATGTGGCCGCCTCCATCAACAGCGCCGTTGAAGAGGCCAGCGGCATGAGTTCCGACTCCTTGCTGCAGGCCACCGTGCAGGATAACAAGCTGGTGCTGACCCCGAAAGACGGCCACAGCTTTGCCTTTGGCAACGACACCTCCAATTTCCTGGCCACCGCCGGCCTCAACACCTTTTTCACCGGCCAGGACGCCGCCACCATTGGCATCAATGATGAAGTGGCCAACTCCCTGGAGTTTCTGGCCGCCGGCCAGGTCAACGACCATGGGGAGATCTTCAAGGGGGATGAGTCCAATGTTCTGCTCATGACCAATATCCAGCGCCAGGAGGATATTCGCTTCAAGGGGGCCAGCAACAATACGCTGGAGGGCCATTATAATGGCCTGGTGGCCAGTGTCGGCCTGGAGGGGCGCTCCGTGGAGCGCGATTTTGAATACAACACCCTGATCACCAACCAGATGCGGGAAATGCGGGATGCCACCTCCGGCGTCAATCTCGATGAGGAAATGGCCAACCTGATCAAATTCCAGCATGCCTATACAGCGGCCGCCAAGCTGATCACCATCTCGGATGAAATGCTGATGACCCTGCTCAATTCAGTGAACCGGTAAGGGCCAAGGACACATAGCCATGCGAACCACTCTCAACACCCAATTCTCCCAGGTTCAGTCCAACCTGAACAGGATCAGCTCCGATATCAACAAGATCAACAGCCAGATCTCCTCCGGCCGGCAGATGTCAAAACTCTCTGACGACCCCACCAGCCTGGTATCGGCCCTGGGCATGCGCACCACCGTGGTGGAGATCGCCCAATATCAGGAAAATCTCGTCCACGGCGGCTCCCTGATTTCAGCAGGGGAAAACGCCCTGCGCCAGATCAAGGACCAGGTCCTGGAGGCCAAGACCCTGGCCATTTCAGCCCAGACCCCGGTGGTGGCCCCTGATCGGCACCTCATGGCCCCCCAGGTGGCCAATCTGCTGGACCAGGCCGTCACCTTGGCCAACACCGAGATAGCCGGCAAGTACATCTTCGGCGGCTACCGCACCTCCGGCTACACCGAGGCGGAACCGGCCCCCTTTATCCATGACCATATTGACGGCTACCGTCTGAACGGCGCCGCCCCCACTGCCAGCCTGCCGCTCAATGCCGACGAGCTGAAGATCAACGGCATCGAGGTGCCGGGCGCCGATGATGATTCCGCCGATGCCAAGGCCGCTGCCATCAATAATGTGGCCGACCAGACCGGGGTCACCGCCGAGGTCACCCCGGCCCTGGTCCAGGCCACGGCACCTGTTGATGATCTGGGCGGCAGCGGCACACTGAACCCCGGCGATCTGGTCATCAACGATGTTGATATCTTTTCCGGCGCTACGGACATCCAGGCCCTGGACAGCGACAACGCCATCATCAAGGCGATCAACGCCAAACAGGCCGACACCGGCGTCTATGCCAGCCGCGACAAGAGCGGCAGCCTGCTCCTCAAGGCCATTGACGGCCGCAATATCAAAGTGGAGACCTCGGCCAACGGCGAGGCCATCACCCATCTCAACGACGCCGCCGGCACCGCCAGCACCAAGACCAGCTACGGCCGCCTGGAGCTCCTCTCCAACCGCACCTTCATGCTGGAATCCCTGGTTGAGGAGGTGGGCGGCGTTGTTGAGGAGCCCGGCCTCATGGCCCTGGGGCTGGACGGCGGCAGCGCCGTCACGGGCGAACCCACGGACACGGCCGAGGACGGCAAGATCTCCGCCCTGAACATTGCCGACCTGGACGGCAATGTCCGCTATGCCGGCGACCGCGACGGGGTCCTGGAGATCAAGGTGGGCAAGGTGGAAAGAATCGCCGTCTCCCAAAACGGCCAGGTGGCCCTGAAAAACACCGAGGTCTTTTCCGCGCTGCAGGAGCTGGAAGACGCCCTGCTGGGCAAAAACTT
>JAVLBA010000020.1:0-37240 GCA_031581485.1 Desulfurivibrionaceae bacterium | reverse complement strand
GCAGCCTGGTGATATCCACCCGGGCCGCCGCCCTGATCTTTTCCACCAGCTGCTCCCCCATCTCCCCCACCGAATAGGCGGCGCCCGGCTTGGCCAGGACCTCTACCGCCCCCAGATCCATGGCCTCCATGGCAATGGCGCTGCCGGCCTGGGTGAGCGAGCTGACAATAATCACCGGCAGGGGGAAATGTTTCATCAATTTGCGCAGGAAGGTGATGCCGTCCATGCGCGGCATCTCAATATCCAGGGTGATGACATCCGGCCTGAGGGCCACGATCTGCTCCCGGGCCACATAGGGATCAGGGGCCACGCCCACCACCTCGATATCGGGCTCCTTGGCCAGCTCTTCCCTGAAGACCTTTCTGACCACCGCTGAATCATCGACTATGAGAACCCTTATTTTTGCCATGCCCTTTGCCCACCGCCCGCAATTACATATTAAACAGCTCTTCCGCCCAGGCCATTTCGTCCAGCAGATCCGCCAGCAACAGCTGCAGATCAATGGCATTGATATCAACCGGGCCAGTACCTCGCCATGGAGGGGGGCAGAGTGTCAACACCACTCCCGGCCGGCCCGCCTTTTACTTCCGGTACCCTGTGGTGGTGACCTGCTTGAAGCGGTGGCTGATGGCGGTCAGACTTTCGGAATGACCGATAAAGAGATGCCCCCCCGGCTTGAGGCAGGTATAAAATTTATCCACCATCTGCTGCTGGGTTTCCCGGTTGAAGTAGATCATCACATTGCGGCAGAAAATCACATCCAGTTCCTCCTGCCAGGGATAGGGGTCCATGAGATTGAAACGCTGGAAGGTGATGGTCCGGCTCAGCTCTTTTTTCACCTTCACCAGACCGGCGCTGCCGCTTTTGCCTCTTTGGAAATAGCGTCTGACCAGCTCCGGCCCCACTGTCTGCACCTTATCCGCGGGATAGACCCCGTTCCGGGCAATGGCCAGGACCTTGGTGGAGATATCCGTGGCATGGATGGCAAAACGGAAACGCGGCTCCCGGGCGGCAAACTCACTGAGAACAATGGCCAGGGTATAGGGCTCTTCCCCGGAGGAACAGGCCGCTGACCAGACCCGGAAATCGCCCCCCTGGCCCTGGCCGGCAAATTCCGTCAAGACCGTGGAACTGAGGTAGTCGAAATGGGTTTTTTCCCGAAAGAAGCTGGTGAAATTAGTGGAGACCGCGTCAATGAGATGGATCAGCTCCACACCGCTGGCATCGTTTAAAACGAAATCGTAATATTGCTGAAAGCTGGCGATCTGACAATGGCGCAGCCTTTTGCCCAGCCTGGCGTTGAGGAGTTCCTTTTTCTCCGGCTTCAGAAAGATACCGGTCTGCTGGAAGACCAGGGAGCTGAACTGCTGGAACAGTTTATCGGTTAAGGGTTGGCAGGCAAGGATCATGGCGGCAAGGGACCTAGGCCGCGTTGAATTGTTCAAGGAGCCCTTTGCCGACAATGCTGTTGACGTCCAGCAGAATCTTGACCTCACCCTTGATCTTGGCCATGCCCAGAATGGCGCCGGTATCCACGTCAAGAGAGCCGAAGGAGGGCGGCGGCTCAATCTCTTCAGCGCTGATATTGAGGACCTCGGAGACGGAATCCACCAGCATGCCCAGCTGCAGAGCGCCGGTGGGGGTACCCACCTCCACCACGATGATACAGGTGCGCTCCGTATACTTCTGGGTGGGCATGCCGAACTTGATCCGCAGTTCCAGGACGGGGATGACCCGGCCCCGCAGATTAATAACCCCTTTCACGTAGGAGGGGGTCTGCGGCACGGCCGTGATCTCCATGAGTCCGATAATCTCCCGCACCTTGAGAATACTGATGCCATACTCTTCATCGCCCAGGGCGAAAGTCAGGTATTTCCCGGCAAGATCAGCCATCCCTCCTCTTCCAGACTCATCACGTGCAACAGTTTGACTACTCATCCTCACTCCCTCCAGAAAGATATTTCTTCGCAATGGAATTGGTTCAATTCTACCGGCCCCAGCCGCCTATCTCCTCAACAGAGGAGGCCTTAGAGAAGCAACGGCTCTGCCTTTTCTTCCGCCCCTTCTTGAGCCGGGTCAGCCTGGGCAGGAATCAGAGGACAAGACCCCTTGGCCTCACTGGCGCTGATCAGGCCGGCCAGATCCAAGATAAGACCCACCCTGCCGTCGCCCAGGATGGTGCCGCCGGCCAGGCCTTTGATATCCTGGAGGTACCCGCCGAGACTCTTGATGACCACCTCCTGCTTGCCCAGGAGTTCATCCACCAGCAGGGCGCGCCGCCGCCCTTCGTTTTCCACCACCACCATGATACCGGCCGTGATCTGCTGACAGGAATCCGCCACCTCAAAAACGTGGCTGAGGCGGATTATGGGAACCAGGGAGTTCCGCACCATCAGGGTCTCCCCGTGGCCCTGCACGGTCTTGTAGCTCTCCGCCCGGGCCCGCAGTGATTCCTGGATGGCGGTGGTGGGAATAATATAGCGTTCCTGGCCCACCCGGACGATAATGCCGTCGATAATGGCCAGGGTCAGGGGCAGACGCATGAGAAACTGGGTGCCCTGGCCCGGCGTGGAGATGAGCTCCACCTTGCCGCGCAGCTTCTCCACCCCTTTCTTGACTACATCCATGCCCACCCCGCGGCCGGAGACATCGGTGATCTGATCGGCCGTGGAAAAACCGGGCAGAAAAATCATATTATTGACTTCATGATCGCTGACCTGGTCCGTCTCCTTCATCAGCCCGCGTTCAATGGCCTTGGCCCGGATCTTGTCGGTATTGAGGCCCTGGCCATCATCAACAATCTCAATGAGGATATTGCCGCCCTTGTGATAGGCCAGGAGTTTCACCGTGCCCTTGCCCGGCTTGCCCACCGCCTCCCGATCTTCGGGTTTCTGGACGCCGTGATCCACCGAGTTGCGCATCATGTGGACCAGGGGATCATAGATCGAGTCCACCATATTGCGGTCGATCTCCGTCTCTTCCCCTTCCATAACCAGGTCCACCACTTTCCCTGATTTCTTGGAAAGATCGCGCACCAGGCGGGTCATCTTCTGAAAGGTCTGGCGGATGGGGACCATGCGCATGGACATGGCGGTTTTCTGCAATTCAGCGGTGATCCGGCTGAGCTGGCCGAAGTCCTTGTTAAGCTTGGGATCGGCGATACCGGTGATCA
Source organism: Desulfurivibrionaceae bacterium (assembly GCA_031581485.1). Classification (GTDB taxonomy): domain Bacteria; phylum Desulfobacterota; class Desulfobulbia; order Desulfobulbales; family SURF-16; genus BM506. The sequence continues at coordinate 34,068 of JAVLBA010000020.1, read as the reverse complement.
GGGGGTTCTGGCGCACCATGGTCTGCATGATCACCAGCTCACCAACCGCATTGACCAGGCCGTCCAGCTTTTCCACGTCCACCTTGATGGAGGCGCCGATCTTCTGCTTGGCAGGTGCCGCGCCCTTGGGGGGGGGCTCCTGAGCGGCGGCCTGGGGTGCGGGCGCGGCGCCCTTCTCCACCGGGGCCACAGACTCAGCAGGGGAAAAGGGCGGCGCCGTTTCCTCACGGGCAGGGGGCGCAGGGGGGGCCTCAAGATCGCCGCCGGCCTGCAGCAACTCCACCTTGCCCACCCAGTCGCTGATGTCAAAATCCTTATACACAGCAGGTCCCTGCTCCAGCATGTCACTGAGATTCTGAACCATGCCGCGCAGATAGTCACCAACCCCCAGAACAACATCAATGATATCGGCCGACATGGTCAGCTTGTTATTGCGCACGTCATCCAGAAGATTTTCCGTGCTGTGGGCCAGTTTATTGATGGTGGTGAGATTCAAAAAGCCGGAAACACCCTTGATGGTATGAAAGGGCCTGAAGATATTATTGATTATATCGATGTCGTCCGGGGCCTGCTCCAGGTCAAGGACATGGACCTCAATGGCCTCCAGATGCTCGAAGGCCTCAGCGATAAAACCGGCAACCAGATCCGCATCCTGCATAAAATCGGGGAGATCGCCGCTGCCCAGATCCACCTTGCCCTGGCCGGCAGGGGACGGGGAAGGCGCAGTCAGGGGTTCCGCCATGACCCGGCCAACCTGGGCGATGAGGTCATCCACCTCAAAACTCTCGTAATGTTCCAGCCCTTTTTCAAAGACCTCCTGGATGTTTTCCACCATGCGCTGCAGACGGTCACAGACCGCCAATACCACGTCTGTTGCCTCCTGCCCCAGGACAAGCCGTTGATTCCTGACCTCGTCCAGCAGATTTTCAGTGGCATGGGCCAGGGTACTGATCCGGTCCAGATCGGTACAGCTCGCTATCCCCTTGACGGTATGAAAAGAACGGAAGATGGTGTTAATGATATCACTGTCGCCAGGGCTTTTTTCCAGGGCCAGGATATTTGACTCGACACTGTTGAGATGCTCTGCCGCCTCCTCGATAAAGGCGGCAAGCAGTTCCGAATCGGCCAGAAAACGGCTGTCAATTTCGCCCTCCTCGGCTTGGGGGGGCGGCTTGATGCCGAATTCCGCGGCATCAAGAACAAAACCGATCTCCGTGAAGAGCCGGCAAAATGCGTTGAGATCCGCCATCTCGTTCCGGCTCGCCTCCTGCATAAAGCTGACACTTTGGGCCAGGCGGTCAAAATTTTCCGGCGAGTCAGGAAGTTCCCCCATGATGCTGGCCTCCAGCACCTTTTTAAAGGCCGCCACCATTTTCTCCAGAACAGCTCCCTGCTGCACCTCGGCATGATCCAGGAGTTTATCGGCAGACTCAAGCAGTTCTCCCACTGCGGAGAGATCCCCTGGTTCGACAACCAGAATCTTTATTGCTAAATCATCGAGCAAGTGGCTGACCAGTATCTTATCCGCCATATTTTCCCCTTGTCACACTTCGTAAAAAAAACATCACCATCCCCCTTCTGCCGGTATTCAACAGGCACTACCCCGGCTACTCTGCCCATACCCCTGTTTTTTTTGCAAGTTTTTTTCTTAAAAAACAAGAGGGCAGCCGGCAAGTGCCGCTGGTGTTTGCCGGCGCCCCAGCGAGGATGATCCGGCCAGGATGTCCCCCCTAACTCTGCTCCAGGGCGAGCAGATGTTCATCAATGGCCTGCAGATTGACCTCCACCTTGCCAACGATCTCCACCCGGGGATATCTGGCCAGGATAGAGAGCAGGAGATCCCGCGACTCATTGAGCAGGGTCCGGCGCAGGGCCGGATCAGAAGCCCGGCCCGCCTTCATGAAAAGAGTGGCGGCCTTTGACCGCAGGGCCCGGGCAGCCTGCAGGGAGGCCTTTTCTATCTCAGCCGCGGCCCGGGCATCATAGTCGGTGCCCAGCAAATCTGTAAACAGCGCAATGGCATCATCATAAAGCTCCATATCCAGCAGGTTAAGACCTTCCTGCCACTGGTCAGCCATCTTTTCCTTTCTTTGACCCTGGCCCATCAGGAGAAAAAGCTCCTGGGCCCCCTGCACCGTCAGGATGGCCTCCTCCACCCGGGCCATCTCCTCGGCCGGCAGGCGGGATTGCCGCAAACCAGCCAGCAGGTCCAAGGCCTCTTTATATTCCTTGGCCTCACTGAGGCGCTCCACCCGGACCAGACGGACGTCGGTATGCTGCCGCACCTGCTCCTCTGCCTTTTGATAGATTTCCTCGGCAGCCGCGGTATGCATACCACCCGGATAGGTGGTCTGCAGCTCGGCCACTGCTGACTCCAGGGCCCGGGGAATACCGTGGCCGGCAGAAGAAAGGAAGGCGTGCAGGGCCTGACTGTAGAGGGCAAGTTCCCGGCCATGCTCCTCAGCGGCAAAGAGCAGGGCCAGATTATCGGCAACGGTCTGGTTACTCTCTTTCCAGGAGGTGAAGATGTCGGCCAGATGCAGATATTGGGTCCGCGCCTTTTCATATTGACCGGAGGCCATGAAGAGCTCCGCAACCTCAAGGCGCAGCGGCCATTTTTCCGTGGGTCCGCCCTGGGTCAGCACCTGGGAAAAGATATCTGCCGCCTTTTCCAGTTGTCCAGTTTGGAGCAAGGCCCGGCCGTAGATCTCCTGGAGGCGCACATCGGCAGGCGGTTTGCCGCTGAACTCCACGGCGTTTTCATAGGCCGCTATGACCTGAGGGTATTCTTTTCTGAGGGCATAGTAGTCAATGATGGCCAGGGCCTGGCCGGCCGCCTCCTGCTGATACCTGGCAAGAAGCTCCGGAACACGGGTGGCATGGACGGCAAACATTTTTTCACAGTCGCTCTCGGCAAAGGAGATATCCTTTCTGGTCACCGCCAGGGAATCCCCTGCACCGGCAAGGACATCCTGATAGCCGCTGACCAGATCCTCCAGCAGCCCCACGCATTGCTGCCACTGCGCCTCCTGTTGGTGACTGAGCCCCAGTTCGCCTATCTCCCGGGTCAACTCCTGCCACTCCCCGGCCTTGTCTCCATAGATCTTCAGCCTTGATTTGACAAAAAGAGGATCAAAGCGGCCGTTGTCGATATTGGCCAGAAAGACCGGTCCAGCTTCATCTTCTTGCGACAAGGACTCATCTCCGGCCCCTTTCTCTGCGGTGGCCCGTCCAGAGGCCATTCCAACGCCCCCGGCCGGGGAATGCACCACCTTTTTACCGCCGACCTGGCAGCCCCCCAGCAGCAGTCCGCCCGCCAAGAGCATGGCGACCATGGCCGCCTTTTTTGCCGGAGAAGAAGCGCCAGCCGGACAATTTTTTCTGTTCCATCTATTCAGAGACATTTTTTTCACACCTTTGCTTTTTGCTCTGCCTCTGGTTCTAAAAAAAAGAGCAGGGGCAGGGCCTTTCGATATTTCACTGCGTCTACTGCAGCCAATAGGGCCGGAATGCCCGCTGCGGCCGCACCTCGCCCCCTGGCAATATTTCACCAAAGGTAACCAAGGGACCCAGCTCCGCCGGGCTGCTCCCTGCGGCCCCGGTCACCAGCAGGCCGCTGCCGCGGACAGCCACCGGCACCTCGATCTGCTCCACGTCGGGATAAAAGAGGGGCAGTTCCTTGGTCCCGGAAAAGGAGAGGTCTGCCAGATCAAGGGCCTTGGCGTAATCGCGGTTCAAGATATGGTCTGCCGCCACCCGCGCCCAAACAGGCAAGGCCCCGGATGAACCCGTAATATGGGTGGTGCCGCTGGCCATGGGTTTGTTGTCATCATAGCCGACATAGGCGGCCAGCACCAAGCCGTTATGGAGGGCAACCCCGTTCTCACGCCCCTGATGGGCGCCGGGAACAAAACCGGCAAAAGTGGCATTGGAAAAGCTGTTGGCCGTGCCGGTCTTGCCCAGGACCGGCACGGTGATCCCCATCTCCAGCAGATGGGCCTCCAGCTCGGGATCACGGCTGTGGAGCTGGACATTGCGATAGGCAAAGCGGCCCGTCCCATACTTCACCACGTTCCGGAGGATATCAGCGACAGCCAGGGAGGTCTGGGCATCAATCACCCTTTTCTTCACCGGCTTGGCCGCATAGAGCACCTCGCCGTCATAGGTTTCAATGCGGGAAATCAAATCAAGTCCCGCATTCTGCTGACCGTCAATGGTATAGACCATCCCGGAGGTAAGCACCTCATATATCCTGGCCAGCTCATAGAGGCTGATGACGTTTGACCCCAGCGGAAAGGAAAGCACCGGCTCAAGAACACTCTCCACCCCCATCTCCCGGCTCAGGCCGATGAGATACTGCAACCCGGCCAGGAGGCGGAAATCGGATACGGAGTGGAGCACTTCGGCGTCATAGGGTTGCAGGGAATTGAGACGGGCAAATTTCCTTTCCATGGCCGCCGCCACCATCTCCAGGGTGGCGGCGCTGATCAGATTGTCGATGCGGACCCGTCCCCAGAATTCCTTTTTTTCGGCCGGCGCCATATCCCCCAGCATAACGCTGAACAGGCTGGTGGTGACGGGCCGCCAGGCAGGGTCGGGCTGCTCTGAAAATATGAAGGGGTAGGCACTGAAATCCTGGCTCCCGGCGCCGCCGCCTTTCCCGGCCAAGGGCACATAGTAGAGATGAGGGACATAGATCTCCAGGGTGGCGTCAGGGAATGTCTGCAGGCGCTGCAGGGCATCATATTGTTCCTGCAGCCGTTCAAAACTCCAGCGGGTCAGCTCCTGGCGGATTTTGTCTTCAGCAATCTCCCTCTTGGTCCGCTCCTCAGCGGTTTCCCCCATTTCCTCCCGGGCCACTTCCTCTTCCGCCAGCAGGGCGCCATGTTCCATGCTGTAATGCATCTTGCGCAGGGCTTCCAACTCCTCCCCCTGACCGTCAAAGATAAGGTCACTCTCCACGGCCAGGCGGGCCTGATCAAAGCTCACCTGCCGCAGGGCCTCTTGATCAACCACAATCCCCATCTCATCCCTGACCCGGCGCCTATAATGGGTATAGGACTCGCCATCCTCCCGGCCCATGCCCAGATGAGAGATAACCTCCTTGAACTGGCCCGGGGTGAGGCGGTCACAGAGATGGGCCACCAGCCAGACCGTGGCCAGGTTTTCTGAATGGACACCTGCCCAGCTCATCGAGACCTGGGCATGGGGGCTTTGATGATCCGGGCGGGGGAAATAGGGCTCACCATGAAAGAGAAACATGGTCCTTTCATTTTCAAGGGCATCAAGGGAATTCCAGCCCAACTGCAGAGCAGCGGCATAGACCATGGGCTTGATCACCGAGCCCATGGGTCGCCGGGCCGTGACCGCCCTGTTGAAATAGTGGTTGGTCATGCCGCCCACCATGGAACGGATCTTGCCGTTTTGCAGGCTGATCACCGCCCCCTGCACCTCAGGGTATTTCTCCAGATCGAAAAGGGCGCCGCCGCCATTGAGCTGATCAACCTCGCGGACACTCACATAAATCCGGTCCCCCGCCTTGATCTCCGGCAAGAGGAGCTTCTCCAGATCCCCGCTCCCCGCCTCGGACCAGCGCTTCCTTTTATAGCGCACCAGGGCGGTTAAGGCCGACTGCAGCCCCTCCTCGTCGATGATCCCCACCGGCTCCTCGCTCTCCCTGGTGCCGAAGGAGAGGTGAATCCGGACGGGATCTTTCTCTATTTTTTCCACCTGGCCCAAGAGAAACTGGCCCGCCTCAAGTTTTGTGCCGCTCCCCAGGCTCATCTCCGCGTAGGCCTTCTGCAGAAGCTGCCGTTCATACCCGGTGAGGCGGATATCGAGGCGGGACAACTCATTTTTCAAGGCATAGAGACTGCTTTCCTGCAGATCCTTATCAATGGTGGTGACCACCTTGATTCCGGAGGTGGCGATATTATCAATGCCGTGCCGGGCAAAGACATCCTCGATAATGGGATCGGCCATAGCATCCTTCACCAGGTCCATGACGGTATTACTGGAGTATCTGGTGCGGCCGTGCTTAAAGGGGATCTCCTGACTGAGGGCGCGCTGATAGGCATTGGCATCCAGGTAGCCACGCTTATACATCTGGCCCAGGACATAGGCGGTGCGATGCTTGCTCTCCACCTCGGCCTTGCGGATCGCCTCCTCACTCTTCTTGATATGGGGATTATAGTAGTTCGGTTTTTTGACTGAACCGGCAATAAAGGCCGCCTCCACCAGGCTGAGATCCTGGGCCTCCTTGTCAAAATAATAACGGGCCGCCACCCCTAAACCACGGCCATTGCCGCTGACATAGAACTGGTTGGCGTAAAATTCAAGGATCTTTTCCTTGGGATAGTGGCGCTCAAGGCGCAGGGCAAAAAGAAGCTCCTTGAGCTTGGCGCCAATGGATCTGTCCTGGCGCTTGAAGAGATTTTTGGCAGTCTGCTGGGTAATGGTGGAGCCGCCCTGCACCACCCGGCCCGCTTTGATATTGGCCAGCATGGCCCGGGCAAAGCCCTTGAAATCGACGCCGTGATGGCTGAAGAAGGCCTGATCCTCGGAGGAGACAATGGCGTTGACAAAATCCTTGGGAATCTGCGGATAGGAGAGATACTGGCGATGCGCCTCTTCAAAAAAGACGCCGATTTTGGCAGAACCGTCACTGTAATAGACCGGGCTCTCCATGGTGAGGATATCGTCAATCCCCCCCTGGCTGATCCCTGCGCCCGGCTCGCGCATGACATACCAGTAATAACTTCCCATGGCGACCAGCACAAAGAGGGCCGAACCAATCAGGAGGCCTTTAAGCAATAACAATAATATTTTTTTCATGAATCCCGGCAGATGGCCCAAAAAAACAAGAGACCTTTTTACAAATGAACCCCGGTAAAGGGGCAAGAAAGTCGCAACCACACTCTTTTGAAGATGGACTCCAGAGATACGTATAATTCCCGAAAAGAGCGACAACTTCAAGACAAAAGCGGCGCCGGCCCGTTTTTCTCTGCCACCCTCACCAGCCCGGCCACGGGCAAAAAAGAAAAGACCTTGCCTGCCGGCCCCGCCTCAGGTAAAAGAAAGAGAAGCATATCAACAACCTCCCAACCTGCCGTGGTTTTAGCACCATCTTCACCAGGTTCTTCCCCCATCCATAGATTGGTTTAATTCCCATGCGCCCTTTCCTCGGTTTCTCCCTGCTTCTCCTGGTGCCCCTGGCCGGCTGCCTCCAGACCACCCAGCACCAGCCTCCCCCTGCCGCAGAGCAGCAGCTGGAAAGCATCGCCATCATGGCACCGGATGACCTCCTGGAGGAGACCACCGCCTCGGAACCCGAGGCCACGGTCGCTGAGGAGATCAAAGAGCTGGAGCACCTGGGCCGCTGGGAAAAGGGCTCTGCAGAGGCCATTGAAAGCCAGGAAGTCAGTTATGATTTCCCGGTCACCATCAACAAGCAGGTGGAATTCTATCTCGATTTTTTCCAGAACCGCCAGCGCACCACCTTCCGCATCTGGCTGGAACGTTCAGGCCGCTATGTGCCCATGATCCAGCAGCATCTCAAGGAGGCCGGCCTCCCCCTGGATCTGGCCTATCTGCCCATGATTGAAAGCGGCTACAGTCTCACCGCCTATTCCCGGGCCAAGGCAGCCGGGCCGTGGCAGTTTATCAGTTCCACGGGCACCTATTACGGCCTCAAGGTCAACAGCCATGAGGATGAGCGGCGCGACCCCACCAAGGCCACCCTGGCGGCCCTTGATTTCCTGAGTGATCTTTATGCCCAATTTCAGGACTGGCACCTGGCCGTTGCCGCCTACAATGCCGGGGGAGGGAAAATCAGGGGGGGGCTCAAGAAACATCAGGTGGACAATTTCTGGGATCTTGCCCAACATGACTATCTGCACACGGAAACAAAGCTCTATGTGCCCAAACTCATCGCCGCCATCATCATTGCCAAGAATCCTGAGAAATACGGCTTCACCGATATAAAGTACCACCCTCCCCTGGAATATGAGGTGGTCACCGTGCCGCGCTGGACCTCCCTGCGCTCCGTGGCCGTGGCCGCCGATGCCGATTATGAAGAGCTCTGCGAGCTTAACCGCCAACTCCGCAAAAGAATGAGCCCGCCGCACATGGCCGCCTATCCCCTGAAAGTGCCGGTGGGCAAGAAAGATCTGGTGACCAAAAACCTCAAGAAGGTCTACCCCGTGGTCACCACCAGGTACAAGACCCATATCGTCCGGTCCGCGGAAAGCCTCAGCCAGATCTGCCGGCTCTACAACCTTAAAAAACTCACCCTGCTCAAGAGCAACAACCTAAAGAGCGCTCAGCTCCAGAAAGGCCAGCGCCTCCGCATCCCCTACCAGGAGACCGACTATGTGCTCTGGGACAAGGCAAGCAAGCCGCCGGTGGCCATGGCCCAAGCGGGTCTGATTCTGCACAAGATCAAAGGAGGCGAAACCGTCTCTTTCATAGCCCGCCGCTATGGGGTGACGCAGCAGATGATCGCCCTCTGGAACAATCTCGACAACCCGGGCCGCATCCGGGCGGGCCAGCAACTGGCCATCTATCTTGACGATGCCGGCTTCAGTGCCAAAGAACAGCAACAGCTGGCCAGCCTCACCCAGAAGAGGGCGCCCTCAAGCCCTTCACCCGCAGCCGCGGGCCAGATCACCTACTATCAGGTCAAAAAGGGTGACACCCTGTGGACGATTTCCCGGCAATTCGACCTCAACATGGATAAGCTCAGGCGCTGGAACAGCCTCACCAGTGATCTGATCCATCCCGGCACCAAACTCCTCATCAAAACCGCCTCCCTGTAGCCCCTTTATGGAAATCTCCGGAAAAACAGCACTGGTTCTGGGGGCCAGCCGCGGTCTGGGCCGCGCCGTGGCCCTGGCCCTGGGAGAAGCAGGCGCCCGCCTCATCCTGCCCTATTATGACTGGCCTGATTCCGTGCGCGAGATGCAGGAAGATTTTTGCCGGCGTGGTTTTGATTTTCTGGCCCTGCCCGCTGACCTGCGCCACCAGGAGGAGGTGAGAGAGCTGCTGCACCAAGGCCTGGGCCGCTACGGCCGCCTTGATATCGTCATCAATAATATTGAGCGCGGCGGCATGCCCGTTGTCCACGGCCCCTACACCAGGGAACAATGGGAAGTGGAGATGGCCACCACCCTGAAGGCCAAGTGGAATGTCTTTCAGGAGAGTCTGCCCTGGCTGCAGGAGCAGTCCGAGGCAGTGATGATTGTCATCTCCTCCATAGCCGGCCTCACCGGCCGCACCGGGCCGGCCGGCCTCCTCTTCAACGACGGCTATGCCGCTGCCAACCGGGCCGTTTCCGCCCTTACCGAGACCTGGGCCAGAGAGGGTGCCCCCAAAGTGCGGGTCAATGAAATCATGCTCGGTTTCTTTGAACAGCGCCATGCCCAACAGACCAGGGGCTGGCCCCTGCTTCAGCGCAGCCAGCAGCAGGAGATCCTGGACCATACCCTGCTGGGGCGCACCGGCACCAGCCAGGATCTGGTGGCTGCCGTGTTTTTTCTCCTTACCGGGGCCGCCTTCATGACGGGCAGCACCCTCCGCCTTGATGGCGGCTATCTCCTGGGAGGGGAAAAAATTCCTCCCATGCCCGCCGGCCTGGGGGGCGATTTAGCCATCAAGAGGTAGCAGGGGGAGTTTATCAATCTGCACAGACCAGACCCACATTTAATGCCATCAGGACCTGATGACCGGTTAAGGGCCTCAGCAAGATGAGGCCATCAAAACCTTGGTCATTCAGTTGATGCCGGAGGGCTCATTCTCTTTGTTCTTCTCCTCTTTTTTACGTTTGAGGAGATCCTCCAGGGCCCATTTGGGAATCTGGTGCATGACCACTTCCACACAGGCCAGCTTCACCCCTTCCATATCCTTGGGGTTGGTGATATGCGCCTCTGCCATGATCTCTTCGGCATCGTACCAGCACAACTCCCTGCCCTCTTTATCATAAACATTGAGAATCCGGCGGTTTGTCTCTTGGAGATGCTCTTCTTCGACAATATTGCCGACGATCTGCAGGGCCACTTCATAGGGGATACAATCTGATTCTTCTGACATGGTGTACACCTTGTTGTTGAGAGTAAACGGTTAAAAAGAGAAAGGCCAGGAAGGCGCGCCCCCTGGCAATCCTATGTTTTATTTCTACACCCTGGTCTTGGGCCAGAAAATTTTCTGATACATATCCAGGGCATAGCGATCCGTCATGCTGGCCACAAAATCTCCCACCCGCCTCTCATGGGAGGTGGATTCGGCATAGGAGCCCATGTATTGGTCAAGAAAATGCGGATTTTCCATAAAATAGCCGAAGAGTTCACGCAGTATCTTCGAGGCCTTGACAAACTCGGCATGGACCTGCTCGGAGCGATAAACCTGATGATAGAGAAACTGGCGCATCTCCTGCATGGCCTGGCCGCTTGCCGGGGCTACCCCGAAGAGCAATTGGTCGCCGCAGGGAGCGGTGCCGGCCAGCACCCCCTCTACCATGGAAACAATACGCCGGGAATGGTTTTTCCCGAGAATCTGCTGACAGGAGGTGGGAATATCCGCCTCGGCGATGACGCCGCTTCTGATGGCATCATCGAGATCATGGGCCAGGTAGGCGATGATATCGGCATAGCGCACCACGCACCCCTCGGCGGTCTGGGGCATGCCCTTGCCGGAGGCGGGCAGCACCTCGCCGTAGCCCTTGGAATGGTTGATGATGCCATCGCGCACTTCATAGGTGAGATTGAGGCCCAGGCCGTCATTTTCCAGGACATCCACCACCCGCAGGCTCTGCCGGGAATGGGAAAAACCACCGCTCATCAGCTCGTTTAACACCGCCTCACCGGCATGACCAAAGGGGGTGTGGCCCAGGTCATGGCCATGGGCAATGGCCTCCAGCAGATCCTCATTCAGGAACAAGGCCCGGCCCAGAGTCCGGGCAATCTCCGAGACCTCCAGGGTATGGGTGAGACGGGTGCGGTAATGGTCGCCGGTGGGGGCAAGAAAGACCTGGGTCTTATACTTGAGACGGCGAAAGGCCTTGCAATAGACGATACGGTTCCGGTCCCGCTGAAAGTCGGTGCGGATGGGACAGGGCTCTTCCTGGCGTGTCCGGCCCTTTGTCCTGAAGCTTGGGCAGCTGTAGGGCGAAAGATACTCCAACTCCCGCTCTTCTATGGTTTCCCGTACACTGAGCATAGATTCCTGTTCCAGAGATTTAAAGAAAGAGCTTCTCTTCAACTTGAGGGATTCTTACCCGCAATTTCTGAAAAAATCGATGTTTTTCCTCTTTTTTCCGGGCCGCAAAAGAGGACGGGCAGCTCTTTTCCTTGACGCTCCCCCATTTCCCTTTATGATGGTTTCCATACTTCTCTTCCTCCCGCAGCCGCCGCCTTTGCACCGGCGGCGGGACAGAACAATCTCTGCCGATGAAAACATGGCTGCCATACATAGCAAACAGATGCAAGAGGCCCTGGCTGAGGCGGGTAAGGCCCTGGCCCTGGGTGAATTCCCGGTGGGCTGCGTCATCAGCCGCAATGACCAGATAGTGGCCCGGGCCCACCGTACCAATAGCCACAACCACGCCAATGAACTGGACCATGCCGAAATAACGGCCCTGCGCACCCTCCTGAACCAGGAGGGTGAGACGGCCCATGACAGCCCCCTCACCGTCTATGCCACCCTGGAGCCGTGCCTCATGTGTTTTGCCGCCCTGATTCTCAACAATGTGCGGACCATTGTCTACGCCTACGAAGATGTGATGGGAGGGGGAACCGGCCTCGATTTGAGCGCCCTGCCCCCCTTCTACAGGGAGATGGAGATCACCATCATCCCCCATGTCCGGCGCGCCGACTCCCTGGCCCTGTTCAAGGATTTTTTCAGCAATCCCGAGACCAACTATTGGCCGGACAGTCATCTCTCACACTACACCCTGGGCCAGCCGTGATGCCTTGACAGAAATCTCCACGCCCAAGGGCCTGCGCACCTCTTTTGCCGCCAGCCCCTGCGGTTCATGCCTGGTTGCCCCGGACCAGTAAGCCCTGATAACGGAAGAAGGACGCGGCCTTTTCTTCCTTCATCCTTCACCCTTTTCATTATGCCCATCAAACCAACCACCCTGCAGTTCAAGGCCCAGGAACGCAACGTCTTTTTCCATCTGCTCACCGCCTGCAACCTCTCGTGCAGCCACTGCTATATCAATATCGACCAGCACGGCGCCCAGACCGTGAGCAGGGAGACCATGGAGCGGTGGCTGGAGCTCTTTTACCAACCCGCCAAGCAGAGCAACATCATTTTCCTGGGCGGCGAGCCCACCCTCCATCCGGATCTGGCCCACGGCATCCGCTATGCCCGGCAGCTGGGCTACGCCACCATCACCGTGGACAGCAACGGCTTTCTCTTTCACGATCTGCTGGCCCGGATAGAGCCGGGGGAGGCGGTGTTGAGCTTCAGTCTGGACGGCCCTGATGCCGCGGTCAACGACCCCATTCGGGGCCGGGATGTTTTTGCCACCTGCATTGCCAATCTCAAACAGGCCCTGGCCCTTGGTTTTGAGGTGAGCGTCATCTATACGGTGAGCCGGATGAACCTCCACCATCTGGAGCGGATGCCGGCTCTGCTCCACTCCCTGGGGGTGAAACGCTTCTTCATCCAGGTTATCGGCATCCGGGGCAAATCAGCCGCCACCGCCGAAACCCTGCAACTGAGCCCCGACGAATGGCTCTCCGTCATCCCGCCGGTGGCCCAGGAGGCGGCGGAACGAGGCATCCATGTCATCTATCCCAAGGTTTTCCTGGAAGAGGGGGAGGAATTCGCCTGTGCCGGCGAGGTGGCTGAGAATTTCTTCATCTTCCCCAACGGCCGGGTCTACAAATGCCCCTTATGCGAGGATTTTCCCATCCACGCCCTGGAGATCAAGGATAACCGGCTTGTCAAGACCCAGGGACTCAATGAAGAGCGCTTTTTTCAGCTCCACATTCCCGAAGGCTGCGTGATGAATAAATTACTGCAGCCGGGAAATATCGAATACCTGGCCGACGGCACCCCCAAACACCGGATCTCCTGCTGCCTCCTCAAGCAGGAGATGAAAAAATAAAAAGCAGGAGGCGTCAGCCTCCAGACCCAAGAAGAGAGGCTGACGAAGACCTACTCTTTTTTCTGGCACCTGGGGCAGAGGTAGCCGGTGCGGCCTGATATCTTGATCTTCTCAAGCTCTGCCCGGCAGACCGGGCAGGCATTGTCGCGGCCGCGGTGCGCAGTCAGGAGCCGGTCCGGCATCTCCTCGGGATGGATGCCCGAATCGATGACGCTCTGCAGCACCTCCTGCATGGTCTCATGGATCTGGCCCAGCTTCTCTGTGGCCAGGGCCCCTGTTTTTGTCTGGGGATGCAGCCGGGACTGAAAGAGGACCTCGTCGGAATAGACATTGCCCAGACCCGCCACCACGTTTTGAGCCATGAGCGCGGTCTTGATCATGCCCTTCTTTTTCTGCAGCCTGGTGCAGAAATCCTTTTTGCTGATCTCCAGGGCGTCCGGGCCGAGGTGGTTCTCCTTAACATACTCCTCCGGGCTCCGGACCAGGGAGATGCGGCCCAAGAGGCGCTGGCTGTCCCAGGCCAGATTATAGCCGTTATCAAAGGTGCAGATCAGGCGCGGATGGCCGGGGGCGGCAGCCGCGTTTTTGTAATATTTGAAGAAACCGGTCATGCCGAAATGGAACCTGAGCCAACCGCCGTCTGACAAGCTGGCAAACATATGCTTGCCGTGACGGGCGGAATCAGTGAAGGAAACGCCCTGCAGCCGCTCCTGGAGCTCTTTGATGCCCACCCCCTCCAGGACCTTGGCGCTTTCCACCTCAAGGGAGGCAATCTTCTTGTGCAGCGCTGTTCTGTTGAAATAGCGTCTAAATATCTCGACATCGGGAAGTTCGGGCATCACGCTTCTCCTCGCCGCTGGCGGTCTCTGGCGAGCAGTTCGCACACCTCCTGGTCCGAGGTCTGCGAGAAGTCGCGGTACCAGGCGCCCACCGCCTCAAAGGGCTGGGGCGTGCTCAGACAGACAACCTGATCGGCCTCGACCTCTAACCGGGCGCAGACCTCCGGGGCGCCGGTGGGCACGGCCACGATGATCTTGGCCGGCTGGAAAGACCGGAGCCCGGTGACGGCGGCGCGCATGGTGGCTCCGGTGGCCAGGCCGTCATCCACCAGCAGGACAATCTTGTTCCGCAGCTCCGGCAGGGGCCGATCGCCCCGGTAGATCCGGTTGCGGCGCTCCATCTCCTCACCCTCCCTTGCGGCCACCTGCTCTATATCCGCGGGCCGCAGGTTCAGCATCTTTATGACATCGTTGTTCATCACCTGCACGCCGCCCATGGCAATGGCGCCCATGGCAAATTCCGGCTGGCCGGGCACGCCCAGCTTGCGCACCAGAAAGAGATCCAGAGGCGCATCCAGGGCCCTTGCCACTTCGTAGGCCACAGGCAGACCGCCTCGTGGTAATCCCAACACCACCACATCGTCGCGCCCCTCCAGGTTGCTCAGTTTTTCCGCCAGGCGTCCACCGGCATCGTGCCTGTCCTTGAAGACGATTCCCTGCATATCTTTCCTCCCCTATTCACCGTATTATCATTTCCATACCGTCGGAGGCCAATTCGACCTGGACGCCACATTCCCGGGCCAAAGGCCTGATCATATCCATGGACTTCTTGTCCCCGTTCTTGATCACTCCCGACCCCAGGTGGGTGAAGACGGCCCGGCAAACCCCCTCTTTCTGGCACCATCTGAGCTGGGTGCGGAGCGGGGTATGCCCCACAGGTTCCCCTGAAGACCTCCTGACCATGGAGCGGGTGATGGTGGCCCCATCCCCCACATAGAGTTTACAGCCCTCCAGGGCGGCCTGCCGCTGCTTAATGGAGACCACATCCGGTACATAGAAGATATCCACCCGGCCAGCCGAAATGCGGTAGCCACCGGCCGGACAGCGCGTGGAATGCTCCACCGGGAAATAGGTGAACTCCATGCCCTGCACCTCAATGGGCTGAGCCGGGATCACTGTTTTCTTGTCATCGACAGGATATGTTTGCATCGCCGCCCAGGATTCGGAAGACGCCCAAACCGGGCAGGGGGCCCCCTCCTTGAGGCCCCAGGCATGGTCAGGATGGCAATGGGTGATCATGATCGCCTGGGGGTGATAGGCCTGAAACCGGCCGAGCCAGTCCTCCCCGCAGTCGATCATGACGCGCTTGCCCTGATACTCGATGAGAGTGGCGGTATGGCGCTTATGCCGGTCGCTGGAGTAATTGATATGGCCGCGTGTACCGAGAAAGGTCAGCTTCATGGCCCTGCTGCCCCCTGCTTATAAAGTGAGAAGAAGCCTCTTTAGAACTGCCTTTAGCCTAGCAAGACAAGGGTCCCTCTGGCAACATTTTTGCACCTGCCCCTGCAAGGGGAAACAGCAGGCCCGGCTGCTGCCTGGCGGCCGGCTCGTTGCAGGTGCCGGCCTGATTTTTTTTTTGACTCTCCCCTGAACGCATTGTACCATTTTTATGCTAGGCAGGTTTTTTGGGCCTTCCTCACGTTGACCAGGGCAGGACCGCCGTGCCATAAGCGGTGCTTTCCCTTTTTATGGCTTCCCCAGAGGAGCCCTTTGGTCGGCGCCAGGCAGCAATGGCATATAATTTGCTAAATTAAAATTAGCCGCGCACCGACCAGGCCGCTACCCATGACCCCTTACTTTTTCGGGCAATCGGCCTGGATTTTGGTGTGCAGAGCTCAAGACCATCTTCTTCAGCGGGGAGGAACCATGCATAGAGACGATCAAGACAACCAAGAGGGCGACGGCTACACCCGGCGGGGATTCATTCAGTTCATGGGCGTCGGTGCCGGGGTGATGGGTGCTTCCGTGCTGTCAGGATCCTTCACCGGCCCGGTAATGGCCAATGAAGCGGACCAGATCCTGCCGGCCTCTGCCATGGTCAAGGTCCAGCTGACCATCAACAACACCCCCTATACCGTGCTGGTGGAGCCGCGCTGGTCCCTGCTCTATGTGCTGCGTGAAATAATAGGGCATACCGGCACCAAAATCGGCTGCGACCGGGGAGAATGCGGGGCCTGTACGGTCCTGATCAATGATGTGCCGCGCTATTCCTGCCTGACCCTGGCCGTGGAGGCGGAAAACCAGAAGATCACCACCATTGAAGGCTTGATGGCGGGAGAAGAGCTGGGCCCGGTGCAGACCGCTTTTGCGGAAAATGACGCCTTTCAATGCGGCTATTGCACCTCCGGTCAGATCATGGCTGTGGAAGGTCTGCTGCGTAAAAAAGCCTCCCCCTCCCCTGACGAAATTCGCCGGGGCTGTTCCGGCAATCTATGCCGCTGCGGCGCCTACCAGAACATCTTTGCCGCCGCGGACCAGGCGGCCCGGCTGAAAAAAAGCTAGAGGAGCTGCCCTATGACCAGCAATGATAAAATCTATTATAGAGAAGGAATTCCGGTCCCGGAGACCCCGGCCGCAGAAAATTCTCCGGATTTCTGGAAAAAGACAGATATCGTCGGCAAAGGGCTGCCCAGGGTGGATGCCTATGACCGGGTCAGCGGCACCGCCCTTTTCCCTTCCGACATCCTGCTCCCCAATATGATCTATGGGGTCATTCTCCGCTCTCCCCATCCCCATGCCCGGGTGAAAAAGATAGACATTTCCGAAGCCCGGAAGATGAAGGGGGTACGGGCCATTATAACCGGTGATTCCGCCGAAGCAAAGGGTATCACCTGGCAGTACCGGGATCAGCAGGTTCCCCTCTTTGATCCGCACTGTCGCTTTGAAGGGGAAGTGGTGGCAGCGGTGGCAGCCGACTCCTGGTATCAGGCCAGCGATGCGGCAAGGGCCATCAAGGTGGACTATGAGATCCTTGCCTTTGTCGCTGACTATGAAAAGGCCCTGGACGAGGGCGCCGCCCAGGTGCAGGACAAGGGCAACCTGCTCAATGAAGAGACCTATGCGCGGGGGGACCTCAAAAAGGGTCTTACCCAGGCAGACCTGGTCCTGGAAGAGACCTATCATACCCCCTGCGAACTGCATACCCCTCTGGAACTGCACGGCTGCGTGGCCAATTGGGAACGGGACCGGCTGACCATCTGGGAATCGAGCCAGGGCGTCTATGCGGTGCAGGCGAAAATCGCCCAGGCCCTGTCCCTGCCCCTTTCCAAAATAAGGGTGAAGGGACATTATATGGGGGGCGGTTTCGGCTCCAAACTCTCTCCCGGCAAATACACGGTGATCTGCAGTCTGCTGGCCAAAAAAACGGGCCGCCCGGTAAAACTGCTGCTCTCCAGGGAAGAGACCTATCTCTGTGTGGGCAATAGACCGGCCAACACCATGCGCCTCAAGGCCGGCATCAAGAAAGACGGCACCCTCACCGCTCTGGAATTTGAGTGCAGCGGCCCAAGCGGCGCTTATCCGGCCGGGGGGGCGCAGATGGTGGATTGGCTTGCCCGCGATCTCTACCAATGCGACCATGTCCGGACCAGCTCTAAAGACGTGCTGATCAACGCCGGCCCAGCCAGGCCTTTCAGGGCACCCGGCCATCCCCAGGGGGCCTGGGCCCTTGAGCAGATGATCGATTCCCTGGCCGCAGAAATCGGCATGGACCCGGTGGAGCTGCGCCTGAAAAACATCCCCCTCCGCAGCCAGGCCAGGCCGGGCAACCCTCCCTATACCACCACGGGACTCCGCCAGTGCCTGGAAGAGGGCGCCAAAGAGTTCAAATGGCAGGCCACACTCAAGGAGATCCGCAACCATAACCGTAAGGAGGGGCATCGCAAGCGGGGCATCGGGGTGGGGGCCTGTCTCTGGATTGCCGGGGGCGGCGGTCCTCCCTCCACAGTGATCCTCAAGATGTACAAGGATGGTTCCGTCAATCTCAACATGGGCGCCAGTGACCTCGGCACCGGCACCAAAACCATCATGGCCCAGGTGGCAGCCGAAGAACTGGGAATCCATCCCCATGTCATCCAGATTGAACATGCAGATACCGCCACCACCCAGTTCGCCACCCCCAGCGGCGGCAGCAAAACCGTACCCACGGAAGCACCCACCGTGCGTAATGCCGCCATCTCCCTGAAGCGGGCCTTACTGGCCATGGCCGCCGAAGACCTGGAGGTGGGCATGGAGGAACTGGTGTATGTGGGGGACGAGATTGTCTGGAGCAAAGACAGGACAAAAAAAATCAAAATCACGGACGTGAGCCGGCTCAACAGAAGAGGCGAGGTCATCGGCGTCGGCTACCGCGGTCCCAATCCGGCGGACAAGGTGGTCAATCCCTTTGCCGCCCAATTCTGCGAAGTGGAAGTGAACACCCTGACCGGTGAAATAGAGATACGCCGTTTTCTAGGCGCCCACGACAGCGGCCGGGTCATGAACCGGCTGACCTTTGACAATCAGGTCTATGGCGGCATAGTCATGGGGATCGGCCTGGGACTCACCGAATGCCGCCAACTCGATGAAAGCCAGACCGGCAAATTATGCAACAAAAACTGGCATGACTACAAACTGCCCACTGCCCTGGATGTGCCCCAGACCATGACCACTCTGGCCGTGGAACTGGGTGATCAGGAATGCAATAATACCGGCGCCAAGGGTCTGGGGGAGCCGGTCACCATTCCCACGGCAGCCGCTCTTGCCAATGCCCTTTATATGGCAACCGGGGTCCGCTTTACCAGGGCGCCCATCTCACCCATGGCCGTTATCGCCGAACTCTCAAAGAAAAAAAAGGGGTAGATCATGTTACCTACATTTTCCTATGTGCGTCCCGACAAGCTGGAACAGGCCGTTAAACATCTTGAAACAGAGCGTGCTGCCATCCATGCAGGGGGCACGGATCTGCTGGGCTGTCTGCGGGAAAGAATCATGGACAGCCGCCTGCTGGTGAGCCTCAGCGGTATCAGAGATCTGAGCGGCATCAAAGAAACTGCAGGCGGCGGGCTGCGCATCGGCGCCCTGACCACCATCAGCGAACTCTCGGAAAACAAACTGGTGAGGGACAAATATCCGGGTCTGGCCCGGGGCGCCGCCGAGGTGGCCAGCCCCCAATTGCGCAACCAGGGCACCCTGGGCGGCAATCTCTGCCAGAAACCACGCTGCTGGTACTATCGCGGCGAGTTTCACTGCCTGCGCAAGGGAGGCAACCGCTGCTTTGCCCTCAAAGGGGAGAATCAGTTCCACGCCATCTTCGGGCATGACAATATATGTGTGATCACCCATCCCTCGGACACGGCCCCGGTCCTGGTCGCCCTGGACGCCGATGTCCATGTGCTGGGGCCGGGCGGCAAAAGAACCATTGCCGTGGCAGATCTGCATGTTTTGCCGGCCGACGATGTCCAGGCCGATACCGTGCTCAAGCAGGCCGAAATCATCACCCACATCACCATTCCAGCGCCGGCCCGCAATCTCTACACCTCCTACCGCAAAGTCAGGGCCCGCCGTTCCTGGGATTTTGCTTTGGCCGGCGCCGCCCTGGCCCTGGTCATGGACGGCAGCCGGGTAGCCAGGGCCAAAGTTGTCCTTTCGGGCTGCGCCCCGGTGCCCTGGACCAGCATTGCTGCGGAGCAGGTGCTCACCGGCCGCAGCCTGACCCCGGAGATCATGGCCAGGGCGGCCCGGGCGGCAGTGGCAGAGGCCAAACCTCTGACCCACAATGAATACAAGATCGCCATGTTCCAGGGCATGCTTGAAGAGGAACTGCAGAAAGCCGGCCAAGGCGGTTCCTGATGAGCAAGGAATCGATCAGCGGCACTGGGGTTTTCAGTGAACTGGCTTTACGGCAGGAGCGCCGGGAGCCGTGCGCCCTTGTCCTGCTGGTGGAAAGCCAGGGCTCGGTGCCGGCCAAAACCGGCGCCAAAATGCTGGTCTCCGAGAACGGCACTCTTATCGGCACCATCGGCGGCGGCACCATGGAAAAAGAAGCCATAGAACACGCCCTCCAGGCCATGATCACCGGCAAACCCATTACCCTGCACATTGACCTGTCGGCACCCCCCAACTATGTGTGCGGCGGCAGCGCCACTCTGTACATAGAACCAATAGTACCCCCCTGCGGCCTGATTATCGCCGGGGCCGGCCATGTGGGCCAGACCTTGTGCAAGGTGGCGGCGTATGCCGGTTTTGCCGTTACTGTGGTTGATGACAGGGCCGAATTCATTGATCCGGCCATCCTCCCCGACGCCCACCGGCTGCTCACCGCTGATTTTGCCACCATGTTCACCCAGCTGGAGGTGAATGCCTCCACCTATATCGTCTGCGCCACCAGGGGCCATGCCCATGATTATACCGTGATCCGCCAGGCCCTGGCCACGGCAGCGCCTTATGTGGGTCTGGTGGGCAGCCGCAGCAAACGCAGCGGCTTTCTGCAGCGGCTGCAGGAAGAAGACGGCTTCAATGAGGAGAAACTGACCAGGCTCTACACGCCGGTAGGGCTCAATATAGGCGCGGTCTCCCCCCCTGAAATAGCGGTGAGCATCACCGCGGAACTCATTCGGATAAGGAGCAATAACGGCCATGAAGACGGCTTTGATTCTGCTCGCGGCTGGGGCCTCCCGACGTATGGGCAGCCCAAAACAACTGCTCCCCATAGAGGGTGAAGCGGCCCTGGTTTTCTGCCTCAAACGTATCCTGGCAGCTGCACTTGACGAAGTGGTGGTGGTGCTCGGCCATCATTCCCACTCCATCCTGCCCCTTTTAGAGGGCCTGCCGATAGTAACCGCCCTCAATCCGGAACCAGAAAGCCAGATGGCCGATTCAGTCCGGATCGGCCTTGGCGCCCTCTCCCCCGGGACCACCGGCGTCATGATCGCCCTGGCCGACCACCCCCTGGTGCTGCCGGCCACCTATCAACTGCTACGGCAACAGCATGCCCTCCGGGGAGACAGAATTCTCATTCCCACCTATAGGCAGCGCGGCGGCCACCCCACCCTTTTCCCGGCTGCCCTGCTGAGAAACGGCGAAAAACCGCGGCCCCTGCATCAACTTATTGCCGCCCATCACCATAAAGTGGAACGGTTGCCCCTGGCCGATCCCGGCATTGTCCGAGACATGGATTATCCTGGTGATTATCGCCGCCTGCTTGCCCTGGCCGCCGCCGAGTAGAATTGTGGCGCCAGTGGGCCCGCAGCCCCGACAGAAGAGCTGCCTCCCCACCTGCGTCAGCCTATGCTCCCCTTGGCTTGGAATCAAAAAAAGGGAGGTGGCGGGTAAGAGCCGCCACCTCCCTTAAGCAAAAGGAGCATCCCCTAAATCAGGGTTTAGGAGTCCTCTTTGGCGTGCTGGGCCCGCATGGTCCTGGCCAGTTCCTTTATTTCGCCCAGATCCTTGGTCATCTCATTCCAGCCATACCAGTAGGCATAATCGGGGTTGACATGAAAAAAGGCCTGAAAGGCGCGCATCCGGTGCTTCATATACATCTGCACCAGAACTTGATCTATATAAGAAAGGCCATCCAGATTTTCATCCCAGTTGGCGCCATTGGTATGCATGAAGGTCAGCAGGAAGGGGTAGTTGTGGGGATAGCCTTCTGGTTTCTGGATCAGCCCCTCCTTGTAGAGAGCAGCCACGGTCTCAATGGCCTCAGCCATCAGCCGGTCTGATTTCCGCAGGATGGAATCACCCATTTCAAGCTGCTCACGGGCATATTTTTCCGAATGGCAGTCAGAACAGACCTTGATCATCTTGTCCCGCTGCTTCTGCCATGACGCCTCATCCAGCCTGGCCATTTTCACCGCCTTGACGGCATCAAAAACCGCTGTGGGTTCACCGGTTTCCGGATCAAGCACCCCCAGGGCCTTTAAGATGGTGACCCGGTCGGCGGCAGCCTGCTTGTCTTCCGGCAGAGGCAAGCGGACCCCCAGAAAGCCCCAGGCAGTATGGTTTTCATGGTTGCCGTCCGGCATATGACAGTCCTGGCAGGTGGGGCCGGCCGCCTCCTGGGGCAGGTCACCATCCTTTTTGATAAAATAGCGCGCCCCATGCTTGGAGCTTGACCACATCTCCCATTGGGGGTGGTCATACCCCATATGACATTGCTGGCAGGCGCGGGGATTGGTGGCCTCTTTTTTGGCAAAGCTGTGACGGGTATGACATTCATCACAGGAGTTGTTCTGGTAGCGGTAGCCCTTGGCGCGCAGGGCCTCTTTCTCTTCTTCGGTCTTGATGCCCATATTATGGCAGCCGCCGCAGCCCCGGCCTCCTTCAATGAGCTCATCAGGGGCCAGGTGGGTGGCTGGAATGGCATTTAAAGAGGCCCAGCCATAGTTATGCTTGCCCTTGGCAAATTGATCATACTGCTGCTGATGACACTGGGCGCAGACCCCTTCGTCAGGGAGGATGGCCAGGGTATAATCGGCAGCACTCTGATGGGCCTCACCATGGCAGACACTGCAGGTAATCTCATTTTGGGCATGGCCGCTGACCCGCCAATCTTCCACCTGGCCCGGCGAAATATCGGCGTGACAGGTAATACAGTTCTCAGTGGCCAGCGCATTGCCGCACAACCACAAAAAAACCAGTGCGGCTCCCATTAACAAGCGGCTCGATCTCTTCATCTTTCCCTCCTTGGTTAGGATAATAAAACCGTCTTCCTCCTCCGAATTTCATGGCAGGCAGCTGCTTCGGCACAGACAAAATCTCTTTGCTCCCCGGCGCTCGACCCGGGGTAATGCTTATTTCATATCCGCAGATAGGCCAGGGGACCAAGGGTGGTGGCCAGCATCACGCTGTTGATGTCCTTATGCGCTTCCCAGCTCTTGCTTTTAAGATTGGCCGGCTCAAGCCAGAACTGTTCGATATCTTCAGCCAGAGAGGCATAGGTCAGGAGCTCTTTGATTAAGGTAAAGAAATATTCCAGACCATGGAAATGTTCCGCATTAGCCGTGGCCATTTCCTCCATATTTTCCAGGCCGTGCAGCCCAATGGCCAGCCCCAGCTCCCGGAAAGCCAGGCGATACTCCACAGGGAGATCGAGCATATTGTGGCCGGCATACTCTTTCAGCCCCATGGCAATGGCCCGGAGAAGATCAAGCAGCAGCTCGGGCCAGCGATGGTCCCCAGCCAGCCGCAGCTGAGTCAGCCGGAAGGCGTCCGTCAGCAGGCCGCCCAGGCCGAGGGGATCATCCGTGACCAGCTGCAGGCTCCGGGTCATCTCTGCATACTTCTCGATGGCCCTGGTCAGGTCAGGGGCCTCCAGGTCCGGATAGATCGTATAGGCCGCCTCAATCTCCCGGCCGCTAACATAGCCGTCCAGGGGGTCATGCTGCCCCATGCTCCTCACCAGGGGCCGGGAGAGGTCAATACTCATCTTCCAGTACATGGCAGGGGGACGGCCCGACTTGGGCCGGTGGCAGAAAGCGGTGGCAGCAGTGGCAGCCAGTTCCCCGGCCCAGCGCAGATAAACCGGCTCCCCACTGACCTGACTTAGCCGGTTAAGGGCGTGCATCCATTTGGTGAGATAATGGAAATACTGGCCATCCCTTCCCCACTCCAGCTTGAGATCATACGGCTCCTCTTCCCGGCGCTCATTCATCTCCTTGCCTATCCGGAGCCCCCCGGCAGTGGGATGTTGCCTGCCCTCTACTTCATCCAGGCCGCTGATCCAGCCCCGCCGGTCATCGTCTGTCCGGTGCCGGCCCAGGACCTGATGGACCTGATCCACAAGCCTTTTGGCCAGATTGAGGTAGGCGCGGTCTGTGGTCTGTCTGTAGAGTTCCAGATAATTGCAGACCGCAAAGGCATCGGTCCACAGATACCTCCGGGGAGGCCTTTCGCCGCTGAGGCCTGTGGAAGCGGCGAAGGCAGCCATTATTTCCGTAATCATTGACAGAGATGAAGTGGCCATGATTTCCCTTTGTTATGCTGACTGTTTTTTTAGAGGTGCCACGGTGACAGGTGATACGCAATGGCGGCCCTGGCTCTTTCTCAAAAAGACGCTGATCTCCCCGACTCTCTCTTCAGCCTAGCAATGCCCTGCCCCCTTTGGCAACCTCATAATACCAGCCTGGGCCCACCAGGAAGATCAAGGGGCGGGCAGGGCCTCGCCCACCATAGGGCCATCCACTGCCCCGATGATGCCGTACCTCTCCAAATTGCCGCCCATCTCCCGATAAAGCCGGGCCAGGCCCTGATGAAAATCAGTGGCCGCCTTGACCCTCTTGAGGTGGGCCAGGACAAGATCCTCCTGGAAGTTAAGGATACGGAAGGTGTCGGAGAGGCCCTCTTTGAGGCGGGTCATCTCCTGTTCCAGGGTGGTCTGGGCCAGATTCTCAAAACGCCGAGCCACCTGGAGCCGCTCCAGACTCCTCTGCACGGTGACCAGGGAGTTGTTCACCGCCGTCTCGATCCCTCCCTCCAGACGCTTCACCCGGTAGAGCAATTGCCTCTTTTCTATCCCGAGCTTGGCGGAGCGGGCCCGGGCAGCCCTGTTGCCGAGGGGGTAGGTGAGCTTCAGGTCCAGGGCCCACTGGTAGCCCTCATCTTCCACCATACTGGCATAGGCATCCCCATAATCTCCGGTGTGGGGACTTGTTTGCTGGTGGCCAAAGAGGTTCACCGGCCGATCCTCTCCGGAGAGACCATTGATGCCGAAGGTGGCGCCCAGATCGAGACGGGGCAGTTTCTGGTTTTGGGAGAAGGCCAGCCGGATCTTCTGGTTCTCCACGGTGAGATAGAGCCGCTGCAGATCCAGACGCTGCTTGAGGGCCAGGGCAAGGGCCTCTTCCTGAGCCGGATAAGCAATATCCACAGCCGGCAGCGGCTCGGTGGCCAAGGGCACAGCATGGAGGGGATCACCGGCCCGGATTTCCAGCAGATCCTTGAGCCGGTTGCTCTCCATCTCCACCTGTTGGCGGGCAACAATAACGTCTTCGTCCCGGGCGGCCAGGGCTGTTTCGGCCTGCTGCACCTCGCTGATGGCAATAACCCCCTGCTTGAGCCGCCTGCGGTTGGCGGCCAGCAGTTCCCGGGCCAGGGTCTGCGACTGGCTGCGCAAGGCACGTATGGCCTGGGCCTGGGCCAGATCAAAATAGGCCTTTTCAATGCGGGCGGCGGTCTCCTGGACCTGGTCCAGATAGTCGTAGAGGGCGGCTTCCACCTGATTTTCAGAGATCTGCAGCTGCGAGGTATTGATCTGGGAGCCGAAATCCCGCAGCAGGGGCTGGGTGAGATTGAGGACAAGAAAATTCTGGTACTCCGGATTGAGGGAGTCGACCAGGGAATTTTCCTTGAGGCGGCTAGATCGAAAAGTGAGCCTGCTGCGCAGACCCACCTTGAATCTTTTGCGCAGGGAAAGATCCGCACCTGTTTCCTGGTTATACTGGTATGCATCCTCATAGAGAACCGCGCCGCTGAGCACCTCTGCCTCCCGGGTATAGAAGGTGGACTCCAGGGCGGGGTCAAAAGCGGCAGCCGCCGCAGTGACATCGTGCCGGCGGCTGGGGACATCGAGCTCATCCACCCGGAGATTGAAATTGCGGGCAATTCCCAGGGCCAGGGCGTCGCGCAGGAGAAAGAGGTGGGGATCTTGCGGATTCGGCGCTGCCGCGAGGGGGGCGGCAAGAAGCAGGATGATCAATAAAAGAGCTCTCCTCATGAATCTACTCCTCCGGTCTGGTTACGTTCAGTGGATACGATGGCGGAACAGCCAGCCGGCCAGGGTGAGACAGACCAGGCCGATAAGCGCCATGGGCCAATACTGGCTGGCCAGCAGAGGCAAGGGGGCCTCTTCCAGAAAGACCCCCCTGATCACCACCATGAAATAGCGCAGCGGGTTGAGCAGGGTTATTTTCTGGACCACCACCGGCATATTGGCGATGGGGGTGGTAAATCCAGACAAAATGACTGCCGGGGTGAGGAACATGAAGGTCCCCAGCAGCCCCTGCTGCTGGGTTACGGACAGAGAAGATATCATCAAGCCCACCCCGGTGGCGGAGAGCAGAAAAAGGAAGAGACCGGCATACAGCTCCCAGACATGACCACGGAGAGGGACACCAAACCAGTAGACCGTCAGCAGGATGATGATGGTGGCCTCAGCCGTACCGATAATGAAGCCGGGAAGCGCCTTGCCCATCAGGATCTCCACCGGTCTCATCGGCGTCACCAGCAACTGGTCAAAGGTGCCCTGTTCCCGCTCCCGGGCCACGGAAAGAGCCGTGACCAGCATGGTCACCACCAGGGTCAAAAGGCCTATAATGCCGGGCACAATAAACCAGCGGCTCTCAAGATTGGCGTTATACCAGGAGCGGACCACAAGCTGGGCCGGCGGCTTAAGGCCGCCGTGTCTGTGGAGCCACTCCCCATTAAAGCCGGCGACAATGGTCCGC
The DNA here is from genome assembly GCA_031581485.1 of Desulfurivibrionaceae bacterium. Classification (GTDB taxonomy): domain Bacteria; phylum Desulfobacterota; class Desulfobulbia; order Desulfobulbales; family SURF-16; genus BM506. The sequence goes on along the minus strand of JAVLBA010000020.1, from coordinate 7,699 downwards.
ACGTAGGTGAGAACAACCATGGCGGTATTGGAGTTGCGGCCATCGATAATCACCTGGAGTTTTGCCGGTTGCCCGGTATGGAGATCTCGGCTGAAGTGAGGGTGGATATGCAGCAGCAGCAAGGCCTTCTTCTGGGTGATGAGGGGCTCGATCTCCTCCTGCCTGGAAAGCCTGGCCACCTCCTGAAAGTTGGGTGAACCGGTAAACCGGGCAATCAGATCCCGTGACCCTGCACTCCGGTCCTCGTCATAAATGGCTATGGGCACATAGGTCAGGTCATAGGTGGCGGCATAGCCGAAGACCAGCAACTGGATGATGGGGGGAATGATGATGGTAAAACGGCTCTTCTTGTCTTTGAGCAGGGCCAGAAATTCCTTGCGGGCCAGGGCCAGAATGCGACGGAACATGGGCACGCCTCCTCAATCAAGTCGTTTCCTGGACCTCAGCCGGCTGAGGCCCAAAAAAAAGGACGCCATGATCATCAGGGCCAGGGCATTGGGCCAGATAACCGCAAAGACATCACCAGCCAGAAAGAGGGTCTGCAGAATCGCCACATAATAGCGGGCCCCGATGAGATAGGTGATCCCCTGCACCACAACGGGCATGCTGTTGATATCAAACAGAAAACCAGACAGGAGAAAGGCCGGCAGGAAGGTGGAGACCATGGCCGCCTGGCCAGCCACGAACTGACTGCGGGCCACAATGGAGATCAACAGTCCCATGCCCAGCGCCACCAGCAGAAAAAGGGCGGAGGCCGCAGTCAACACCCAGAAAGAGCCGCGCAAGGGGACATGGAAGAGAAAGAGCGCCATGGCCACGGAGAGGGCCAGACCACCCATGCCCATGACGAAATAAGGGATGAGCTTGCCCACAAGCACTTCACCAATGGCCACCGGGGTGACCATGAGCGCCTCCATGGTGCCCCGCTCCCACTCCCGGGCCATGACCATGGCGGTGAGCAGGGCCCCGATCAGGGTCATGATCACGGCAATGAGTCCCGGCACCAGAAAATTGCGGCTGCGCACCTCGCTGTTGAACCAAATCCGCTGCTCCACCACAACGGGTTGGTTCAGGATTCTGCCCTGGGAGCGGGCCCGATCCACCAGCCAGTTCCTCCACACACCCTCCACATAACCCGAGACCAGACGGGCGGAATTGGCATCCACCCCGTTGAGGATCACCTCGATGGGGGCCGTGCTGCCGCTGTGCAGCTGCGGCGCGAAATTGGCCCGCAGCCAGACCATGCCGTCCACCTGATGATACCTCATGGCCTCTTTTGCCCCCTGCATGGTGGGAAAATCTTTGGGATTGAAATAGGTATTGTGCTGAAAGGCGCCGGTAAAAGCGGCGGTATCGCCGCCCTGATCCTCCACCACAAGGGCGATGGGCACATGCTGGGCATCAAGAGAGACTCCGTAGCCAAAGAGCAGCAGCAGCACCACCGGCATCAAAAAGGCAATGGCAATACTGCTGGGATCCCGCCTGATCTGCAGAAATTCCTTGCGCACCAGACCGCGAAGCCGCATGAGACTGCCGCCCCGGGCCCGGGGCGCCTGTTTTGCTGGGGCGTCGGTGCGGTTCATCAGCTGCCCGCCTCCTCGGCCTGGCCCTCGATCAGGGCGATAAAGGCCTCTTCAATGTCGTCAATGGCCCGCTTACCTGTTTCAGCGGCCTGCTCCTTGATTTCCAGGGGTGTGCCCATGGCCAGTATTTCACCGGCCATCATAATGGCCAGGCGATCGCAGTACTCTGCTTCCGCCATGAAATGGGTGGTGACAAGCACGGTTACCCCGCTGCTGGCCAGGCCGCTGATATGTGCCCAGAATTCACGCCGGGCCATGGGATCCACCCCTGAGGTGGGCTCGTCGAGAAAGAGGATTTCCGGTTCATGCATCAGGGCGCAGGCCAGGGCCAGCCTCTGCTTGTAGCCCAGCGGCATCTCGCCGCTTGCACCCTTTTGGCGCGCCGCCAGATCGAACTGCTCCAGGGCCCACTCAATGCGCTGGCTGCGGTATTTTCCCCGGAGTCCATAGGCACTGCTGAAAAACTGAAGGTTTTCCAGGACGCTGAGGCTGCCGTAGAGGGAAAACTTCTGAGACATATAACCGATGCGGCCCCGGGCCTGAGCCGCCGCCTTTCTGAGATCAAGGCCGGCCACCTCAAGGGTGCCCTCACTCACCGGCAGCAGGCCGCAAAGCATGCGGAAGGTGGTGGTTTTGCCGGCACCGTTGGCACCCAGCAGCCCAAAGACCTCGCCGCGTTTGACCTCAAAGGAGACGTCCTTAACCGCATAAAAATCGCCGAAAAGCCGTTTGACATGGTCCACCTGGATCACCGAATCGGCGCCCTTGCCCTGGCTATCTTGGCCCGGCCCCCGGCGGCCGAGGTCCGGTTCCTGAGCCAGCCTGGGGGCTGGTTTTTCCTCTTTAAGAAGGGCGATATAATTGTCCTCAAAACGGGGCGCCACCGGCTGCACCGCATCCTCACGGCCTGGGCCGAGCAGGGAGGCGATATGCGGTTTTTCAGGAGCCGCCATCACCAGGCGGACGCCGTCACCCTGGATAACGGCATCCACCACCCCATCCCCCCGGGCCAGTTTCTCCTGCGCCGCCCTTTTGCCCTGTCCCTGCTCTGTCTTGAGCCAATAGGTCCGTCCCTCCTGTTGACTCAGGAAATCAGCAGGAGGACCATGATAGAGCACCCTGCCCTCGTGGAGCAACACCACGTCATCGCAGCGCTCTGCCTCCTCCAGGTAGGCGGTACTGAGCAGCACGCTCATGCCCTCTTCCGCCACCAGCCTGGAGACAATGGCCCATAATTCACGGCGGGAGACCGGATCCACCCCCACAGTGGGTTCATCCAGGATCAAGAGCTCTGGCGAACGGATCAGGGTGCAGGCCAGGCCCAGTTTCTGTTTCATGCCCCCGGAAAGCTGGCCGGCCAGACGGCTGGTGAAGCGGCCCAGCTGGGTCATCTTCATCAGCTGCCGGTAGCGGCGGGCGCGCTGATCAAGGGGGATTCCCTGGAGATCAGCGTAAAGATCCAGATTTTCCTGCACGGAAAGATCTTCATAGAGGCCGAAGCGCTGCGGCATATAGCCGATGGCGGCGTGTACCTTGAGCGGTTGGCGGTTGGCATCCAGATCAAGGGTGCGGATCTGGCCCGAATCGGCCTTGAGCAGGCAGGCGGCCAGGCGCATGAGGGTTGTCTTGCCGGCGCCATCCGGGCCCACCAGGCCGGTCACCTCTCCTTTATGCGCCTCCAGGGTGACCTCCTGGAGGGCCTTTATGCGCCGCTTGCCCTGGACAAAGGATTTACTCACCTTGGCCATGGCCAGGGCAAGGTGCGGCCGGTCCGCCTCTCTGGCTGGGTCATCTGCGGGTGAGGCGCTCATGGCCCTTCCCTGCAAACCGGAATATCCCCGTTCTCCTCTGCAGACTGGTCGAGAGGAATGACCACCGTGGCCGGCATGCCCAGGCGCAATTGGTTTTGGGGGTTACAGGCATAGACCCGCAGCTGGTAGACCAAATCCGTACGCACCTCCTCGGTCTGCACGGATTTGGGAGTAAACTCCGCAGTGGGTGAAATATAGCCGATCCACCCCTCATAGGTCTTGTCGGGATAGGAGTCGGAATGTATGCGGGCCCGCATGCCCGGGTATATTTTTCCCATAGCAGGCTGCGGCACATAGGCCCGGATCCAGACCGGATTTGTCAGGGCCAGGGTGAACACGGGCCGCTGGGGAGATGCCATGTCCCCCGGCTGCAGAATCCGGTTCTGGATCACCCCCTGATCAGGGGCCACAAGCCGGGCATCCTCCAGATTTGTGCGGGCGATTTCCAGTTCCGCCTTCATGGCCTCAAGTCGGGCGCTGGCAGCAGCTATATCTTCCTGGCGCGGACCGGCCTGGGCCAGGTTGAGGCTCTCTGCCGCCATCCGGAGCCGGGCCCGGCTGATTTCCGCCCTGGCCCCGGCTTCATCTGCCTGCTCCTGGGAGGCCAGGGCCTGAGCGGCCAGAGGCTGAAGGCGCTGATAGGTTCTGGCCGCATTTGCCGCCTCACTTTTGGCCCCCGCCACCTCGGCCTTCAATTTGCTGATTTCCTCTTGACGGGTACCTTTTTGGAGCTTGCGGACCTCTTGGTTCTGGCCGGCCACCTGCGCCTCTGCCCTGGTGACAAGCTGGTGCAGACGTCTGGTCTCCAACTCCGCCAAGACCTGACCCTTGGTGACCGAGGCACCTTCCTCAACCCGGATTGCCGCAATCCTCTCGCTGCCATTGAAGGCCAATTCCACCTGCCTGATATCCACATTGCCGAACAGGGTCAGGCGCTCTTGGCCAACCTCTCCCTGCTGCCGGAAAAAATACCAGAGACCGGCCCCCAGGAGCCCTCCCACCAAGAGCACCATGATGATGGGCAAAATTTTCGTTTTCATGATCTTCCTTCATAAGGCCCCCAGGAGGATCGGGCCCGTGAAGATAGGCTGGACGTTGATGCCGACCCCTCAGGGCGATGAGAGGAAATCCTTCTTTTCGGCCTCCGCAAAAATCAAGGCTTCCCCAGACTCTCTTCAGCCTAGCAAGGCCATGGCCCCCGGTGCAAGATTTTTGCTGTTTCCGGCCGGCAAGGCGCGCTTGGATCTCTGCTGGCCAGGGAAAATTTCTGGAGAACAGCCTCTTATTTCTTGGGAGAAAAGATATGCATGACAAGGAGCCCCAGCTCATAGAGAACCAAGAGGGGCAGAACAAGAAGGGTGGTGGCCATGAAGTCACCGGCGGCCAGAAGGAAGGAGAGGATCAGAATGGCCAGATAGAAATATTTCCGCTGTCTGCGAAAATAGGCGCGATCCACAAAGCCGGCTTTGCCGGCCATGACCATCAGAAAGGGAATCTGAAAGGAGAGGCCAAAGACCAGGGCCCAACGGGCCACAAAGCTTAAGTAGGAATCGAGCTTGGGCAGGGCGGTGAGATCTTCACCGGCAAAGCTCATCAGATAGATGAGAGCCCGCGGCAAGACCCCGACATAGGAGAAAATAACCCCAAAGGCAAAAAGACAAGAGGCCCAGAATACCACCATGAGGGCAAAACGTTTTTCATGGGAATGCAACCCCGGGGCGGCAAACATCCAGACCTGATAGAGCACCACCGGGAAAGCGACAAACAGCCCCACCAGCACCGAAATCTTCAGATAACTGACAAAGGCCTCCGTAAGATTGGTATAGACCAGATGGGAAAGCTCCGGGGTGGAGGCAAAGAGGGGGGCGATCAAAAAAGAGGTGATGGATTCTGAAAAGAGATAGGCAATGCCGCTGGCCAGGGCAACGGCCAGAAAGGAGATGGTGATCCGCCGGCGCAGCTCCTGAAGATGGCCCTGGAAATGGCCGGTCAATACCTCACTCATGCGGGCGGAGTGGTTTCTTTGGTTTCAGAGGGGTGGCCGTGGGCCTCGGCCTCAGTATCGGTATCAAGGTCAGGGCCGGCATCCTCCTCGGTCTGAGGGCTCTGGGCTGCCGGGGGGGCAGAAATCTTTGACTCCTTCTCCCCCTGGGCGCTGTTGAGATCGGCAAAGGTCTCCTGGACATCCTCAAAACCGTTGGTCAGCTCCTTGAGGCTTTCCTTCTCTTCGGCAAGCTCATCCTGCAGGGAATCCTTCAGGGAGTTGGCCGCCTTCTTGAGTTCCAGAATCTGTTTGGCAACTGTTTTGGCCAGGCCGGGCAGCTTGTCAGGGCCCACCACAATAAGGGCCAGGGCCATGATCAAAATAAATTCAGGGAGTCCGATACCAAACATAATTTTTTTTCAAAACCCGGCATGTCCGGACCTCCACCGACCGGAAATGGTCGGCGCCAGTCGGTAAAACCCTGCCCCGTAAAGTTGAAAGAGAGACGCCCGGGCCTTCACCGGGACGCAAAAAGGAAATTTACGGTATTTGCAAGACAGTGTCAAGCAGACTCAAAGAGAGGCCGGTCTCCCCTACCGGGAGGCTGTTCCGGCAACCACGGCCCAAAAAACTTCCCCCTGGCACTGTATTGACATTTACCAGTGGGTTGACTATCCTTACCAGGTTTGTCCTGACTTCCCCACGGACCAGGATACTATTATTAAAAAAAAGAGCCGCCGGGCTTTCATACACTTTTTTCAGGAGAGAACAATGGCCAATGTAGTTGTGGTAGGCACCCAATGGGGCGATGAGGGGAAAGGTAAGATCGTTGACCTTCTCACCCAGCATGCAGACTATGTCGTCCGTTTTCAGGGCGGCAATAACGCCGGCCACACCCTGGTGGTGGATGGCAAAAAATTCGTTTTTCATCTCATCCCCTCCGGCATTCTCTATGAAGATAAACAGTGCCTGATCGGCAACGGCGTGGTGGTGGATCCCGGTGTCCTGCTCAGTGAAATGGCTGAACTGGCTGCCCAGGGCCTGCCCGTTACCCCGGCCCGCTTCACCCTCAGTGAAAATGCCCACCTGATCATGCCTTATCACTGCGCCCTTGATGCCGGCAGTGAGTCCCTGAAAAAAGAAGGGGCCAAAATCGGCACCACGGGTCGCGGCATCGGTCCCTGTTACGGTGACAAGATTCTGCGGAGCGGCATCAAGTGCGGTGATCTGCTCGATGCCGACCTCTTCAAGGCCAAACTCGAAGAAAATCTTGCTGAAAAAAACAACATTATCATCAACCGCTTCGGCGGCGTTGGCCTGAAGTTCGACGCCATCTACGGCGAATATATGGAATATGCCGAACAGATAGCCCCTTTCATGGGCAATGTCAGCGTCAAGCTCCATGAGGGGCGCAAGGCCGGCAAGCATATCCTCTTTGAGGGGGCCCAGGGCACCCAGCTCGACATTGACCACGGCACCTACCCCTTTGTCACCTCCTCCAACGTGGTGGCCGGCAACGCCTGCACCGGCTCCGGCTTCGGCCCCGCCCATATCGATGCGGTGATCGGCATCCTCAAGGCCTATACCACCCGGGTTGGAGAAGGACCCTTTCCCTCCGAGCTCTTTGACGAGACCGGCGCCGGCATGCAGAACCGCGGTCATGAGTTCGGCGCCACCACCGGCCGCACCCGCCGCTGCGGATGGCTTGACGGCGTGGTGGCCAATGATGCGGTGCGCCTCAACGGGGTCACCGGCCTGGCCATTACCAAGCTTGATGTCCTGAGCGGCATGGAGCGCTTGAAAATCGCCACTGCCTATGAATTGAACGGCACCACCTATCATGCCATGCCCGGCAATATCAGAAAGGCCCAGGCCGTCAAACCCGTCTACGAAGAGATCCCGGGCTGGCAGGAGGATATCACCTCTGTACGCACGGTGGACGATCTGCCCCAAAAGGCCAAGGATTACGTGAGGCGCATCGAGGACCTCACCGAGACCCCGGTCCAGATCCTTTCCGTGGGACCGGACAGGGCCGAGACCATGCTCCTGCAGAACCCTTTTGAGAAATAAGAGGCCCGATCACAGGGAGTAACCAAAAAAGGGGAGGTGCTTTATTAAGCACCTCCCCTTTTTTGGTGGTTCTACAGGCCGCGGCATTTGCCACCGAGCCGGGGAAAAGCGCCCACCAGATTGCCGGGGATGGCCGGTCTCAAGAAATGGCCGGCTAGTGCAGTGTATCACTTAAAGTTTCGTATATTTATGTAACTCTGCCTTTAACCACAAAGGCATTCTTTTTAATACCCCCTTGAGGGGTACAAAAA
>JAVLBA010000206.1:0-505 GCA_031581485.1 Desulfurivibrionaceae bacterium | reverse complement strand
CCGGGGGCTTTGGCTTGGCCAAGGATTAGGAAGCCGCGTATCATCTTGCCGGTGTGGTCGATGAATGGCGGCATCTATAGCAGGCCATTTTCTTTGAGTTTTATAAGATCATCAGGCGAAACACCAAGGCTCACAAGCTGGATTATTTCTTTCCCGTCTTGCTTTTCTTGTATCTCGAACTCCTCCAGCCCCATCCACCTTAAAATAAGTGAGCCTTTATTGTCTGTCACGTTGCCTGTTCTCTCGTCATAATTAAGTGCTATTTTCATCTTTCAATCTCCTTTCTTGCTAATATAATTCCGGCACCCGGTCCATATTGGCATCGGCCACGCCGGTGACCAGATTGGTGGCCCGGCTCCTTTCTTCTGCATTGCTGGCACAAGTCGGCATCGGTGCCGGGGCAGCGGGCGTAGTCATAGGGCAGCATTTTATCTCCTGGTCAGCTTGATGGATACAACGGCAGCGCCATAAGCGTCCATTGTGTTGTTAAGCGTCTTGGCAATCC
>JAVLBA010000205.1:0-512 GCA_031581485.1 Desulfurivibrionaceae bacterium | reverse complement strand
CAGCTGCTCTCGTTTCTGCTGACAGAGTTCTTGCAAATCATTGGGGATTTCAGTTTCGACATAGTCCGAGCCCATGTTTTCCTCTTGCCAATGAATCGCCTTCATCTTTACGAGATCAACAACGCCGTCGAAATCTTCTTCTGAGCCAATGGCCACTTGCATAACAACAGGAGTGGCCCCAAGCCTTTCTTCAATCTGCTTGACCACACGCAAAAAATTAGCGCCGATTCTGTCCATCTTGTTGACAAAAACCATGCGCGGAACAGCATATTTATTAGCCTGTCGCCAAACTGTCTCCGACTGCGGCTCAACACCGCCAACAGCACAGAAAACAGCACACGCACCATCGAGGACACGCAGTGAGCGCTCTACTTCGATGGTAAAATCCACATGTCCTGGCGTATCAATAATATTAATACGATGAAGCTTGTGCTGCTTTTCCATGCCACTCCAGAAACAGGTGGTCGCTGCTGAAGTAATCGTAATTCCTCTTTCCTGCTCTTGCGCCATCC
>JAVLBA010000204.1:0-516 GCA_031581485.1 Desulfurivibrionaceae bacterium | reverse complement strand
CCGAAGCGCACCCCAAAACCTTGCACGTCTGTGGGGATGTGGGCCAAACCGCCCTTATGGGTACCGGAATATTCGATGTCCTCGGAATATTCATAAATGAGTTCGGGGGACACCTTACTTATTTATCCACCGAGCACGGCACGAAAACAATGTCTTGTAATGCTAACTATCTGGAAACATGAAAATAATGGGGTCAGCGTCACCTTGCAACAGGTGACGCTGACCCCATTATTTCTCCGTTGAACCAGTCTCTGGGTGACCACATCCATGTCCATCAGCTATGACGAGGTTTGAGGATATGCTTGATTTCTTGCCCTCAGAGTAAAGATATCTCCCTAATTGTTTGACTGCTTTATGTGAGCAAACTATCAGGCCGGTGGCGCGCCACCACCCATAAAAGAAAACAACAACATCAAGATTAATGTCTGGATAACCCAGCCGATCACGCAAACCCCCACAGCACGCCAGGTGCTTTTATAATCAAGGGCCTGTCTGACCGCGATCACCATTGCTACG
>JAVLBA010000203.1:0-523 GCA_031581485.1 Desulfurivibrionaceae bacterium | reverse complement strand
AGGGCTTCCATGACGGGGACGGGACAACTCCCCAAGTTCGAAGACGATCTTTTTCATACGGAAGAGGTGGATTACTTCCTCATCCCGACGGCTGAAGTCCCCGTGACCAATATATATCGCGAGGAGATCATTCCGCCGGGGCAGCTTCCCATCCGCTACGCGGCTTTTACCCCTTGCTTTCGCAAGGAGGCCGGATCTCACGGACGGGACACGCGGGGGCTGATCCGCCAGCACCAGTTCAACAAAGTTGAGCTGGTCAAATTCACCACACCGGAAACGTCTTATCAAGAACTTGAAATGCTTTTGCGTGATGCTGAAAGCATATTAGATGCGCTTAAGCTTCCGTATCAGGTGGTTGAGCTGTGCACCGGAGATCTGGGGTTCGCGGCAGCCAAAACCTTTGATCTGGAGGTCTGGATGCCTGCCCAGGGGTTGTACCGGGAAATTTCATCCTGCAGTAATTTCGAAAATTTTCAAGCCCGGCGGGGAAACATCCGCTTCAGGAGAAAGGGCAAAAAAGGCA
>JAVLBA010000202.1:0-525 GCA_031581485.1 Desulfurivibrionaceae bacterium | reverse complement strand
ATGGCTGTGTTTCTGGCCGGTTGCAGCTCCACGCGCACCGCCTATCGCTTTGCCGACTGGGGCATCGTCTGGTGGGTGGAGGACTATGTCACACTCAACAGTGCCCAGAAGGCCCGGCTGGAAGAAGACCTGGATAATCTCCGGCAATGGCATTGCTCTGCCGAGCTGCCGCGCTACACACAATGGCTTGAGACCCTGAAAGAAGACCTGTCCCCGAGCGTGCCGGAGGTGGACGTTATTCGCCATCACCAGCAGCAACTCTTTGTTTTTACCGATGCCCTGCTCCAGCGGGCCGTACCGGCAACAGTAAATCTGCTGTCTACCCTGAGTGACGAACAGGTGGAAGAACTGGCCACCAACATGGCCCAACAGCATAGGGAGCTGGAGCAGGAAATGCTGGGCGGTTCGGCGCAGGAAAATGCCGAGGGCCGGGCAGAGCGCACGGCTGAGCGGCTGGAGAACTGGCTGGGTCCATTGAACGATCAGCAGGCATCGCTGATTACCGAGTGGTCTGCTGATCGTGGC
>JAVLBA010000201.1:0-530 GCA_031581485.1 Desulfurivibrionaceae bacterium | reverse complement strand
TCCCTCATACACGACTTGTTTATGTTGTCGATGAACAGAACAAACTGCTTGGGGTAATTACGATCGGGTCCCTGATGCGGTATCTGTACTATTATCATTATGGAGATAAGATACATCCCCGAGATATACTGCGTAACATTAATGTAGAAAAAGCTTCACAGCTCATGAGCTGTGGAAATATAAGCGCTTTGCCGGATGAAGCTGTTGATGCTGTTCTCAAAAGAATGGCCGACACGGGCGCCAAGGAAATGGCGGTGGTTGACAGTGACGGCCGTATTCTCACTGACATTACGGCAGTCGATATTCTAAAGTACTACGAGTTGTAAGGTTTAAAGACCACCCAACAATCTGCACACCGGCTCTTTGGAACGCTCTTGGGGGCGGGCCATGATAACTCATTTATTTTTAACCATTAATCTTGTTGTCACAGTTGATTAATTAAAAAGAGTTTTGAAAATCAATTAAATAAATTTTTGGATTATAAAAAAAAACTACTCTTGCTAACAAACCTTTAAAAAAGAATTTCTTTT
>JAVLBA010000200.1:0-545 GCA_031581485.1 Desulfurivibrionaceae bacterium | reverse complement strand
CCAGTGTCCCAACTGCACGCTGGGCTGCGGCATGCCCTCGCTCGAACGCCTGCGCGACATCTATGCCGATCCGTCTACCGGCTATGCCCCGCCAGCGGCCTTCCTGGTGGAGACCGTTCAGGCCGAGGGCGGCGTGCGTATCGCCTCCGAGGAATGGCTCAAGGGCGTGCAGGACCTGGCCCGGGAGTTGGGCGCGCTGTTCATCGTCGACGACATCCAGATGGGCTCCGGGCGCACCGGCTCGTACTTCAGCTTCGACGAGATGGACCTCGACCCGGACATCATCACCCTGGCCAAGGGTCTCGGCGGTTTCGGCACGCCCATCGCCATGAACCTCAACAAGCCCGAGCACGACAAGCACTGGAAGCCGGGCGAGCACACCGGCACCTTCCGCGGGCAGGACCTGTCGTTCATCGCCGGCACCGTCGCGCTGGGCTACTTCGACGACCCGACGTTCATGCAGGAGACCCGCCGCAAGGGCGAGGTGATCCGAAAGCGGCTGGACAAGATCGCGGCAAAGTACCCGCGCTTCGCCGTGCGTGGCC
>JAVLBA010000001.1:0-93335 GCA_031581485.1 Desulfurivibrionaceae bacterium | reverse complement strand
GGATGTAGCCGGCTGCCACCTGCTGCCGGCCGCTCTGGAGCAGATCACCTATATCACCCTGCCCTTGCGGAGAAAGACGCCGGTGCACGGAAAAGATAGTGCCGATACTGACATTGACATCAATATTGGAAGAGCCGTCCATGGGATCAAAGGCCAGGGTATATTTCCCCTCATAACCTTCCTCTACGGGAATGATCTCATCCTCTTCTTCAGAGGTCATCACACAGAGATAGCCGGACCGGGCCATCCGGTTGACAATGGTGCGATTGGCAAACTCGTCGAGTTTCTGGACCTCTTCGCCCTGGATATTGGTTTTGCCGGACATGCCGAGGATATCCGCAAGGCCGGCCATATTCACCTCTGCGGAAATGGTCTTGCCGGCGACAATGAGCTCATTGAGCAGGCCGGAAAGATCACCGGTGGCTTCCGGATGCAGACGTTGACTATCAACAATATGTCTATGAACAGTTACTCCAAGGGGCCTTCTCATGTGCACTATCTCCAGCTTCTCATAAAAAAAATGAATCTTCGTTGCCTCACCTGACGCTTGCCATTGCTGGCAAAACTCTCGGAGAGATGATAAAAATCTTTGTCAGTGGTGAATCATACCCTATTGAAATCACTAAAGGTTCCCGGCGCAACTCCTTTTTTTTCTTTTCCTCTTTTTCGCCGTTCCTGCCCAAGGCCCCATGGCCGGGGCAGGCCCGCAACCCTTTGGCCGGCCTGCAGAGGGCAGGGGGCGCGGCCACCCTCTTTCCTGTTAAAAATCAGTATGTCACACCCCGTCACCATTTTCCACCCCCTTTTGAGGCTGGGAAGATCCTGTTGAGCTGCTGCCTTGTGGTGTGAGAAGCGCCTGCCATTCCGCGGCCTTGGCCAGATAATACAGGGCCTCTTCAGGACGGCCATATTTGCGGCAGCCATGACCATAGATCGCCGCCTTTCTGGCAATCTCCCGGCCCAGGGAATGGAGTTGCCGGGGAGAAGCGCTCCCCAGGGCCACCACCTTTTCCAGGGCCCGAATCTGCAGACAATCCATGCCCACCCGGAATTGCGCCGAGACCTGGTCGGGCCGTCCCCCCTCTTTGCCGGTGAGGGGCTCAGCAATTTTCAGAAAAGGGTGGGTGATGCTGGCCCGCAGCCACAGTTCATAATCCTCGCAGCAGAGAAAGGATTCATCGAAAAGACCCACTTGCTCAAAAAAAAGCCGGCGCGCCATCACCGTTGACATGCCCACGCAGCAGAGGGGCAGACAGTGGAGGAAGATGTCACCGTGGGGCCGGGCGTGCTTCTTCTTCTGGTGGACCACCCCTTGCGGCCGATACCAGATTTCATCGCTGTGGCTGATCAGATAGGCGGGCTGCGCCATCATGGCCCGAACCTGGGTGAGGAGTTTATCTTCTCTCCACCAGTCATCGGAGTCGAGAAAAGCGATCAGGTCATGGCGGGCCTCCCTGATCCCCAGATTGCGGGCCGCGGCAGGGCCGCAGTTTTGCTGGCGCCGGCTGCGCACTTTTTTCCCGTAGGAAGAAAGCAGCTGCGGGGTCGTATCTGTGGAGCCGTCGTCGATCACCAGCAGCTCAAGATCGACCTCGACCTGCGCCAGCACGGAATCAATGGCCTTTTCCAGAAAACCGCCGGCCCTGTTATAGGTCGGAATGATAACCGACACCGGCTCCAGCTCAGCCATGGCCATCAGTCAAGATAGATGAGTTCACCGCCATGTTCCACCATCTCCAGATCATCGTGCAGATGATGAAGGAGAATGGCGCCATCATCACAGATGGCCTTCACCGTGGCGGTATAGAGGGGGGTGTTGTAGGCATTATAGCCAAAGGAAACCAGCCGGCCCTTGCTCTTGCAGAGGGCACGGTAAGAGGCCAGAAAGGCGCGGTGATCCCCTTCCCCCTCTTCCTCTCCATGGGTCAGCAGACCGATATTCCAGCGCAGCTTGGCCAGAAGGTCCACGGCCACCCGGTCCAGGTCAAAATCGTGCCCGGCGCAGTCCTTCATACTGGTGGCAAGGGAGGTAAGCTCAGGGGGGAAGTGGCAGTTGTTGACATTGAGACCTATGCCCAGCAGGATAAATTCCTCAGAAGATTCCTGACAGGTGTAAGTTTCGCCGAGGATACCGCAGATCTTCTTGCCCCCCACCAGGACATCGTTCACCCATTTCAACTCCGCCTCCAGGCCAAAGTGGCGGACCGTCTCACAGACGCTGACCCCGGCGGCCAGGGAAAGCAGCTGGGCGGTCTGGGGCAGCCACTGGTTAAAGAGGGCCACCACCATCCAGATCCCTCCCTCAGGGGCATGCCAGGGCCGCTTAAAACGACCCTGGCCGCCGGTGAGGGTTTGGGCAAAGAGCACCGAACCACTGGCAAAGCTGCGCTGGTGGCGGGCGGCCTGGCGGATCTGGTGGCGCACCTCATCCATGGCCCGCGGCAAGGTGTGGTAATGGTCGATATGGGAACCAACAATGGCCCCATAGCGCAGGATATCTGCAGCAGATGCAGAGGAGGAAGCACGCCTGGGCATCTCTTCCCGGGCTATATAGGACGCAAGGAGATCCGGAGAGGAGAAGGAAGCTACTCCCATTCCGCCTTGACCCGGGTGATGATTTTTTCCACCAGGGGAAGGCTTTCCGGCGGACAGATTCCCACCAGCGGTTCACCCTGATCCACATTCTGACCAGGGGAAAAATAGACGGAGTGGATGATGCCGGCCTCGCCCTGATAATAGACAGGGGTGTCACGCTTCATCAGGGACATGGTGAAAAGTTCATCGCCGTTCTTTACCTTGACGGAACGCTGGCCGAACTTGTCGATGCGGTTCTGGACATCCAGGGCAAAATAATACTTGGCCTTTTCCGGGGCATGAAAAGGGATGAGAACCCGGCGGAGGATACGTTCGATAATCTCCCTCTTCTTCAGGGGATGACGGATGGTCATGATTTTCTCCCCCGCCTCCACAAATTGACCCTCCAGTTCGGCACGCAGAAAGGAAACCTCGCCGTTGGTGGCTGAACAGATCGGTTTTTTATTGCGCTCGCGGGTCAGTTCAAAGAGCAGGGTCCCCTTGATCTGGTGATACTCGCCAGTGGGCCCCTCCACCTTGCCATTTTCAGGGACATGAAAATGGATGACGCCGGTGTGCTTGGTGTGGATATCCACATAGGCAAAAGGATCCTGCCGGTACTGACTCAATATGGCATCGTAATCTATTTCATTTTGCATTGATATAACCTAGAAAAAGGCCCTTACTACCGGTAATAGAGGCTCTTGCCGCCCATGGTCATGAGCGACTTGTACAGGTTGTTACGGAATTCCCGGCGATCCCAGATCCCGTGGATATGGCCCCTTTTGAGGGCATTGCGGGCACTGTGGTAATCAGGCGGAATTTCCTCACCCGTGGTGTCGCGGATAACCCGGGGGCCGGCAAAGCCGATGCGGCTGGAGCGGATGGCAAACTGATAATGGGAGCAGCCCAGAAAACTCGCCACCGGCCCGGCATAGGAATTATTGTCATAGACCACAATGTAGAGGCCGCCTGCATCCACATATTCACGCACCGCCATGGTGCATTTGGGCATCTGGGTAACCCCCAGGGTGCCCTCCTGAATCCGGATGCCGCCCGTGGTATGGACATAAGAGAGCAGGGGCCGCCGCATCATGCGCGCCCGTTCCGCAGCCTGGACAAATTTTTCGCCTTCGGCAGAACCCACCGTGCCGTTCCGGAAATTGGAGTAGAGCATGGCCACCACCACCTCAACCCCCATGACCCGGGCGTCAAAGGTAATCATGGAACTGCGCCGCCCTGTTTTTTTAATGGCATCCTGCAGCCGTTTCTCAAAGCCGGGAGAGCCCAAGGGATTGCCGGCCGCAATATCCTCGTTGAATTCACGAATGGAATCCCGATCAAAAAGATTCTTCAGATACCACTGATATTCCAGGGGAAAATGATGGCCGCAGGTTTCACAGACCCCGCCGAATTGCCCATAGAGATCAGGCACCCACAAGTCCTTACAGCCGGAATGTTCTGCATTGGGGCAGGTTACGGTGCGGTCCTCATTGGCCAGGGGACTGGTATAGGTGTCATCATCAAGCTCTTCCCGCTCCGCAGAGGGAACAAGGGCCTTCAACTCCTTACCGCGGTTCTTGCGGGAAAAAAGACCCAACACCCCGGCCAGGGGACCGGCCACCTGCTTGATAACCGCCGTGCTTTCGCCGGACACATCACGCATGACCTGCTTGACCTGTTTGCTGTGACTGTGCACAAGGTCATAGCGGAAATTGTAGAGATACTGGTTGGTCTTCCAGCGCATGCGTCGGGCCAGGGTGCCGAGCAGGCTCTGCTTCTTACAGAGGCCATGACAGGCCATCTCGCGATATTTCTTGGACCTGAGCTCCAGCAGGCGCTTGATCTCGTCAGGGTTGAGATCCCAGGACACGTCAATATGCTGATCAAGGGAATCCTCATCTGCCGAGCGTTTGACACTCAGTTCATAGGCCCGGAAGGCCCGCAGACTCTTGGTCTTCAGCACAACTTCGTCCGTGGCCCGGATCATCTCAAACTTGACACGTTTGAAAAAGGCAAAATCATCATGCTTGGCCCCCAGACGCGGCTCGTCAATAATCCGATCAATGGTGCGCAGATACAGATTATCCCGGGCCGTAATCTTCAATCGATCAGCGCAGGCCTCCACCATTTCCGGCTGCACCTTTTCCCCTTCGCGGACCTTGCCCTCAATGGCGGCGGCCCCCTCCGGAGAGATGACCGAGTAGTAGCCGTGGGAAAACATCAGCCGGTAATCGGAAAGACCAATGGCCTCGGCCCCGCCGGAACCACCCTCGGAAATCAGGGAGATAATGGGCACCGTGAGTTTGGTCATGGCAAAGATATTGCGGGCAATCTGCTGGCCGGCCCCGGGATAATCCTCAATAGGAAAGGAACCAGGGGTAAAAATATAGGAATGGATGGGGATGCCTTCGGTCTGGGCCACATGCATGAAACGCAGGGCCTTTTCATTGCCCCACGGCTTACTGCAGCCGCCATTGCGGTACTCCTCGCCATGCCCCTTTTCGTGACCGATGACCATGACCTGCTGGGTCACACTTTTCCCCTTGATCTGCGCGGAAATAGTGGCCTTGGCACATACCATGGAGGGATCAATGGAGGCTTCCTCCTCGCCGCCCAGTTCCGTGAAATCGTCATAGACGTTTTCCAGGATATCCTGCAGGGAAAAGCGCAGGGGGCTGCGGACAATACGGACCCGATCCATGCTGGTGAGGCTTTTTTCGGCCCGCTCCTCAAGGAAGGTCAATTCATCCTCAAAACCATCAATCTTGGCGCGCAGGATCTCGGGCCTGAGATCAAAAAGGGAATCACGCACAGCAACATACCGTTCCTGCAGGCTGTCCACATTGTCCCAGACCGCAGAACCCTTGACCTGGATGAGGTAATTGATTCTCTCATCAATTTTCAGCAATCGCTTTCGTATTTCTTGCATAAGATATAAAACAGGTGTTTTTTTACAAATAGTGCTCGCGCACTATTCTTGAACCAGCAGTGCTGGCCGTTCATGCCTCGCCCCTTCGGGGACCAAGGCCCTTTCCAGCTTTACAATCA
Source organism: Desulfurivibrionaceae bacterium (assembly GCA_031581485.1). Lineage (GTDB taxonomy): Bacteria > Desulfobacterota > Desulfobulbia > Desulfobulbales > SURF-16 > BM506. Next base: position 87,710 of record JAVLBA010000001.1, on the reverse strand, counting down.
CTCACTGCTGGCGCATTGTCCCTGGGCAGCCTCACCTCTTGTGCAGGCAATCACCACGCAGCCCGGAATCTAAAAGGTCAACAACCTGTCAATATTCTCCTTTAAATACTCAATGTTAGTCATCATTGGCTCACCAGTGCTGGTCTCTCCTTCAATGGTGACCTGATCCAGAAAACGCAAGCCCCGCTCCTTGGCATCGGCAATGGAGCTGCCCCAGACCAGGGCCAGGGCCAGGTTGGGATCAAAATCACTGGGAATGGCATAGGACCGGTCCGTGGGCACCTGGGTGTAGAGTGCCGACCAGGAATGCTCCGGAAATTTAAAGGTATTGATGGTACCGATCCAGGGCGCAAAATCACGGCTGGTATCCTCGGCAACAATACGGAATTCGATGCAGGCCCCCTTGAACTCGATCCGGCGCTGGCTGTAGCCGATCTTCTCTCCCAGGGCGACCCTGATCTGTTCCCGAATCAGATTGGGGTGCTTCTTCTTATAGTAGGAAATCCGGGCAGAGACATCGTTTTCAACCTGGATACGGGTGTTTACTTCAAGAAGATAGGGCTGGCCGTTGCGGGCCACGATCCACTCCCAGGTGCCGACATTATCATAGTGGACATGGCTGGCCAGCTTAAGGGAGTAGTCAACGATCTGCTCCAGGACCTTGTGGGCATCAAATGCATAGGCAAAGCAGCTGTTGTCAAAGCCGGGAGCCGCCTCCAGCCTTTTCTGACGGCCTGTGGACTGGATGGTGCAGTTTCTGGTGCCGAAATGGAGCCGTTCCCCGTGCTGGGAACAGAGGATCTGCACCTCAAGATGATTATAATCACGCAGGCATTGCTCAATAAGGACGCCGCCATCACCAAACTGACGCTTGGCGTAATTCTTGACCTGCCGATAGGTGCGCCGAAACTGCTCGATCCGGTTCACCTCTTCAATCCCCATACCGCCGCCGCCGGCAGCTGCCTTCACCAGGATGGAAGGGCTGGCAATACCCTCTTCTTCCTGATCACTCAGGAGCTTGGCGGCAATGGCCTCGGCCTCCATTTCATTATAAATGGGGGCCGAGGTGCCTGGAATGGTGGGGATACCAAGGCTGTTTGCCACCTTTTTGGTATTAATCTTGTCGCCGAGGTCCCTGATCACTTCCCATTTCGGGCCGATAAAGATCAGGGGCCGATCCCGCAGGGTGACTCGGCGGGCAAACCGGAAATCCTCTGAGAAAAAGCCGTATCCTGGATGAATGGCGGTACAGCCGGTATGATCGGCAATGGAGAGTATTTCATTGGGGTCGGTGTAGCTGGAGACCCGCCACACCTTCTTGCCGGCGCCGGCGGCGTCCGCATAACGACGGACATGCTCGGATTCCTTGTCCGGATCCGTATAGATCATCACAAAATCAAGACCAAGATCCACACAGGCATTGGCTATCCTGATGGCGATCTCACCTCTATTTGCAATCAATACCTTAGCTTTCAAAATGAACCTCGGGTAAAGTAGGATCTGCCTGAGAGGGCATGGTTAAAAATATATTTCAGTATGGGGAACGAAAGTGATGTCAAAAAAATATGTGCATTCGTTTTGTACCCTTGAAGGTCCCATCCTACCAGCTCAGCAGAAGGGAGTAAAGGCAGGTCCCATTATGGGGGCAGGAGCGCGCCTCAGCGGTCAAAGGTATCATTTCCAGCCAGCAGAAAGAGCTCTTTCCTTATAAAAAAAGCAGCTGAGCTTATACCTTTTTCAGGGGCCTTGGTCAATTTTTTTGTAAATTAGCTGGCTTTTTGGCCCTGCTCTTCTTATATTTATGTTTTGTAAATTTCCCTTCTTTGCTGCGGCAACTAAACATTCTCTTTTCATTTATAATATAATTATTTCAACCATTTCAAGATTACCCAACCTGTCTCTTGACATGGCTGCCATTTTCAGCCGAGGTCGTATCCCAACTCTTATGCCCGACAATTCAACACCCTCCCCCCCCTCCCTTATCAGAAAAATCCTGCACCTTCTCGGCCTCGCCGATAGTAGTGATCCGGCCGGCGATCTGAGTACCGAACTCCAGGAACTCATTGAAGAAGGCGAAGAACACGGCCTGATCAGCAGCATTGAGGGAGAGATGCTCACTTCCATCTTTGAATTCAGAGATACCCGGATCAAAGAGATCATGACCCCTGCCACCGAGATTATCTCGGCCCCCATCACCTCATCGCCCTGCCATATCATTAAACTCATCACCAGATATGGTTTTTCCCGCATTCCGGTCTATGACGATTCTCCGGATAAGATCGAAGGCTTTGTCCATGCCAAGGATCTGCTGCACTGCCCGGATACGCCGCCGCTCACCGATATCGCCCCCCTGCTGACCCCGATGATCTTTGTCAACGAAAACGACAAGGTCATGGCCCTTCTCCAGGACTTTCAGGCCAACAACACCCATCTGGCCATTGTCACCGACGAATTCGGCGCCACCCGCGGCCTTGTTACCCTGGAGGATATTCTGGAGGAAATTGTCGGAGAAATCGCTGACGAGTCGGACAAACCGGAAAACCTGTGGCGGGTGATTGACGACCAGACCGTGGTCACCAATGCCAAGATCGATATTGAGGATATTGAGGAATATTTCGACATTGAATTCCCGGAAGGAGCATATGAATCCATCGGCGGCTTTATCATTGACCAGCAGGGCCGCATCCCGGAACAAGGGGCCACTGTGGAATACCCCCCTCTCACCCTCACCGTGCTCAAGGCGGATAAACGGCGGATCAAGATGGTGAAAATCCATACGGACCTCAAAAAAGAGTAAACCCCGCCTTCTGAAACAAGACGGATCTCCCCTGCTCTTGTCCGCGCCGGCCCCGCAGCCATGACTGAAGCCGCCTGCTTTGCCGATGGGGCCACCAATTGGGATACTTTATGTTAACCGCTCTTCTGCCCTTTATTTCCGTACTCCTTCTCTACCTTGCCTCCCCGGGGCCGGGCCTGGCCTTTCTGGCCTGGTTCGCCCTGGTGCCGCTTCTCCTCTTCTGCCACCGAAGTAGGCCGGCTCAAGCAGCGCTGTGGGGCCTGATCAGCGGCACCCTCTACCACCTCCTGCTCCTCTACTGGGTAACCATCTCCATGGAGACCTATGGCGGTCTGCCGCCCCAACTCGCCTGGCCGGCTCTTTTCCTGCTGGCCCTCTATATGGCCCTCTATTTCGCCCTTTTTTGTTTCCTGGTGAGCAAGACCAGAAAGAGGCTTTCTCTGCTCTGGTTTGCCCCTGTGCTCTGGGTGAGCCTCGACTATGGCCGCGGTCTTTTTCTCACCGGCTTTCCCTGGATGGATCTGGGCTACAGCCAATATGGCTCCCCGCTGCTGATTCAGGGGGCCGACCTCACCGGCCATCATGGCATCACCTTTATTCTGGTTCTGACCAACGCCCTTCTTGCCCACTTTTTCCTCAACAGGGAACCGGGCCACCAGAGAAAGAAAGAGTGGCTGGCCGCTGCCGCCCTTATCCTCCTGAGCCTCACCTATTCAGGGATCCGGTTCTCTCAGGTCAAAGCAGAGCTGCCCGGTCAGCCGGCACTCAAGGTCGCGGTGGTTCAGGCCAACATTGAGCAGACCCTGAAATGGCAGGATGATCTCAAGGAACCAAACGTGGAGCGCTACCTGCAGCTTACCCGCCAGGCCCGTAAGGAGAGCGATGCCGAGCTGGTGATCTGGCCGGAGACCGCCCTCCCCTTTTACCCCAATATTGATCCCCTCATGGCCCGGGTGGAAAAGGAGACCGTCTTAAGCGCCCCCTTCCACCTCCTTACCGGCGCCCCCTATGTGGTGCGCCGCCAGACAGAGTATGCCTACTACAACAGCGCCCTGCTCCTCTCTCCGCAGGGCAGGACAGAGATCTATTTCAAGCAGCACCTGGTGCCCTTTGGCGAATATATCCCCCTGCGCTCCATCCTGCCCATCCCCAGGCCCCTGGTGGAAGGCATGGGTGATTTTTCCGCCGGCACCTCCGGCGCCCCCCTTGACATGGGGGCCGCTCAAATCGGGGTGCTTATCTGCATCGAGGCGATCTATCCGGACCTGGCCCGCCGGGAAACGGCCCAGGGAGCGACCCTGCTTGCCAACATCACCAACGATGCCTGGTTTGGCAGGTCAAGCGCCCCTGACCAGCATCTGGCCATGGCCATCTTCCGCACCATTGAAAACAGAAGGAGCATGGCCCGGGCCGCCAATACCGGCATTTCCGCCCTCATTCTGCCCACCGGCGAAATTGTGGACCACACCGGCCTCTTTGAGCCGGGCTATCTGAGCGCCAGCCTGCCTCTGCTCTCCTCCACCACCTTTTTCACCAGGATCGGTTTTGCCTTCCCCCTCCTCTGTGTCACCGTCACCCTCTTTTTCCTGGCCCTTTTTGTAAAAAAAAGGCGGAAAAAGTAAATAATTGACGGACCAAGACCATTTTGGGTATATGATGCACTCATTATTCTCCATGCTTGGGTAAAATTCTTCCTCCCCTTACCAGTGCCGACTCGGCCCAAAAGCCTTGACCGGCAGGATCTAAAAGACATGTCAGCAGAACTTCAACAGAAACTTCAAGAATACAAAGATCTCCTCCTCTCCTTAAAGGTGCATCTTTGACTTAGCCGGCAAGCAGAGAGAACTCGCTGAGCTTGAACATCAGACCGCGAATCCGGCTTTTTGGGATGATCCGGACAAGGCCCGCCAGACCCAGATTGGTATTGGTCAGCTGCAGTATCCCATTGACAGCTGGCAGGCTTGTTACGATATGGTTGAAGATGCCGAAATTCTTCTGGAACTGGCCACAGAAGAAGAGGACGCGGACACGGAACAGGAGGCGGCCGAGGTCATAGCGGCCCTGGGCAAACGGCTGGATGACTTTGAGCTGGAATGCATGTTCAGCGGAGAGCATGACAACAGCAATGCCATGCTCACCATTCATGCCGGGGCCGGCGGCACCGAGGCCCAGGACTGGACCGATATCCTGCTGCGCATGTATCTGCGCTGGAGCGAAAAGAAAAAATTTTCCGCCGACATTCTCGATCTCCAGCCCGGCGACGAGGCTGGGGTCAAAAGCGTCACCGTGATGATCAGGGGCAAGTATGCCTACGGCTACCTCCGTTCCGAGATGGGCATCCACCGTCTGGTCCGCATCTCCCCCTTTGACGCCAGTGGCAGGCGCCACACCTCCTTTGCCTCGGTCTTTGTCTTTCCGGAGCTTGAGGACGACATTGAAGTGGAGATTAACGACAAGGACATCCGGGTCGACACCTATCGGGCCAGCGGTGCCGGCGGCCAGCATATCAACAAGACAAGCTCGGCAATCCGCATCACCCACATCCCCACCAATATTGTGGTCCAGTGTCAGAATGAACGTTCCCAGCACCGCAACAAGGATACGGCCATGAAGATGCTGAAGACCCGCCTCTATGAAAGGGAGCAGGGGCTGCAGCAGGAACAGCATGATGAAATCAGCGGCGAGAAAAAAGAGATCGCCTGGGGCAGCCAGATCCGCTCCTATGTGATGCAGCCCTATCGCCTGGTCAAGGACCACCGCACCAACCAGGAAAGCGGTAATGTCGATGCCGTCCTGGATGGCAACCTCTATCCCTTTATCAAGGCCTACCTCCTATGGCAGGGCAACCAGAAATAAAAGCATCGACCTGTGCAAAATGCGGGGCCTGCACCCCTGTCTGCCCCGTTTTCCAGAGCACCGGCCGGGAATCGCACACCGCCCGCGGCAAACTTCATCTCTTCAAGGCAGGCGCTTCTTTTGACTCCGCCTATTTTAACGACCTGTTGGCCAAGTGTCTGCAATGCGGGGCCTGCGATGCGGCCTGCCCCCGCAACCTGAGGCCCAGCGAGGATATCCGTGCCTGGCGGGCCAGGCAGCCCTTTGGCCGTGACCCGCACGGCTTTGCCAAATTCCTCACCAAAAAGGTGCTGGCCACGCCCCTGCTCCAGGAAGGGGGCTCCAAGGCACTGGCCGCCCTGTTGGCCACGCTGCCCAAGGCGAGCGGCCTGCGAAAACGTCTTGATCTGCTGGCCCCGACCCTGGCCGCCCCCTCCCCCCTTCCCGCTCTTCCCAAAAAGGAGAGCCCCCGGATGCTGGCCTATTTCCCCGGCTGTCTGGCCCAACATCTCTATAAGGAGATAACAAAGGCCACTGCAATTATGGCCGGCCACTGCGGCTTTGAACTCCACACTCCCGCTGCCCTCACCTGCTGCGGCCTGGCCTCCCATGTTTCCGGATCCGAGCAAGAGGCAAAGACCGCAGCCAGAAGAAACATCAAGGCCTTTGCGGAGGGTACTGCCGGCCCCATCCTCACCTCCTGCGCCTCCTGCACCAGTCATCTCAAGAGCTACCCGACACTTTTTACCGATGACCCGGAGATGCACGGCAAGGCCACGGCCTTTGCCAGTCGTATCCAGGAATTTTCCACCTTTTTCCTGGCCCAGGAGGAGCTCTCCACCAGCAGGCCCGCTGAAACCCTTTATTACCATGATCCCTGCCACCTCCGCTTTGGCCCCTGCCAGGTCACCAAAGAGCCGCGCCAGCTGCTTACCCAACTAAACGGCGCGCCGCCGCTCTCCCTCCCGGCCCAATGCTGCGGCCAGGGCGGCCTCTTTCACCTGACCAACCCTGATATTTCCCGGGATATTTTCAGCAGGGCCTTAGCCCCCCTGGCGGAACTTTCCCAGGGGTTAGTGGTCACCACCTGTAGCGGCTGCCTTCTGCAATGGCAACAGGGCCTGGCCCGGGCCAAGAGCCCCCTGAGAGCAGAGCATCTTGCCGTTTTCCTTGCCAAAATAATCAGAGATTGATATTTTGTATTTTCGTTTTTAAAAATTGAAGGAGAGTCTATGAAGAAACTACAGCGGTATGTTCTTGTCATCCTTGCTGCCCTCTGTTTTCCTGTTCCGGCCTTAGCGGCCATTGATTGGTCCGTTGACCAGACCATTGAGACCAAGACGGCCATCCGGGACATGGCAATATCCTTTGACGGCACCAGCCTCTTTGTCCTCACCCAGGCCGGCGAACTGGTGATGTACGATGCCGCCGGCACGTCCCAGGGGACCCTGAAAGTTGCCGACGGCATGGACACCGTCTTTCTCAGCGGCTTTCAAAAGGCAGGGGTGCCTGAGCAGCTCTTTGTCAGCAACTCGGCCACCGGCCAGATTCAGAAGCTCTCCTTCAGCCTGGTGGCCCAGATCGACACCACGGGCAGCCCCTTCCTGGGCAACCCTGATGCCCCTGTAGCTGTGGTGGTGTTCAGCGATTTCCAATGACCCCACTGCGCCCAGGCCGGGGCGTTACTCGAGCAGGTGCTCGAGCAGAATCCAGACACCGTAAAGATCGTCTTCAAACATTTTCCCTTGAGTTTTCATGCCCAGGCCCAGGAAGCGGCCCTGGCATCTATTGCCGCCCACAACCAGGGGAAATTCTGGCAGTATCACGACCTGCTCTTTGCAAACCACAAGACACTGGCCCCTGAGAGTTATGAGGCCTTTGCCGCCACCCTGGACCTTGACCTGACGGCCTTCAACCGTGACCGGCGGAGCCCCCAGGCCCGCCAGCAGCTGATAGCGGATATCAAGAACGGCAAAGAGGCCCAAGTCACCGGCACCCCGGCCATCTTTGTCAATGGTCACCGCGTCCAGACCCGCAATATGGCGGTCATCCAGTCGATGATTGATGCAGAGATGGAAAAAGAGTGACCAGGCAAAGAGGTGAACAACTACAAAAAGAACTCTCCTTCACCCAGAACGACACGGCGCGCCTGCTCTATGGAGACTTAAACAGCAATCTCCATGAACTGGAAAAGGGCAGCGGGGTCAAGATTCAGGCCCGGGGCACCACCCTGACGGTGAGCGGCGCCAAACACGAGGTGGAACTGGCCACCCAGACCCTGGAGCAGCTCTATCTGCTTCTGGAGGCGGGTTACCCGGTCTATCCCCAGGATGTGGCATATGCGGTGCACATCCTGGAGAAATCCCCCCGGGCCGACCTCAAAGAGATCTTTCTCGATCAGGTCTATGTCACCGCCAGGCAGCGGGTTGTCTCCCCCAAGAGTCTCAACCAGAAGAAATATATTGAGGGCATACGCCATCACGACCTTACCTTCGGCATAGGTCCGGCCGGCACCGGCAAGACCTATCTGGCCGTGGCCATGGCCATTGCCGCCTACACCAGCCACCAGGTCAATTCCATCATTCTGACCAGACCGGCGGTGGAGGCGGGTGAGCGCCTCGGTTTTCTGCCAGGTGACATGGCGGAGAAAATCAACCCCTATCTCCGCCCCCTCCTGGATGCCCTCACCGACATGCTCGGCCGGGAAAAGGCGGCAGAACTGGTTGAACAGGGGGATATAGAAATAGCGCCCCTGGCCTTTATGCGGGGCCGCACCCTCAATAATGCCTTTGTTATTCTTGATGAGGCCCAAAACAGCACCTATGAGCAGATGAAGATGTTTCTCACCAGGCTGGGCTTCAACTCCAAAGCCGTGGTCACCGGGGACATAACCCAGATAGATCTCCCTGCCACCCAGCGCTCAGGCCTGGTGGCCGCCTCGTCTATCCTGCAGAAGACCCCGGGCATCAGCTTCAACACCTTCACGGAATCAGATGTGGTCCGCCACCCCCTGGTCAGAAAAATCATCATGGCCTATGAGGCCTCTGAAAAGAAGGCGGCCGCCAAGAACAGGGGCTCCTGACTCTATGCCTGTCCTGCTCAACAATAAATACAGTGGCCCCTGCCGGGTCTGCCCTGCCCTCCTCATCCAGAAAGGCGAAGCACTTCTTTGCCTGGCCGGCCTGAAGGAGCACGAGCTTTCCCTGCTTCTTGTTGACGATCCGGCCATGCAGGAGATCAACCTACAGTGGCGCCAAAAGGATAAACCCACCAATGTCCTCTCCTTTCCCCAGGGCAGTGATGATTATTTTGAGCAGCACCCCATGCTGGGCGACATCATCATTTCCATCACCACTGCCGACCAAGAGGCCAGGGAGCAAGGGATATCCCTGCACCAGCACCTGACCACCCTGCTGGTCCATGGTTTTGTCCACCTCCTGGGTTATGACCATGAACGTTCGGACCACGATGCCGAGGAGATGTTTGGCCTCGAACACCACTATGTACAAGCACTCGCAACAAGGAGAAAGAAGATGGTCAAACTCGCCATTAATGTCGACCACGTGGCCACCCTGCGTCAGGCCCGGGGCATCAAAGAACCCGACCCGGTGACGGCCGCAGCCATTGCCGAGCTGGCCGGCGCCGTGGGCATCGTTGTGCATCTCCGGGAAGACCGGCGTCATATACAGGACCGCGACGTAGAGATTCTGCGCCAGACCGTGCAGACCAAGCTCAACCTGGAAATGGCAGCAGCCGAAGAGATTATCAAGATTGCCCTGGAGCTCAAACCGGACATGGTTACCCTGGTCCCGGAAAAACGGGCGGAGCTGACCACCGAGGGCGGCCTGGACGTGGCTGGCCAAAAGAGCAACCTCAAGAAGGTCATTGCCAGGCTGACCAAGAAAAAGATCCCGGTCAGCCTCTTTATTGATCCTGATTCCGCCCAGATTCAGGCCGCCAAAGAGGTGGGCGCCACCTTTGTGGAGATCCACACCGGCCGCTATGCCGATGCCACCAGCGACGAGGAGCAAGACCAGGAATTTGACCTCATCGCCGCGGCCGCGGAAGAGGCCTATGAGGCGGGCCTGCGGGTGAATGCCGGCCACGGCCTCAACTATGTGAATGCCGGCCGGGTGGCGGCCCTGCCCACCATTGAGGAGCTTTCCATCGGTCATGCCATCATGGCCCGGGCCATCTTCGTGGGCCTTGATCAGGCAGTGCGCGAGATGATGGATGTCTGCCGCTTCGCCTGAGCCCCTTTACAGAACAAAAAAAGTCCAGATCACCATCAAGGTGACCTGGACTTTTTTTTTGAAAGGGAATCAAAAACAATCAGGATCTACGCACCAAGAGCGACCGACTCCCGTTCTGAGGGGGTCATGGTCCGCACATGAATGGCCTGCTTCTCCCGAACAAAGGCGATAATTACTCCCTCTTCCGGGCTGGTCAACACCCGGCATATCTTGCCGATGGTGATCTGGACGCCGGCATGAACCCTGCCATAGACATAGACACTTTGAGTGGCCGCCTTTTCAATTTCCGCATCCAGCTTCTCTTCCAGCTCAGCCAGGTGATTATTGGCCTCCATGACCTTGGGCATAAGACCGTTGAGCTTTTTGAGTTTCAGCTCGTTTTGCGGCGAAAAACCCTTACCCTCTTTCTTTTTCATGGCAGACAGCGCACTGATATCCTTCAGCATCTCGGTAAGGCGCGGTGGCCAAATCCCCTTGGCCTCCTCAATTTTTTTCTTCTTCTGCTCAAGGCCGGGATTAAGCCCCACCACAATTTCGGTGAGCACCTCTGCATCAGAGCCGAGCTCCAGGGCATAGAGGGAACCGCCCAGGACATATCTGCCGCCAATAAGGGCACCCTTGCCGCTTAAGGCCTTGAGATCCTTTTCCACCTTCATATTGCCCTGCACCACAAAATCGGCGATGGATATGGTGCCCCGGCTCTCAACGGGGCCGGTGTTTTCGCAGAAATCCACATCCATATCGCCCCAGACCCGTATCGAGCACTCATCGCCGATGAGGCCACCACGGATCTTCAGATCAGTACCTGCGATGATTTCGGCGTTATTCACCCCTTCGCTTATGTCGATACTGCCCATACATTTGACCCGAAAGCCGGGGAGTACGTGGCCCTTGATGACCAGCTGCCTGCCGCTGAAGGTGATATTGCCGACACTCAGATCAACGTCGGAATGGACAACATGCTCCTCATAGACAGCCGGCTTGCCCCCCTCCATCACAAACTTGCCCTTGACCGTGGAGGTGACCCGCAGGCCGTCCTCGCTCAGAGAGACACCGGGCCCGCATTTCATATGAACATCCTTGCCATCCCGGGCGGCAATCTCCGCCCCCAGGACATTACGGCCCGGAACCCCGGGGGTGGCTGGAATCTTTTCCAGGAGAAGCTGCCCTTCAGGGACATTAACGATATTGCCCAGCTCACGAAACTCCCGCCGGACATTGCGGGCCTGTTCCTCATCTTTGTCCTGGACCACTGCAGGTCTGACCAGAGGCCGCACCTTGGCATTTTCACCATGGCGGGCAGGGGTACCGGTGGCGATCACCGCCTTGCCCTCCTTCAGGAGGGGCACCCCCTCATGGAAGCCATGACAGACTCCGGCCGCCAAGGCGATGGCCTTCACCTCCGGCCAGTCAGCAGGTTCCAGATCTGTCGCCTCCTGGAGAGCCAAGAGGAGATGGAGCTTATCCTTGGAGAGCTGCAAGAAATATTTGTTGTCACAGATTTTCTGAGGATATGCCCCCAAGGTGATTTCAGCCATTACACCAACCTAGATTCAATAAACTTTTTATAGATATTTCCCCGGCCGCAAGATGGGTGGTGGTGCTCATTCCTCCTTGTCGGCATCCGTGCCGATTTATTGACACTTTTTAGCCATCACCCCTCCAGAACCGTGGCCATCTGAGCCAAAGGTCAGGATGGTACACAGAACCAAAATGGAGATGATCGTTTTTTTCATAGGGGCCTTACACTATTTTCCCCGCCACCTCATAAGGAGTGGCCGCCGATAACAGGAATAAGGGCAAAAAGAATGCCCATCTCTTGCTGATCATCAGCCGGGGATGGTCACGCGTGCCAAGGGAATGGATCGGCCTGCTGCGCACCCTTTTTTATTGACCTCACCTGCTGTCACCGGTAAAAAAATCCAAGAATTTCACCGGCACCTCATGATATATAGCAGAAAAAAACCATGAAGCGGGGAATAAAGAACACATATCCTCTCCTGTGCAGCGATTTGTCTCCTTCTGGTCATAACATCGTACCTTTTTGGCCCGCCATAACATTTTCGGTGGCACTCCCCGACAACTTGCGATATATTTCAGCTATTTTTTAAATAGCAAATAGTTTTAACTGCTTATTTCCGTTTTTTGTCGGTGACCCGGGACGGCACCCCATGTAAAAAAGGCATTATTTCATTCTGAGATAATGGTATTCAGTACCTATTGAGAAAGGAGTATATTATGAACATCCTCATGTTTGGTCCAAATGGCAGTGGCAAGGGCACCCAGGGTGCCATTATCCAGGAAAAAATGGGCAATATCGCCCATATCGAGTCTGGTGCTATTTTCCGCAAGAATATCGGCGGCGGCACCGAGCTGGGCATGAAAGCCAAAGAGTATATTGACCGCGGCGATCTTGTTCCCGATGACATCACTATCCCCATGATCCTCGACCGCCTCAAAGAAGATGACTGCAAAAACGGCTGGATTCTGGACGGCTTCCCCCGCAATAAGGTCCAGGCCGAGACCCTGGCCAAGGCCCTGAAAGAGGAAGGCATCAAGCTTGACTACGTGGTGGAGATCGTCCTGCCCCGCGAGGTTGCCAAGATACGCATCACCGGCCGCCGCCTCTGCGCCAACGACAACAACCATCCCAACCACATCGCTTTTGATGCCATCAAACCGGTGGAGAAAGACGGCAAGCTGGTATGCCGGGTCTGCGGCGGCGACCTTTCCGCCCGCGCCGATGACCAGGATGAGGCGGCCATTGATAAGCGCCATGACATCTACTATGACGAGAAAACAGGCACCATGGCCGCTGTCAACTTCTTCAAGGAGCTGGACGGCGACACCAAGGTTATTTCCGTGGATGGCCAACCTTCCATCAAGGAAGTCACCGACAACATCCTGGCTGCCCTGAAATAAGATTTCAGCCCACCAGCACAAGATGATGGCCCCCAGGCCAGGGAGTTTCTCCCTGGCCTTTTTTTATGGTTGAGGGCTGCGGCAGCAGCGGCACTCACCCGGGCGGATGATGTCATGGAGGGCTCAGCGGAGATCCATCCCCCTGAGCCCCCGCCGCAACCGCCCGCCGTCAAATAGGCGGCACAATGGTGACCAGAATACGCATATCGGTTTTTGCCCGCACACCATGGGGCTCCCGGATCTCCGAAATGAGAATGTCTCCCTCTTTGGCGGCTATCTCCATATCTCCTGCGCCGAGAAAAGAGCCCTCCCCTTCGAGCACCTGGATTGACAATTCTCCGTCAAGATCATGGGAGTGGACCGGGAAGGTGACCCCTGCCTCCAGGTTGAAATTGATGATTTTAAAAAATTCGGAATCTGCCACCAGAAAGAAGCGTTTCATGGCGCCGGGGGTAAATTCTCTTGTTTCATCCAGTTTTAAGACTTTCATAATGTTCTCCGTTTTCGAGGTTATATCAGCGTTCAGCTGGCGGCCAGGGCGCCCAGTCGGCGCAGAAGAGGGGGATGGGAATAGTGAAAAAACACATAGGCAGGGTGCGGAGTGAGGTTGGAGAGGTTGTTGACGGAAAGCTTTTTCAAGGCCGAGGCCAGGGCCGCAGCCTCAAAATGGCGGGCGGCAAAACGGTCCGCCTCATACTCATTGCGCCGCGACAAGCCGTTCATGCCCACTCCCATGACCGTGGCCAGCGGCGAATAGAGCAGGGCAAAGCTGATCAGGGCCAGATGGAAGCTATGGATATCCGCCCCCAAGGCCTCTGAGAGCAGGGGGTTGGCAATAAACAGCGACAGAATATAGAGCATGATGCCGGTCTGGCAGAGGGCAAGGATGATACCCTTGGCGGTGTGTTTCTTCTGATAATGGCCGATCTCATGGGCCAGCACCGCCACCAGTTCCTCCACCTCCAGGTCGTTGATCAGGGTGTCATAAAGGACAATACGCTTTTTAGCACCCAGGCCGGAAAAATAGGCATTGGCCTTGGTGGAACGGCGGGAGCCGTCAATCACAAAGACATTATCCAGCTGAAAACCGGCCTGCTCAGCAAAAGCCTCAATGGCATCCCGCAGCTCACCCTGCTCCAGGGGGGTCTGCTTATTAAAGAGGGGCACGATCAGGGTGGAGTAGAACATGGTCATCACGATCATGAAGCCGCCCATCAACAACCAGACATAGATCCAGAAATGGTCCTGGGTGATCTGGTAAAACCAGATCACTGCCGCCAGCAGGGAGCCCCCCAGGAGAACGGTGAGCAGCCAGCCCTTCAGCTTGTCGGTGATAAAGGTGGCCGGGGTGGTCTGGTTAAAGGCAAAGCGCTCCTCAATAACAAAGGTATGATAGAGTTCAAAGGGCAGAAAGAGCATTTCCGAGGCAAAAAAGAGCAAGCCAAAAAAGAGGAGGGAGACCAGCAACTCCGTCTCCACCAGGCCCCTGGCAAGCTGGTCGAGATAGGCAAAGCCGCCGGTGACGAGCAGGGCCAGGAGGATCACCACCTTCAGGCTGGCCGTAACCAGATCAAAGCGGCAGTTTGCCCTCTTGTACTCCTGGGACTGCTGATATTTCTCCGCGCTGTAAATGTCCTTGACCTCATCCGGCAGCTGAGTGGCAATACGCCGGCAATTGACAAAGCTGAGTCCCCTTTCCAGGAGATAATCAGCAAGAACAAGGGCAATAATGACATAAAGAATGGTGGTGGCGCTCATGGGTGCACGGCCTCTTTATTGGTGTAGGTTGTCGGTTGGTTTTCCTGTACAGGGGAATCTTGATGATCAGAGCACAAAGAAGCCGGTGGCTTTTGGGGTGCTATGGCCCCGCATTGTACTGTGTCTCCCTGAAAGAGAGAAGCGGCTGTTGGCCTTGCTTGCACGATTTCATCTTTATGGTGTCCCGGCCAGCCGTGCCTGTCCTGCTTAAGAAGCTTATTCTTTTCCTTACAAAGGGGAATATCACCATTTTACCGATTTTTAGGGCAATTCCTGGCTAGACTTTTCCATTTCCCTGGTCACCCCCTTTTAGGGTTAAAATTCCCTCTTCGGAGTGGTGTTTTTTTTCCTTACCACCCCACTCTTTTCCGTAATGAACTTTTTTATTGGCGGCTGCCCCACTTCATAATGAAAGAAAGGAGGAGCTAAAAAGATCTATCATATCAATCTCCTAAGGGTTGCGTATTTTTCTTTCGATGTGTATCGTAAGTCTTGATCAAAGGAGATGTTATGAGCAGAGGAAATGAAGGAAAAGATATCTCCTGTCCTGCTCTGTGGGAAATAGCTCCGGAAACTTAGCGTACCTCAACGCCACCATAACTGAAGCATAGGAGAAAAGGATGAAAAAAAGCATTTTAATGGCCACAGGTTGTGCTGTATTGCTGTGCACTTCTTCCATGGCACACAGCGCCGAAGGCAACTATGTAAGCTACAATATTAGTGGCGTGTTCCTAAATGATTCTGATATTACTGACTCTGCACAGCCAGGCATAACCTACGATATGGAATATGATACGGGTTGGGCTCTGGGTATAGCAGTCGGTTATGATTTCGGTAACAACCTCAGGCTCGATGGTGCTGTTTCATACCAACAAAACCAATTGGATCAGATAAACGAAGATAACACATCACGGGCTTTAACTGGCGACGCCTCCAGCCTTTCTTTTCTTATAAATGGTTATTATGATTTCACCAACAGGAGCAGGTTTACACCGTTCCTCAGCGCTGGTTTTGGGCTGGCCAGGGTCGACTTCGCTGGTGAAATAAAAGATGATGACACGGTATTTGCCTACCAGGCAGGTGCTGGTGTTTCTTATGCCATAAACGAAACTTTCAGCCTTGATTTGAGATATCTTTACCTGGGAACGGACGATCCGACCTTTGAGACCACGGCCATTGAATATGCAAGCCATAATGTGCAGGCGGGGTTAAGAATTGCGTATTGATAATCTCCACCTCGTATGATCATGGCATTGTCAGAGGAGAGTGGCTCTCTTACTCGACTCTGGCAATGCCATCGAACGTTGTGGCGTGGCATAAGAAGATGGAGAGGGCAACAAGCGGCTGCCCTGAGTGTTCAGGAACCACGTCTCAAACCCCGGAATAGATCAACTCTATCCAGCGGTCGCCTTTGAAAAGCCCCTTGCCCCAGGTCTCCTCCAGATCGGCCAGGGGCCTGGCGTCAATTGCCTGCTGGGCGCTTTTCCCTGCCGCCTTCAGCTTTGACAACCGTTCATGGGCCACACTGAGCATCTCTCTGTACCTCAGCAACTCCGCCTTATCCGCCAAGGGACCATGGCCCGGAATAATTTGAGTATCGTTATCCGCCAGGGCCAAAATCGTCTCCACCCCTGTGATCATGCCCTTAAGGGTGCCGCCATGGTTGACATCAATAAAAGGATAGAAACCATTAAAGAACAGGTCGCCGGCGTGGATAACATTGGCCGCCGTAAAGAAGATAAAACTATCGCCATCAGTATGGGCATGGGGTACATGGATGACGCGGACCCTGTCGCCGTTAAGATGAAAAGTGATGCCTTCGGCAAAGGTCACCACCGGTAAGCCCTCCCGGCTGACCGCAGCCCGTTTCATGTTAAACGCCTCGATGAAAGAGCCTGCCTGCAGGCGCTCCCGC
Organism: Desulfurivibrionaceae bacterium; assembly: GCA_031581485.1. GTDB lineage: Bacteria > Desulfobacterota > Desulfobulbia > Desulfobulbales > SURF-16 > BM506. Next base: position 71,230 of record JAVLBA010000001.1, on the reverse strand, counting down.
ACATTATGGTGGGAGAATATCAAGGCGCCGCCCTGGCCCATATTTTCGTTACCTCCCGTGTGATCACCATGATAATGCGTGTTTATCAGAAATTCGGGATACTCCCCTTCAACTGAGTTGATGGCTTCTATAATTTTTTCGGTAAGGGGGGCGTACTGATCGTCGATCAAAAAAGTTCCGTCCGCGCCCGTAAACAAACCGATATTTCCGCCTTCACCGGCCAGCATGTATATCTGCGGGGTGACTTGCGCGGGGACGATGTTGACGTCGCCCGCCTGCAGGGGCGCAGTAAACGCCAGGGCCCCGGCAATCAAGACACCTGAGAGCGCCATCAATTTCTCAATCATTGCGAACCTCCTTCTGGAGTTCAAACTGCCCATGCGGGCAACACCTGCTGCTTATGCATACATAATAACGGATAAAAAAAGTGATTACCATCGAACTTCAGCCGCCCGACGCCACCTCCTGGGCAACTCTTTGAAATAGAGCTTTTTTACACCACGCTGGGGCGCAGGAGGAAGTCAGAGTGGAGCAGGGTAACGGCTGGCAAACCTCTCGACTGCCGCCTCGCTTCCTCCTGGCAGAGACATGGAAAGCTGAGGGATAAAGGACTCACATCCGCTTTTTACTTTTGATGCAAAAGCATCACCTGCTCGCTTTTGAAGGAGCATGGATCTTCTTGATCGCAAGAACCTTTCCAAAACCCTGGTCGCCGGTTATCTTGGCCTTGAGGAATTGGGCCATCCCCCGGAGGCTCTCTACATTCAGAATGAATATATGTGCCCAATGGGCGGGGCAACTGTGAACCATAGAAGATCAGGGACGTACATGGTGCATAGCCAGGCCTTTGGACTCTTGTAAACAGGAGAGTGCCAGGCACCATTAAATAAAGTGGCTCCTCTCTAATCCATATTAAAATCGATACCACAGGATGGACGGGATAATGTCTCAGGAAAACGCAGTCGGCATGCACGAAGAAGGAATAGCGGTTCCGTACGAACAGATTGATCCGAATACCCTGCGGAATATGATCGAGGAGTTTGTGACCCGGGACGGCGCAGACTGGGGTGATCCAGGCTGCACGCTGGAAGACAAAATCACCCAGGTCCTGCTCCAGCTGAGAAACAACAAGGTGCAGATCGTTTTCGACCTCAAGTCAAATACGGCAAACATCGTTGTCAGCCAAGGGAAGCGTCCATAACGTGGGGAGAGGCATAGACAACGGCATCCACCCTGCCGTCAGCAGCGGCGGTGGCCAGCACCCCTGTTGTTTTTTTGGGGTAAAATAATCCTTCCAGCCCACCATCATCTCCTTTTTTGAAAAATCAGGGACACCCCCTCTTGTTTTTCCGGCCGGGCCGCGGCCCTTGGCCGTACTGGTTGCGCCCCCCTTCGTCGAAGGGTGGATTACCTCTTTTTCTCCCTTTCTTTTGCCTCTATCACGCAGTAGATCCCACCTTCCTTAAGGCCCGGCTCAAAACAGCCGTTGCAGGATATGCATTTGGCCGGGGAGAGGTCACCTTGACGCCATCGTTGAACCAAGTGAGGTTCCCGGATGAAGGGGCGGGCCATGGAAATATAATCAATCCCTTCCTCCTTAACAGACTCTTCCGCCACCTCGTAGCTTCTGTAGCCGCCAACCACCATTACCGGGCAGTTGACCGCCTTCTTGATCTGTTTAGCCAGGGAAAGATTATAGGCCTCCTGCTCTGACTTCTCAATCTTGAGCCGCACCGGAGTTTTGTCCCCCGAGGCTGGGGTGCCGCCACTCACCTCAATGGCATCGATCCCTTCATCAGCCAACATGGTCGCCGCATAGACCGCATCTTCCATACTCAGGCCGCCTTCTACAAAGTCGGCACCGTTGAGCTTGATCAACACGGGAAAATCGTCACCCACTGCCAGACGGACGGCATGATACACCTCATGGAGAAAGCGGCAGCGCTTGTCAAGAGTGCCCCCGTATTCATCCGTACGCCTGTTGGTAAGAGGCGAGAGGAACTGATTGATCAAATAGCCATGGGCGCCATGAAGCTGGAGGGCATCGAAGCCGAAGGCTTGAGCCCGTCTTGCCGCCTCAGCAAAGGCCACCACGATGTCGGCGATATCTTTTTTTGACATTTCCTGAGGAAGTTCGGGGAATTGCTCAACCTGCACGGCTGAGGGCGCCAGAGGTTGGCGGTGGGCGGTGGCTGCATCCGTCTGCCCCCCGGCATGCACCAATTGGACGCATATCTTCCCCTGCTGGTCATGTACCGCCTGAGTAAGGGCCTGCATCTCCCGGGCAAAATCGTCGGTGTGTATCCCCATCTTGCCAGGGAGCTGTTTGCCCTCTGGCCGCACAAAGCTATATCCCGTGATGATCAGACCCACGCCGCCGCGGGCCAGATCCCTATACCACTCTGCCAGCCGGGCAGTGGGTCGGCCATCTGCCTCGCACATTCCTTCCCAGGTAGCTGAGCGGACCAGGCGGTTGCGCATGGTCATGCCGTTGATGGTGGTTTGGTCGAATAAGGTCGCCATAGCAATTCTCCTGATATTTCTTTTTTTGCAATCCAGACATGTAAGCTCAATGACCGCCCCCTGCAAGGGCGTGGAATGAATAGATCCTCCTGCTGCCAGCTGCTGGGCCCGGCCAACAGCTGTTTTTGGTATAGTCCTGGTCCATAGGTTACACCTTGTTCTCGGTACATGGGTAACACTTTTTAACAGCCCCTGGCCCCGTTGTTGTCCCCTCTTTCACCTGCCCTGAAATACCCTTGCTGACAAACGCCCGGGAAGAAGCCTCCCCGGCGTTGATAGTCGCAGGTTCCAACGTCAAGATCGCCACAGAGCATGAAGAATGGCCTGTTTCCTGATCGCGGCCAACCTGTCGCCCCACATCACCACCTTTACCGATGAGGAGAGAAAGGAGATCTTCCAGATCTTCGGGATGAACTGCTTCACAAATCGGTGGGCTTGGCAGATTCCTTGAGCTCACCTCATGAAAGAGCGCTGAGAAAGCACACGCACCGATATGCCATGACCACTTGATGAAACGAAAAAGAAAGGTGGCAACGTTTTGCACGTTCTCTCTCATGAGAGAAACAACGCTTATTCACCATGCACCACTCTTGAACAACTCCAGCTCAGGTCTTGTTTTATACTGATCCTGCTACAATCTACCACTGTGGCAATTCGTCGCAATAGTCATATTTACCACAGAAAGAAAATCATCAAGCAAAACTAAATATATTTACCCTTTATTTTTAATGGCAATGTTGAAATACTACATAAGTATAAAAGGTAATTACAGCTTTGCAGGAAACTTTTTCCTGAACTTGAAATAATCATTAAGGCCAAAGACAATTACATTTTTACCGTAATTTTTTCCTGATACAGATTGCTGGCCTCCCCAGCAAGGCGAGGAGAATCATTATGAGACGAGAACTCTTATTTTTAGGCGGCGCGCTGCTGTTGGGTGCTGTCGGATCCGCCCACGGTGCTGAGGGGGAACCAATCAAACATGAATTTGAAGAGATTGTGGTCACCGCCACGAGGAGCGAGCGCTCCACTCGGGAAGTGCCGGCGGCGGTCACCGTGGTCAGCCAAGAGACCATTGAGGATTCACGCCTGATCGGCGTCAAGGAAGCCCTGGAGGGCGTGGCCGGTGTCCAGGCGGAGAGCCGAAACGGTGGATATGACGCCCGGCTCATCATTCGAGGAGCCGGACTCAAGGCCCGCTATGGAGTCAGGGAAATTATGGTGCTGCTCGACGGTGTGCCCATCACCGACCCGGACGGTTTCACCAGGCTCGACTTTGTTGACACCCAGCTCATCGAGCAGGTTGAGGTGACCAAGGGTCCCAACTCTACCCTGTACGGGGCCAACGCCGCGGGTGGCGTCATCAATGTCATCACCAAGAGTCCCTTCGAAGAAATCAAGAGCCTGAAGACAGGGTACGGCAGCGATGACACCACGTTGCTGAGCGGGGTATACGGCAGCCATGTAGGGGGCCTCTATGCCACCCTTTCCGGGACGCATAAATCCTCCAACGGCTGGCGGGAGCATAATGAATTTGAATCCGACCAGGCAGGGATCAAATTCGGCACTGCTTTTGACGATAACTCCTCTTTGGAGTTGAATCTTAATATGACAGAGGCGGAAATCGAGCTGCCCGGTAGTTTGAGCCTTGAGCAGTTCGAAAGCGATATCAGCCAGCTCACCGACGGTCCCTTCAGGCACTCGGCCCGGGACAGCACCATCTACTACACCACCCTGAAATATGAAAAGCCCCTGGGGCCGGTTACCATCAAACCCTTGGTCTATTACCAGAGCTGGGAACATTTTCATCCGGTCACGGGCGGCATCAACGACGGCGGCGCCGATATCTTGGGTGCCGATGTGCAGGCAAACTTCGCGCACCAGCTTTTTGGTCTTAATTCTGAACTGGTATCCGGCATCAGTGGCCAACAGGACAGCATGGACAGCGAAAAATTCACCTACCGTGACATCCTTACCTCCGACTCGGGCCGCCTGCTCTCCACCCTGTCCGATGAAAAAGGCGACCTGATGGAAACCAGTGACGAAGTGGTGAACAAGTGGGGTCTCTATCTCCAGGAAACCCTCCGGCCCGGGGATGCCTGGCTCGTTGATCTCGGCGTGCGGTACGACCGGGTCACCTTTGATTTCGACTCAGAAATATTCCAGGAATATTCCTATGCAACGGCCAGTTTTGTGGCCAACAGGCAGACCATTAACATTGATGAAACCTTTGAGCGGGTCAGCCCACGGCTGGGCGTGGTCTACGCAATAAACAGCATTTACAGTCTCTACGGCACGGTTTCCACCGGTTTCCAGACACCTCAGTCATCGGAACTGGAAGACAATCCTAACCTGACGCCGGCAACCACCGTCAATTACGAAACCGGAATGAAGGCCCTTTTCAAGGGCGGACATGCACTGGATCTGGCCCTCTTTCACATGCAGGTGAGCGACGAGGTGATCCAGACCCTTCTCCCTGGCGGGGAGAGCTCCTATAACAACGCTGGCGAGACAAGAAAAAACGGCCTTGAGTTTACAGGCACCTACCAGGCCCTGGACGGGCTGGCCATCGGCGGCACCTACACCTACAGCGATTTCGAATTTGACGAATTCAGCGAACCGATCCGGGTCTATGATCCGGTGACTCACACCACCAGCACCGTCCTGCTGGACCACAGCGGCAACCAGCTCCCCTATATCCCGGAGCACCAGTATTCGTTGTTCGCCCGCTATCGGCACCCGCAAGGATTCAAGTGCAGTGTCACTACCTCCACCTGGGGCAGATATTACGTTGATGCCGCTAATTCCGAGACATATGAGGGCTATACCTTCCTGACCAAACTCATGGTCGGCTATGAGAAAGGTCCCTGGGCTGTGACCCTGGATGTGCAGAACCTCTTTGACGACACCTATGCCATGGAGGTGACCAAGTACTCTGACGAGAAGCGGTACAGGCCCGGGGCGCCACGCACCTTTTTCGGCAAGTTCACCTACGCCTTTTAAGGAGCGGTTGCCATGAAGAACATCAAGACGATGATCACCTTTACCGCCGCCGTAGGCCTATCCTTGCTGGGGGTGGTGTCCCATTTCGGTGATTCGGCCCATTCCATGGCGCTGCTCAGCAAGGACGGCGGTCGGGTGAAACACGCCGCCCATTTTGAGTGCGGCCTGAACCGCTATGTCATGATCGCCACGGCCACGGTGTTACCGCCCTATCGCGGTGACGTGCGTGTGGTGGTGGAAAATGTCCCCGGCATGACCTGGGCCATTCACAACTCCGAACCGATGATCCCCCTTGGTCTGCACCGGGAGCCGGTTTTCCGGGACCATGTTCTCAAAGGAGTGCAGCCCCGTGATCGGTTGGTCCTCTGGGTGGTCATGCGGCCGGATGGCAGCAGTGCTGATGCAATGGTTAAAAGCGCTGTGGCGGCGCCTGCCGAACCGGGGCCGGGCGCTTCCTGCTGCCCGGAAAGCAGCGCGGCGGTTGCCCGGAGCGGCAACCAGTACCAGCATAGCGCTGTCACCGGGCCGTCGCTGGCCTTCTATGACATGGCCTCCGGAAACCAGGTCATGCGGGTGCCTATTCATTTTAACAGCAAGGAAGACCGAGCCGAATGAATGCGAACAGGACAAAAATATCTTTGTGGGCAAAACACCGAACCTTGATCCTGGTGCTGGCGGTTATGGCCTTTCTGCCGCCCCTGGCCCTCATTTTCCAGGCCAGCACCGGTAGCGTGAATTTCTGCGGCGAATGGTGCCCGCGCATGTTTTTCACCTGGCGCGAGGGCATGACCGTGAGCCAGTTCTTCATGGGTTTTTTACGGAGTTACATGGGAGTGGCGCTGGTCGCCGCCATCCTGCTCTCCACTCTTTTCTTTGGTCGCCATTGGTGCAGCCATCTCTGCCCGGTGGGCAGCTCCACCGAACTGGGCAGCCGGCTTGTGCCAAAAAAGTTGCAGATCAACTACACGGGCATCTCGGCCCCACCAGTGCGCTACGGCTACCTTGCCGTTTATCTTCTGGCACCGCTCTTTGGCATCGGGAGCCTCTGCTGCAGCTACTGCAATTTCGCCACCATGCCGCGTTTGTTCGGGTCCGCCTTCATGGAGGCGGATCTTGCCTATTTCCTGCGGACCGCCGGCCTGATCAATCTGGGCATGATCATCCTGCTCGGCTTCATGGCCCGCGGCGGCCGGGGGTATTGTAATTTTTTCTGTCCCATCGGCGCCCTGGACACTCTTGTTAACAGGATCGGTGCCCGGTTCGGCAAAAGAATGCGGGTCAACGCTGATAAATGTAATGGCTGCGGGGCCTGCGAACATGTCTGTCCCACTTGGGCCATCGAACGGGATGAACAGGCAACCATCAACCATTATTCCTGCTTCCCCTGCCGGGAATGCCAGAAGGCCTGCCCCCAGCAGGCCATTGATTATCGGTGATCCTATGAAAAATATGGGTGCAAAACTGTTCGGGACCGGCATCGGTGTGGCAAGTGGAGTGGGTGGGCTTCTGGCATCGGCCGGTTGCGCTGGGGGAGGATGCGCCTCCTGCTTCGGCTGCGTGGGTGGTGGGGTAGCGGTGCTGGGAGTGGCAGCCTATTCCAGATTCAAGAAAAAAAAGAAAGGAGATAGCAATGGATTGGCTGCAGGCAACAATTGACTACGGCGTTATCGGTTTACTGTTACTGATGAGTGTCATCGCCGTGGCCATAGCCATTGAACGCCAGCTCTTTTATAACGGCATTCGGCTTGCTGACTATGGTGATCACCAGACCCTGAAACTGGAGCTCACCGACAAACTCCACATCATCGCCACCATCGGCAGCAATGCTCCGTATATCGGTCTCCTGGGCACAGTGCTGGGCATCATGCTCACCTTTTATGGCATCGGCCAAGAGGGTTTCATGGACACCGGCAAGATCATGGTCGGCCTGGCCCTGGCCCTCAAGGCCACCGCTCTTGGCCTGGTGGTGGCGATACCGGCCATCATCCTCTACAACTTCCTGCTGCGGCGGGTCAAGGTGCTGCTGGTTCAATGGGAGTCCCAATATGGATGACACACAGTTTGATTCCATCAACGTCATCCCCTTCATCGACATCATGCTGGTGCTGCTCACCATTGTGCTCACCACCTCGACCTTTATCGCCCAGGGGACCATCAGCGTTGACCTGCCAAAGGCCTCGGCCAGTCAGACATCAACGACAAAGCAGGCTATCCTGATCGATATTGACAGACAGGGGGCCATTGTCCTGGATGCGGAACCGGTGACCATGGCGGCCCTGGAGGAACGGCTTCGTTCCCATGAACGGGAAACCACTGTCCTCATCCGCGCCGACCGGCAGATTGCCCTGCAGAACTTTGTTAAGGTGCTCAACACGGTAAAAGGGTTGGGTTTTGCCAAGGTGAGTTTGCAGACTGAAAAGATATGATGACCAGACAGATAAAGGCCCTGCTGCTTTCGTGTGCCATTCATGTGCTGCTGGTGCTGGCGATTATCGGCGCCACACGCACGGTCAGCGTTCCCCAGCGCATCGATCTGATGAATTTCACCATGCTCGACGGCAATGGCCAAGAGATGTCCGCCCCCGCGCTTCCCGTCACCTCTGACAGCCCGTTGAAAAAGGTAGCGAGCGCAGCTGAGGCATCAGCAAGCGCACCAGTTTTGCAACGGGCTGCTGAAGTCGGCCAAGACACGAGGCCTGTGGAAGCCGCCGTTGATGCCAATCCGCCCATTATCGAGCAGCGCCACCAGAAAAAAGCGGTACAGGCACCAGAACGGGAAGCATTGGTGGCTGAAACACCGCCAGCAGAACCAGCAGCGGCAGAATCATTTGTCCAGGAGGAAAGAGCAGCGACCAAGGTAGAATCGGCAACACAAACAGTTTTGCCAAAGCCACTCGCCTCAGCTGCAGGGCTTGCCAGGCCAGCGCCATCCGGCCCAGCAAACCCCGCCACACTTGCCCAGACCGCCAGCCGGGAAGCGGTCACGGGAGAGCACTCCCAGAGCAGCCAGGAACAGTACCGGACCAACCATTTCGCCGGTATCCGCGACCGGGTCCTGCGCAACTTGCGCTATCCCGCCGTGGCCCGGAAGAAAGGCTGGACGGGTCAGGTCAAACTCTCCTTCCGTATCAATCACGAGGGCGGCGTGGAGGGCATCACCGTCTTGGCAAGCTCGGGATACGACCTGCTTGACCGCCAGGCCATGGCTGTGGTGCGGCAGGTCGCGCCGTTCCCGCTCCCCCTGGAAGACGCCGAGATCACTATGCCGATTACCTTCAGCCTCACCCAATGAGCTCTGGTGGCCATGGCGGCACAGGTACTCCCTGGTTGTCGGCTCCGGCAAGGCCACGTTTTTTATTTCCCGCCCCAGGGCGGCGGCAGGGGGCTGCTTGCTCCCCCGCTTGCCGATCAAGGAGTGCCAACGCCGTGACATGACAACGCCAACCTCATTGTCAAAAGAACTTGCCGGCCCGCTTTAGGCGGGAGAGCTTAATGACCAGATAGTTTCCTTTGATCCTGTGTCTCAAAGCGATGGGGGCGCAGGCCTGAATAAACAGCCACTCCTCATCGGCCAGGGGATATCGATAGCGACAGGCCCGGCAGACAAGATCCCCATCCTCCACATAATAACCGATCTTATACTTAAAACAGCTGTAGCAGGCATCCAGGTGCGTATGGAGTTTGCCCTTGCCATCGGTTCTGACCAGAAAATTAACATTCTTGTTGTCAAATTTATAGGTATAGAAATGCACCCCGCCGTCACCCACCTCCGAGAGCGGCACTTTAACGACATCTCCGTCAGCAACCACCTGGGGGTGTTCAGGGGCCTTGTTGGGTCCGCAGCCGCCAGAGAAGAAAAGAATAAGGAACAGTGTGAAAATTATAGGTCGCATTTTGTCAGGATCTTACCCCTTCATGATCATATCCGGATCGGTGATTGCCGCTTTCCAGGAGGGGATCAGGGTCGCTGTTATATAAGGGATAATGGTAAGGAAGATAATCACAATAAGATGATAAATCTCAATTTGCGGCGCCAGATTTATTTGCGGAAAGATGCTGGACCAGCCTTTCATCAGGGGAGAAAAAATAAGGCCGTCCAACAGATAGATATGGGCCTGGGCGAAGATAATTCCGGGGAAAAAAGCCATGCTGGAGATGATAAACCCTTCCCAGAATTTCAGTTCAATAATGTCGGAAGTATCCCAACCGATGGCCTTCAGTATGCCTATATCTTTTCTCTCCTGGCCGCTGAGGCCGGTGGCCTTGTCCCAGGCCAGGATGGAAAAGGCGGTTATGGAGCCGAAAAATATCGCCACCATCAAGCCGCCCCGCCAGGAAAATATCGCTTCATAGGTTTTGATAATCTGTGATTTTTCAATGGGCCTGCTATCAGGCATCATCTCCTGAATCTTCCGGGCAATTGTCGAGACCTCGTTGACGTTTCTGACCTTAACAACCAGGTCGGTGGCCATATCATCGGGGATGAGAAAGATTTTTTTCAAATCAGCCGTTTTGAGGATCACCAGATCATTGGTCAGTATGTTTGATTTTGCCGTAAATATTCCAGCCACCCTTAAGGCATGCAGATCACCGTCAGCCCCCAGGACCGGAATGATGTCCTCTGTGTCTACAAAGCGGGCGTCTGCAACACCTTGGCCAATAACGCATAAATCGTTGCCCTCCTGCTCGTAAAAGGAGCCTTCAACCATTTCCAATACCTCTGGGGGCAGCTGGTCGGCACCTAAAAATGTGTAGTTGTTATTGACCGGCGGGTCGTAATGGTATCCCCAGTACCGAGGGGTGACCGCCGTCACCCCTCTTATCTCTTTAATTTTTTCGGCATATTGCAGCGGCACCAGTTCATGCCGTCCCCCTCTCATTCTCTGGACAATGAGTTCAGGCGAGTATTCCAGTAAGGTAACCGCCTCATTCTTGAGGGATTCAGAGAAAAAAATAGCGGACGAGAAGATGAAGACATTTAAGGTGTAGGCCAGAATAATAATAATGTTCTTGAGTTTCTGCCTGAAGAGTGACGACAGGGCAAACTCAAGTATGCGGATGTGTTTTTCTATCTTCATTTTCTCGCCGCCTGTTCATTATCGGAGTCTGTTTCAGCGATCCGGCCGGGAGAGTTTGGCCGGGAAGCCGCTCTTTGCGATATGTTATAAAGCGCGGCAGGGGCGGTCAGTGAACCAGCAGGGAACCGTTCAATGGCTCCGGGAGCATCTTGAAAGGGGGCAAAAAAATCGGCCTGCGAGGGGTGCCTGCTGTAGCTGGTCTCGGTCCAGAGCGAGAGGTCAGTGAGCATCAGGTTTTCAACCAGCTGCTGGTTGGCCTCAAGGGCTGGAGCCCTCTTCGTTGAGGAGATAGCGGCAGAGACCGCCAGGGTTGTTAAGAGTAGAATCTCACATAATAAAATTCCGGCGAAAATTTTATATTTCATCAAGGACCTGCACTCTTTTCAGAGCCCGGTTTTTCCTCATCATCCCCAAAGTCCGGCTCATCATCAAAGTTCGGTTCATCTCCAAAGTCCGGCTCATCATCAAAATTCGGTTCATCTCCAAAGTCGGGTTCATCTCCAAAGTTCGGCTCATCTCCAAAGCTTGGCTCATCATCAAAGCTTGGCTCATCAGTAAATCTGGGCTCGTCTCCATCCTTCATAGCCGCTTCTTCCCAGGGTTGCAGGGTGAGAAAATAGCTGAGAAGGGCATCTATGTCACGGTCCGGCAACTGGGCCTCCCAAGCCGGCATCTGCAGAGGGGGCATAGGGCCATTTTCATCCAATTTTATGGCGGGCGACCCTTTCTTTACCAATTCTTTGGTGGCTAGATATCTCGCCAACACCAGATGGAATCGCGGAATGTCCGGGGTCTCTGGCAGGTTTTCCAGGTCAGGATATTTGCTTATCAGATCAATAAAGGCCTCGGCATCTTCTTCCTCTTTCAGAAAAAGCTTTTTAGCTGTTTCATTGTGGGCCGGCACCGTCTTTTTGGCATAATTCAGATTCTCTACCCCGCCAATACCTGCGTTGCCGTGACAGGTGTTGCACCCCTTTTGCAGATAAAGATATTCCCCGAGATCAATTAAATCATCCTCAGGCCGCTCGATATAGCCGGGTACGCAAAGGGGACAGGTGATCGGTGGCGGTGTCAAGGCGGTCTCTCCAACCGGAGTTATGACAATCCAGCCGCTCATATAAAAATGGCAATTGCCGCAGAGGGAGGTGCAGAAATACTGGTAGACCCCGGGCTTTTCAGCCAGGAACTCAAGTTGGACGGGATGACCCGGTTTTATATTTACGGGGCCCAGGTTCAGGGCTGGTACATAAAATTGGTGAACAACATCGGCGGTCGTTAATCGTAAAACAACCTGGTCCCCCACAAACACATGCACGAGCATGGGCTGGAATTTCTTCCACCAATAGTTGAGGCCATTAACCGTATCCAGGGTAAAGGCACCGTTTTCAGCAACGCCGGTAATATCAAAGACCTTTACCCCTGCTGGATACTCAGCCAGAAAGCGTTCTTCTCTGTACCATATTGCCGAGAGCACAAGAGCCGGGACAAGAATGATAATGAAGATGACACTCAGAGTGGCCAGTTTCTCTCTTTTCATAATGTCAGCCCGCAAAAATTCTTAACAAAATTATGGAGATTCCTGTGCACAAGGCTGCCAAGGGCATAAGGCTTCTTATTCCTTCACTTGGCACGGGATAAATTTTTTGCGCAATCTCGTAGCCCCGTTTCATGGAAAAGGTCAGACCGATTAACAATGAACTTATTTGAATATAGACAATGTAATGCGGGAAAAGCGGTTTCCACTCCATGTGGGCGGTGCCAAAAAGGTCCCAGCCCCAGCCCATGGGGTCTGAAAAGCTGGAAATTATATGGGTATTATTTACCAGCACCGCCGGCAGACTGAAAGAGATCCAGGCCGTTAAACCCAGGGGGACCAGAAGATACGAGTACTTGACAAAGAGTTTGCTGGTGGGAACACTTTTCCGGCCGGCGAGTACCTTGCCGAGCCAGGCAAAAACAAACCAGAGAGCAGGAAAACCAATCAAGGCAGTAAACCAAAGAGTGCCGGCAAAAATTGCAAATCCCTGAAAATTACGAACCTCGCTGACATTGGCCCAGCTCTTGAGAAATCCCCAAGGCCCGAGATAGGTGGCACTGTAGACCAGGGCGAGGGTGATCATAATAAAGGCCATCCAGGCCTGATCATAGCCCTTGATGTCGGTATCAGTACAAAAGGGCCGAGCCTGTAACGTCATATTGCTGTTGTCGCAGGATTTGATGCACTCCATGCATAACCCGCAGTGATTGTTGAGGCTCTGCTTACTGGGGTTCTGGGACCAAGGGCAGCTCCAGCCCCGTTCATTGCCGTTGACGCAGGCCCTGGTCCGGCAGCCGGCACAAAGCAATGGTGACCGGGATCGTACCTCGACCATGCCCGCCATGCTGTACAGGCTCATCCACCCCCCTACCGGGCAGATATAGTTGCAGAAGGTACGTTTGCGGTAGATATAATGGATGGCCGTGGCAAGGATGGTGAGACCCACCAGCGCCACAGCAGTGGTGATCGGACGGGTGACCAGCATGGCACTGAAGGTGCAGAGGGAGAGAAAGAGGATGTTCGGCAGCCAAATATTAGAAAGGGCTTTTGGCCATTTTTTCCTTAAGCCCCTCATGGGCTGGGTGCGGGTGTCTGCACGGCTTGGGCCTAACAGTCTGCCCCTCTGCAGCCACTCCCCCAGAAAAGGGAAGGGGCAGGCCATGCACCATATTCTGGCGCCAAAGGGGATCATGAAACAGATGAGCAAGAACCACCAAAAAATCCAGACAACGGTGACACTGATGTTTTTGTTGCCGATGGGTGAGCCATAAAAACCGGCAATGATAAAAAAGATCAGACAGCCGAAAATAGGGAGATAAAGAGAGAACGGCAGGCCTTTAAAGGTAAGCAGCCTCCTGAGGCCAGGTATCTTGGCCAACAGGTCCAGCCTCCAGGGGGGCGGCGGGCTGACATATGTGTCAGGGGATGGCCGCTGCCTGGCATCCATGAACATGAGGATGAAAGAGGCCAAAAGGAGCCCGAGCATCGCGCCGACAGCGGCCTTAAATGGATAGTTGGGCCGGACAATCAACTCGCCCAACATGAAAGGGTGCAACGTGCCGCAGGTAACCGAGCACCGGTAAAAAAACTTGCCCCAGCGGTCGGCTATAAATGAAGTCTCCGTAACCTGGATGGCTTTTTCTTCTGTCTCAGGGTTGCGGAGATAAAAAGGGATTTTCCCGGGAAAGATGGTGGCCTCGATGCCGTGGTCTTCAAGGTGAAAACCATGGACCACATCCCTGGAGGCAAGTCTGAGGCGAATTTCATCCCCCTGATCCACCACAATGCGATGGGGGGAATACTCCCAGAGCTCTGCCTTTATATAGAAGTCCCTCTTCTGGCCGACCTCGGGTGCTGGTTCTGCCAACAGTACCGGGATCATGGCGCAAATCAGCACTATGGCCAAGCCGATTGTCAGTAATTTTATATATTTTTTCATAAGCTGCAAATAAGACTCAGTTTACAGTGCCATGTCAAAAAAGGATCCATTGGAGGATACGGGGACAGAGGGTCGTTTTTTTCCACTATTCAAACGCCTGTTTACATTGACATGTGGCTTACCTGCAGTGTGAGAGTTCCGCTAGTGGGCATACTGTCTTTTGGTAATGGCAATATTCACCTTGGTCATCTTCCCGGCCTCAACCTTGATGGGGGCCTCACCTCCTTTCATCTTCAGTTTTTTATGCCATGTTTTCAAGACATACTCTCCAGGCGGAACTCTATCTAGACGATATGTGGTCCGCTGGCTATCGCCGTCAATCTCGGCATGGGTATAATATGGATTATCCAGGATGATTATATTGGCCGCCATCTCCAGATGCAGCTTGCACAGGGTGATGACTGTGCCGGTTTCGTTAAAGGTATGAACCACGCTTTGCCCCCTCTCCCAGGTGCCGATATCCAGAGTTTCGCCGGTTTTGTCAAAGAGGAAAAAGACATTATGTTTTTCCGAGTCATTATTGAGGAACTCAACCGAGGTGCCCTTCTGGATGGCCAGGACATGGGGGATAAAGAGCAACCCCCTCTGATCCATCTGTATGAGTCTGTCCGTTACCGGCGGAAAGGATTTGTCGCTTTCCAGATAGACGATAACATCTTTGGCGTTTCTGGGGCCTGTGGTCTCAACCATTGTCTTCCAGACCATGATGATGCCGCCCACCGAGCCATAGCCGGACTCTTCCTGGGCGAGGGAAACCATCGGCAGCATGAGGGCAACAGCCCCTAACATCAAAAAATAAAGCGCAGCAATTCTCATCCTCAGCTCTCAAGGTTGAAGGTTGAAGGTTGAAGGCTGAAGGTTGAAGTGGCGTAGCGTACCCACGCCACTTCAACCTTCATTCTTTTTCTTAAAACTCAGCCCGCAATATCATCATTACTGTTTCATCATTAAGATATACCGCCTCCTCAGAAACTCCGATATATTTAGTACTGTCCGGGTTGACCACCGTGGCATCTCCGGTATCCGTGTAATAATAGCCCTCGATATTGAGGTGGATATTGGGGCGAATCTGCATTTTCGCCCCCACCGTAACCAGTTGTCTGTCTTGTTCGACATCAAGCAATAAGACATCTTGGCCGGGCAGATCGAAGAATTTGAGCTCTTCAAACCTGGCGAAGGGCACCAGCCAGGGGTAGAGATAATAATGCGCACCCACATGCCAGACCCTGGTCTCAACGCTTGGGTCCGGCCTGGTATCGAGATCACCGTAAGGATTGTCATGATGCCCCCACATATGGGCGGCTTCCACGGTTAAATCTTTGAATTTCCACATGGCGCCCACACCAAGGCGCCAGAAATCTTCCTTGACGTATTCAGTTACCTGGCCTGTAGCGAACATGGCCGTTGCGCTGTTGGAATAGTAGATCAGCTCGGTCGCCCCCTCGCCCCTATAGCCCATAAAGGAGACGGTCAGACTGTCGTCACGCCAGAACTGGCTGTCACCGCTTTCTTTTTTGACCGCGGTCTCTTCGGCAAAGGGGTCCTCCTCCTCTTCGGCACCGGTGGAGGCGTCAAAGCCAAGGCCGCCGAACTTGATGGCCAGGTTGGCAAAATAATCCTTGCGGCCCGTGTTGGAGCCGGACCCCATGAAGAAGACCCCGTCGGTGGGATCATCGGTCTTGCCGTTGACCACGCCGATATTATAGGCAAGATGGCGGGTAAAGCCGTTGAGCTCTATGCCGACCTTGGGCCCAATGGTAAAGTTGTTGCCCACCCATGATCTG
The DNA here is from genome assembly GCA_031581485.1 of Desulfurivibrionaceae bacterium. Lineage (GTDB taxonomy): Bacteria > Desulfobacterota > Desulfobulbia > Desulfobulbales > SURF-16 > BM506. The sequence goes on along the minus strand of JAVLBA010000001.1, from coordinate 55,366 downwards.
ATGTCGAAATCTACTTCATCAATATCGCTCTGAGGATACTCGTCGACCGTAGTTCTTGAACTCTTGGAGAGGCCCGGTAGCAGATAGGTATTCATCAGATAGTTCTGAAAACCCATGGCGTGCTCGTTGCGGGCGGTCAACAGGTGAATGCTGTGCATCCCCAGCGAGCCGACTCGCAAGTTGAGTTTATTCTCGATGCCGAACAGGTCCTCAAATTCGATCCAGGCCTTTAAGGCAACCCAGGAATCCATTTCGGTGCCGCCCCAGTCTTCCTGGATAAATCTGGCGTCACCATAAACGGAGATATGATCGCCCAGAGGAGACATCCATGCCAGCTCAATCTCATGGGGGGCCACAATAGAGTAGGTGGGTCCCTCTTCACCTGTTTTCGGGTCTATGGGCTGGTTATCATGATACTCCAGGGCCCAGATGCTCACTAAGGAAATGGGATTGAAGTCGGGCTTCTCGCCGGGCCAGATGGCCTCTGGCCACAGGCGCTGGTAAGCTTCATCACCCAGGGGCAGCGGCTTCAGTTTTCTCTTTGTCTCGTCGTCCGGGAATTTATAACCGTTGAGGCGGAAGGCCTCGCCCACGGCGTTCAGCCTGGGAGGAGAATCGTGGCAGGTGACACAGCTGGTCTGATACACCCGGCTGTTAGCAGGCAGGGCCCATGCCGCCTTGGTCTGCATGAAAAAAATTGCCGCCAGAACTACCAACAATACCCAAAAAGAATTTAGTTTTGTTTTCATAATCCTCCCCTTTGTTTTCATAATTCTCCCCTGCTGAATTGATTTTTTTTTCACCCTCTCTATGGCTCTAGGACTTCATTCATATTCGTCCATTTTGAATTCAGAAAACAGGGTCTGGTAGGCACCAGCCGTTATGAAAAGTGTAGGCCTTCACCACACATAAAGGCAAATTTTTTTCTTAAACTCTTGGCTTGAATTATTGTCAGGAATTTACGCCTTGCCCATGGGGCAATTTGCCGCACAATCTCACGGCCCCGCCATGATTGCCGTGCAGAGTGCCAGGCCGGCACTCCTTAAGAAAGAGAGAGGGATGAAGCAGATTATGGCGACAAGAATGGCGTCAGGAGTAGCCGCCCAGTTTTAAATCAGAAAACAGTACCTGGTACGTGCACAGTGTGGCAAAAACTGCATGGCCGATCATGGCAAGAAGGCAAAGTTTTCGTTGAACTCTTGGTAAAATCATTTCCAGGGATTTATGCCCTGTGAAGGGGGCAAGTGCCGCAATCCCCCCACCAGCAATGGTGGCCGTAAAAAGTGCCAGGTAGAGAATGTAGCCGGCATAATGATATTCCTTTTGTAAAATGCAGAAGGGGCAGTGATGGGTGGGCAGGTCATAGAAATAGAGAGAGATAAAGGAGATTATCGCGGCCAGGGAGACAAAAAAAAGCAGAGAATTAAAGAAGGAAAAGATCAACGCCCCCCTGCCCCTCAACAAAAACCAGGCCCCGGCAGTGAAGGTGCCTGTGAGGGTCAGATAATAGGACATTTTAGCGGTAAGGGGGGAGAGGTGGGCCAATTCGCCGGTCAGGGTGTCGGCTTCACCGCTGAACAGGGTGCCGCAGCAGGAGGTAATTATTTCAGGATCCAGGGCCATAAAATAATTTATCTGGAGGACGGCTTCCAGGATAATGATGACGGTGATCAGCTGGAGAAATCCATATTTAAATTTTATCAGCGGGTAGTCATAGGCCCGGTTGTCAACATGATTAACAATCAACCAGACTCCTGACATGATGCAGACGGCAATTTTAGTCAACAGGGTCGGGTAGCCATAACTGTTGGCATAAAGGGTGCCGGCCGCACACATAGCACCGGTAAACAGGCTGTGCATAGTGTCGGCGTTGACGACAAACAGGAGCAGGGAGAGGAGTTCACACACCAGAACGTAGCTGAGGACAGTTGAGATCAGATAGGTCTTTCTTTCGAGCTGGAGCTGCCTTTCACTGCCACTGTTGATGTCCCATGAGCGGATGATCACCGCGCCGATAATCGAGGCGTAGATGGTAACTCCTGAGACCAGCAATGATGCAGCTGTAAGACCGATAATCGCGGGATTGATAAACAATGAATGACCTATCCTTTATACTAATTGACCATCTTGCAAGGCAATCACCCGGTGCACGATTTCTGAATCATAGAGCAAAGGGTCGTGGCTGGCGATAAGCAGGGTTTTGCCTTCAGCGTGGAGTTGTGAGACGATATCAATGAATTTCACCGCCATATTCTGGTCAAGATGGGCAGTGGGCTCGTCAGCAATAATAAAGAGGGGGTCATTGATCAGCGCCCTGGCAATAGCCACCCGCTGCTGTTCACCGCTGGAGAGATTCTCAACCTCCTGGCGAATTTTGGAACCGATGTTTAATTTTTCCAGCAGGGTGATGGCCTTTTTTTGGGCCAGGGAAGACTTTAGCCCCATGGGATAGGTGGGCAAGAGGGTGTTTTCCAAAACCGAGATGCCTGTTATGAGATTGAAGCGCTGAAATATGAAACCGAAATTATCCCGTCTAATCTCGGCCAAAAATCTCTCCGGCAGTGAAGTGATCTCTCTGCCATCTATTTTGATTCTGCCTGAGGTGGGCCTGGACATGCAGCCGATAAGACTGGCAAGGGTTGTCTTACCCGAGCCGCTCGGCCCTTTCAGGACAGTTATCTTATTTTTCTCAATAGTGAGGCTGATATCTTTGAGGGCGGCAAACTGGTTTGCTTTGCCGAGATTGAAGGTTTTTTTAATATTGTAAAATTCTATCACAGCTTAAGACCCTATTTCGCAAGGAAGGCAAAGAACAGGCAATATTTCGCCATGCCGGGGAATCGGCGTTTTTGCTGCCAGAAAATGGACTTTTGCCCCATACATCAATCAAGGGTTTTGATCAGGGCAGCATCCACATCGTTGAAACTGATAATTTTCTTGCCGTGATGGTCCCTGAGAAATTCTGTGGCGTCTTTTTCGGTCTTGAAGGGAACCAGCTCCAGGCCCATGGGGCCATAGACATCACTGCCCATGACATAGAAGGCGTTTCTGGCCTCAATGAAATTCAAGTCATAGTATTCTGTCACATAAATGGCCTTGATATTCTGACGCTGTTTGCTGGATTTGAATTTATGAGGTTCAAAGTAGAACTTAAAGAGATCTTTTGTCCCGTCGAAAAAGAGGACCGTACCGTCCTGGTACATTATTTCACAGACCCAGTCAGGATATTTGGCCACAAACATGCCGCAGACAGGGCATTTATCACCTGACTGCGGCGTTGCCGGCTTTATCCCCACAGCATAGGCTGTGCTGATAATAAGAAAAAGAGATAAGAGAATCGTGCCTAGAAGTTTTTTCATTTCGAGCTATCCTCCAGATACGACATCAATCCACCTCAGGCGGATCATGTTATGTACCCCCTTTTTAGATTTCTTTTAAAGAGGGTGAAGAGATGGGCTGGCCAGGTAAAAAATTAGGTGGCCAGGGGCTGCCTCTGAGGAAAAGAGGGGCGGATGTCTGTTAAAAGCATGCAAGCCCGGTGCTCTCCAGTAGGCGCTATATCCCTGCAGCCCTCTTGGCAGATATTCGGTCCCGGCCCCCGCTTTTGGCCTCACAAAGGGCCTCTTCTGTCATGGCGATAAGGGCGGCGCAATCTTTACCCTTTTCAGGGAGCACGGTGGCGACGCCAAAGCTTACGGTGACAATGTTCTTAATGGGTGATTTAATGTGTGGAATCGCTATTTTTTCCACTTCATCCTTGATGCCGGTTGCGATAATCATGGCCCCGTCTGTATCGGTATGGGGCAGAATGGCCGCAAACTTTTTGCTGCCGTATCTAGCCGGGATATCATAGGGCCGTCTGGTGAAGTGAGCTATTACCTGGGCGACATGATGAATACACTCATTGCCCGTCTCATATCCATAGGCCTCATTATAGGCATGGAAGTGGTCCAGGTCACAAAGAATCAGGGATATATGATCGTGACTGCGCTGGGCTCGGTACCACTCCTTGAGCAGGTATGTGTCAAAATGGCGCCGATTGTAAAGCCGGGTGTGCGGATCCGAAATGGAAAGCCTTTCCAGTTCGGCATTTTTTTCCATGAGCTCCTGAATAGTTTCAGCGCTTTTCTCCTCCAGTTCAAGGTTAATTTCTGCCAGTTTATCATGGGCCACTTGCAAGGAGTGTTTATGTTCTTCGCTGTATCTCTCAAACAGGGCTGGCGACCGTTTTAAGAGAGATAAGAGAGCCTTGCCTATAATTTTTTTCATCTCAACCTATCCTAATTGATACGGAATCAATCCGGCTCATTTTAGTGGTGATATGTAATTGCCGTTCTTTACTGGTAACCACAACCACCTTTACATGTGCTGCATCTTTTTCATCCGCATCATCTTTCTCTTTTCTCTTATCATGTTTACGTCTTCATACATATCCTCAAAAGAGGCCTTCAGCGCCTCTTCAAAGGTGGCCATGGTGCCGCCATGTTCCTTGATAAACTTCTCAGCCGCCGCCTTGTCAGCAAAGGCCCACTTCGCCCTTCTGGTCATGACGCCCATCATATCACCACCAATGACCCAGTAGGCTTTATCGGCATTAATTAACTCCCGGGTGTTGAAATCACCAACCATAATTTCCAGGGGTTCCTTATCTAATTTGACAATCATCTCAATGGCGGCGCAGTGCAGAGAACATACCCCTGCCTTGGTGCCGTCTGCATATGACAGATAGACCCTGGAGTGGGCAAATTTTTCCCGATCCATACCGCAATAGCCGCACGAGGGGATCTCTGCAATATCAGCAGGCGTTGCAGCGCCAGCAGGTGCCGCAAAAATAAGGAGACTAAGAAAAAAGATCCAAGATAGTGGTTTTTTAATTCCTGCGTATTTCATTAAGATTTTCCCCTGTTAAAATTGCTGGTCTCGTAAAAAGGTACCTTATATGGCGGCGCGCCATCCTCTGAATATCGAAACAACCCGCTGCTTCATCGGTCAAGAAAAATTCTATTAAATCTAATTTATTAATGCAAATTAATAGTGGTTCCTGCCGGGGGAAGCTGTGCACGGCAACAGGCCTGCATAATGAACAAGCATGAGCCTCACCCATGACGGAGAAGATTGCGAAACTACCGAGCCACCCGGGAGGAGGCTTGAGCGAAAACAGTCTTAAACTGTAAGTGTTTCGTGGCATCAATGTTACGTGTTCAAGGAGACGCTCAAAACGAAAAGGGCCACAGATCGTCGCTATGCCTTCGTTGCAGAGTTTGATGGCAGCGGTGATATGCGAAGCAATCAGATATGGCCTGGCTTATCGTGACCTTGCCACGATTACCCTGTCCGGCGAGAGCCGGCCATATCAGGGAAAAGAGATCATTTTTTGCAAATCCTCATCCCACAATTTCAGGCGATAACAAGAAAGGCTTTTGATAATGGTAAGCGGCTCCTTGGCTTGCAGCGCCGGAACAGCGTCGTAACATTTCTTGAGATGGTAATTGGGGATCAGGGGATTCAGGTGATGTATGTGATGGTACCCGATGTTGCCGGAAAACCAACGCAACACAGCCGGCAACTTATAAAATGAACTGCCTTCCATGGCGGCGCGCAAGGGTTCCCACTCACCTGTGCGGGCCCAATACACCCCTTCGAACTGATGCTGTACGTAAAACAGCCAGATTCCTGCCCCCCCGGCAAGCCACAACACCGGCAACTGGATGAGGAGGTAGGTCCGCCAGCCAATAATCCGGGTGGCAAGCAAAGCGACGGCGATGATGAGCAGGTTGGTGAAAAAAACACTCAGCCGTTCTTTGCGCTTCACCCGTACGTCCGGAAAGCGGTTGTGGAGTAGAAAATTAAATAATGCGCCCAAGCCGATGAGCACCAGGGGGTTTCGGTAAAGTCTGTACAGTACCCGTTTCCGCTTTGGCGAGTCCTGATACTCCGTGAGTGTCATGGTCCAGACGTCGCCGAATCCCCGCGAGTCAAGATTGGCGTAGGTCCCATGGTGCCGGAGATGGATGAAGCGCCACTCTTCATACGCAGTAAACACAAGCACCCCGAGGAAGTAGCCGAAGAAGGTGTTGGCGCGCTTCGATCTGAAGGAGGAACCATGCACACAGTCGTGAAATAAAATGAATATCCGCACGAGAAACGCGGCGGCAGGCAGGGCGATAATCAGGGTGATCAGGTAGGAATAATCGAGCTGAATTGACCGGATCATCAGATACCAGAGAAAAAAATAGGGGAGTATCGTGTTCAGCAACTGCCAGGTGGCTTTCAGGCTGTCTGATTTCCGGAAAGTTGCCAGCACCGGATACCAATCGGGCCAGATATGACCTTTTTTTCCCTTTCCCTCACTGCTCCCGGCACTCCCAGATGCAGATATGACCATACTCAACCCTCCGCTTGACTATTCATCCCTGTGGAGCCTTGGTGCGTCTCTATCGTACTATTTCCTCGTTTAAAAAAGTTGTAAAAAACAGTCATTCTGTTGTTGCCGCTGACGTTATGGACCTGCTGGTCAGCTGCATACAATTGATATTTCCCCGGGTTGTCAGCATCTCGGCAATTCCTCTATTCCCCGCCCTGCGGTGGCGTGAACAAAGCAGGGCTCCTTCCCTCGGGCCGGGTTTTGTTCCGTATTACGCCGTCAGCGTCGGCATCAAGAGGGCACCGATGATGATGCCGAGCAAGATCACCGCCATGCCGCCGCGGGCCACCAGATGGATAACCAGGGCCAGCAGGCCGAGGATGAGTTGAAATCTGCGCATGATTGTTCCCCCTCAGAGGTCTTCGTGATTCTTCTTACCAAAAGCCGCCCAAGCCGCTTCATAGGTGGACGCCAGCCTCTCTTCCAGCAGGAGGCGATAGGCCTCCACCTCCTCACCGTCAAGCCCCTTGGGCACCTGCAGCGGTTCCCCCACCACCCACACCAGCCGGGCAAAGGGCAGGGGCAGCAGGGTCTTGTCCCAGCTGCGAAAGAGCTTATAGCGGCTGAAGGCCCAGTTCATGGGCACAATGGGAATACCGGCCCGGCCGGCGATGATGATGGAGCCGCCCTGCACCACCTGGGCCGGGCCCTGAGAGCCGTCCGCAATAATCACCGGACTCAAGCCCCGGCGCACGGCCTTTAAAAGACCCTTGATGGCCCCCACCCCTCCCTTGCTGCGGGAGCCCCGCACCGTGGTGATCCCCTTCGACTCCATGATGCGGGCGATAAACTCGCCATCCTTGCTGGGGCTGACCATGGCCACCATGGGCAACCGGCCGCCGGAGAGGGAGGCATAGAGGACATTATAATGCCAGAAGGTGAGGATAAAGGGCTTACCGGAATCCACCAATTCCTGCCAGATCTCCTTGCCGTGCATCTCTTTGCGGCACGTGGTGATGACAAAACCCATCACTACTTTATAGACAAAGGGGGCCAGAAAAAGCAGTAGTTTATGTTGCCATTTTTTTTTCACAGCAGGGCAAGCTCCATCTCTTTGAGCATCTTGATCTCATCCCGCAGCTCAGCGGCCTTTTCAAAGGAGAGGATCTTGGCGGCCGCCTGCATCTCCTTCTCCTTGGCGATAATAGCCTTGCGTACCTGGGCCACGGAGCGGTAGATCACCTCTTCCTCAGCGGCCTTGGCCAGGGCGGGGGGCTCCACTTCATAGGCGCTGTCCATGGCGTTTTTAATGGCAGAGGATATGGTGGTGGGGGTGATGCCGTGGCTGTCGTTATGGGCCTGCTGGATGGCGCGCCTGCGGTTCGTCTCATCAATGGTGAACCGCATGGAGCGGGTTATCTGATCACCATAGAGAATGACCCGGCCGTAGGCATTGCGAGCGGCCCGGCCGCAGGTCTGGATCAGGGCCCGCGCTGAGCGCAGAAACCCCTCCTTGTCGGCATCAAGCACCGCCACCAGGGTGACCTCGGGCAGATCAAGGCCTTCCCGGAGGAGATTGATACCCACCAGGACCTGATACGCCCCCTGCCGCAGCTCCCTGACCAGCTGGACCCGCTCCAGAGTCTTGATATCGGAATGGAGATAGCGGACCGCCACCCCCAGCTTTTCATAATAATCGGTGAGATCTTCGGCCATGCGCTTGGTGAGAGTGGTGACCAGCACGGCCTCCTTCTTCTCAGCCCGGGTGCGGATCTCGGCCAGCAGATCATCCACCTGGTTCTTGGCCGGCCGCACCTCGATCTCCGGATCGAGGAGGCCGGTGGGTCTGATGACCTGCTCGACAACGTGGCCCTGGGCCCGGTCCATCTCAAAATCACCGGGGGTAGCGGAGACATAGATGGCCTGATGGATGCGCTGGTCAAACTCCTCGAATTTCAGGGGCCGGTTATCAAGGGCCGAGGGCAGGCGGAAGCCGAATTCGGTGAGGGTGGTTTTGCGGGCCCGGTCGCCATTGTACATGCCGCCGATCTGGGGAATGGACATGTGGGACTCGTCCACAAAGAGCAGGAAATCCTCAGGCAGATAGTCGAGGAGGGTGGGGGGCGGCTCGCCGGGCTGGCGGCCGGTGAGATGGCGGCTGTAGTTTTCCACCCCGTTGCAATAGCCCAGCTCGCTGATCATCTCCAGATCAAAAAGGGTGCGCTGCTCCAGACGCTGGGCCTCCACCAGCCTGTTGTGCTGCTGCAGGAACGCCAGCCGCTCCTTGAGCTCCGCCTTGATGGTGTGCATGGCCCGGTTCATGATCTCCCTGGAGGTGACGAAGTGGCTGGAGGGAAAGACCTTGATCTCCGCAAGTTCATCCATAATCACGCCCCGCAGGGGATCAACCAGGGTGATGGCATCCACGGTGTCGCCGAAGAACTCCACCCGCACCCCGAGCTCCTCCTCATAGGCCGGGAAGATCTCGATCACATCCCCGCGGACCCGGAAGGTGCCCCGGTGAAAAGAGATGTCATTGCGTTCATAGAGCATGTGGACCAGGCGGCGCTGCACCTGGTCCATGGCATACTCCTCCCCTCTTTGGAGAAAGAGGTGCATGTTCTTGTACTCGTCCGGCGAGCCCAGGCCATAGATGCACGATACCGAGGCCACGATAATGACATCCCGCCGGGTGAGCAGCGAGCGAGTGGCGGAATGGCGCATCTTGTCGATGGCATCATTGATGGCCGAGTCCTTTTCGATATAGGTGTCAGACTGGGGGATGTAGGCCTCGGGCTGATAATAGTCATAATAGCTGACAAAATACTCCACCGCATTCTGGGGAAAGAGTTCCTTGAACTCGGCATAGAGCTGGGCAGCCAGGGTCTTGTTGTGGGCCATGACCAGGGCCGGCCGATCCGTGCCCGCAATGACCTGGGCCATGGTGTAGGTCTTGCCGGAACCGGTCACCCCCAGCAGGACCTGATCCCGCACCCCGGCCAGCACGCCTTTAGTGAGGGCGGCAATGGCCCGCGGCTGATCGCCGGCCGGCTCGTAGGAACTGTTGATCTTAAAAAGTGTCATCTTGCTTAAATAAAGGGAACCCGGGGAAAGTGCAAATCTCTTTTTTGACCACGCCAGCCATGCCCCTGGGATATTGTCGCCCAAAGAGGCCTCGCTTTTTCCTTTCTGCCGCGAAGCAGGGCCATGCAACATCGCCCTACTCCTCGGCCCTCTCCCTGAAGCCCCAGAAGGGGTAGTCGAGATGATAGCGGGCCACCAGGCCGGGAGAATTCTCCCGGCTGGCCACCAGCCACAGGGAATTGACCCGGTTGGCGGTACGGCTGTCCACCGGGTCCCAGTCGGGCAGAAAGACCAGGGCATTATCCGCAGTGTACTCAATATCGCCGGAGCCCTTGAACATGCCCATATGGGGCACACCGTCATAGCGCCCCCCCTCCTGCCGGTTGAGCTCGGAGATGACCAGAAAGGCGACGTTATACTCGTCCCGGATCGACTCCATCTCCCGCAGCCAGGCGTCAATGCCGGTGCGGCGCTCCGAGAAATCCTTGAAGGGCAGCTTGTGCAGCGAGTCGATGACGATCACTGCGTCCTGGCGGTGGGTCTCGTGCCGCAGAAAATCAACATGGCGGCGCATGATCTCCGGGTTGAGCTGGCGGTCGTTGACCACCCGGAACCAGAACATCATGGTGCGCAGCTCGTCTTGGGCCTGGCTGAAACGATGCTGGTCGTCGCCCTCCAGCTGGTCGTTAAAGCGGGCCACTGGCAGCCGGCTCAGCCGGGCCATGGTCCGTTGGTAGATCTTCTGGCGGCCGTTCTCAAAATCATAATAGATCACCGGCACTTGGCTGGCCGCCATCTGGCTGGCCAGCTGGATGGCGAGACAGCTCTTGCCCGCCTTGGGCGCCCCACCGATGATATTGATGCCGTGGATGCCGCCCAGCACCTCATCGAGACAGGGCATGCCGCTCTTTAAGGCCTGGTAGCTCGCACTCTGGCGCCGCTCCAGATTTTCCAGAAAAAGGGTATATTCACGATCGGGGGTGTTAAAGGGCGAAAAGGCCCGGGCTGCCCTGATCATTTTCTGCAGTTCCGCCCTGAAATTATCGCCCTCCTGCTGGGCCATCCGGGCCAGATTGAAATCACGCGGGGCATGGCCGGGCCATTTGAGGAGACGGGCCTTGAAGCCAAGCCGGCTGGCGAAAAGGCGCGCCGACGCCTCTGATTCCGGCGTATGATTCACCACCATAAAGAGGGTCTCAACAGCGGCAAACCTTTGGCTGTCCAGGGCGGCCAGATCAGCGGCCCTGGGTACGGCCACGCCGGGATACCCCTGTTCCCGCAGGCAGAGGAGATTCTCTTCGCCCTCCACCACAAAGAGGGCGCCCCCCTGGCAACGGCCGATATCCGGCAGGTTGAAGAGGCGGAACTCCCCGGCCGCCAGCGCCTCTTCCCCGTACCAGAACTCTTCGCCGCTGCCCTGGGGGGCCAGACAATGGGCGGCATAGCAGCAGCCGTTTTCCTGAAAATAGGGATAGACAATATAGCGGCCGTTAAAACCGATCCGCAGCTCCTGGAGGACCGCCGGGCCCACCCCGATCCGGCTGAAGCCTTCCCGCACCGCGCTGGTCATGCTGTTTTGGTACTTGAGGATATCCTGGTTGATATTTTTCAGGGGCCAGGCAACATTGTCGACGTACGGCTGCTGATCGGGATCATAGCCGGGCACGGTGTCCGCATCGAGCAGGCGCAGTCGGGCAAAATGGGGGGCAAAGCCACCGGCCACGCAGCGGCTCAGACAGCGGAAATAGCCGGCAAAAAAACTATCCTCATCCAAAAAGACCACCAGGGTTCCCGGCTCTTTGCGGCCCCGGCTCGCGCAAAAGGGACAGGGCGCCTTGAGCGTAGTGCCTTCAATAACCGCGCCAGGCAGATTATCCTGATAAAAACGTGCTAATTTTTCATGCAATGCCATGCCAGGCGTCTCCTTGCTCTGCAGAGAGCACGTGTGCTTCTTCTCTTGTGGTCATCGTCTCTCCAGGCCGGCTGCTTGCGGGGTATTTGCCGGCGCACCCCATGCCTCTCTATTAGAGGTGATGTTCATAGCCCTGGTACGATATCAGCCGTTTTTTACCATCTTCCATCAGAAAGAGGCCCTGGCCGCCGGTCATCCGCCCCAGGCAGCTTGTTTGCAGATGCAATTCTTCCCTGATCTGCCGGGCCAGGGCCTCGCCGCGGCCCGGGGCCACGGTATAGAGCAGCTCATAATCTTCGCCGCCGCTGAGGGCCCACTGGCGGGCATCATGGGAAAGAGACTCCCCTGCCCTTTGCGTGGCTGCAGAAAGAGGCAGGTACCGGCCATCAACCTCCGCGGCCAGACCGCTTGCCGTACAGATATGGGCCAGATCCGTGGCCAGGCCGTCGGAAAGATCCATCATGGCATGGACATGACCGGAGGCGGCCAGGAAACGGCCCAGACTCAGGCGGGGCTGGGGGTTGAGATGGGCCTGGACCAGGCCGGCAAACTCGGCAGGGACAGCTGCCCCCCCCTGGCAGAGGGCCAGACCGGCCGCCGCCTCCCCCAGGAAACCACTGACCCACACCTCATCCCCCTGGCGGGCGGCAGCGCGATAACAGACCTCAGCCCCGGCCATCTCGCCCAGGAGGGTGATGGTGAAGGTCGGGCAGGGCGCGGTCACCGTATCCCCGCCAATCAGGGCCACATCGTGCTCCTGGAGCATCTCGACAAAGCCGTTTATAAATTCCTGCAGGCCCTGTTCGGAAAGATCAGGGCTCAAGGCCGCTGACAGCAGGGCAAAGGTGGGCCTGCCGCCCATGGCGGCGATATCGCTCAGATTGACGGCAGCGGCCTTGCGGCCAAGGAGATGGAGGGGGTGCCATTGCAGGTCAAAATGGACCCCTGAGACCAGGGTATCGGTGGTCACCAGCAGGACCTGCTCCTCATTTTTGCGGAGCACGGCGCAATCATCGCCAATGCCCATAACCAGGCCGGGAACCGGAGCCGCTGCCAGGGATGCCACCCCTTTGATAAATGCCAGCTCTGAACTGCTCATTGCTCCCCCTTTTGGGCCAGCCCGCAATCGCCCGCTCTTTGGTCATGATAAGAGGTAGCGTGATGGTCGGCAAGCCTGGTCTGAATGGCTGCAGGAGAAGCGCAGGCCAAAAGATCCGCGGCCAGCGCCTCGGCCTGCCGGCAGTGGCTCTTGCGCACCATCTGCTTGATGGCCGGCATGGCCGGGGGAGACATACTGAGGCCATCCAGCCCCAGACCAAGGAGAAGCGGCAGCAGGTGGGGGTCTGCGGCCATCTCCCCGCAGAGATGCACCTCAATGCCGGCATCATGACCTGCCTTCACCACCTGGGCAATCATGCGGAGCACCATGGGATGCAGGGGGTTGTAGAGAGAGGCCACCTGGTGATTATCGCGGTCCACGGCCAGGAGATGCTGAACAAGATCATTGGTAGCGATGCTGAAGAAATCAACCTCCCGGGCCAGGCGATCGGCAAGGGCCACCACCCCGGGCACCGCCACCAGCATGCCGATCTCCACATCATCACCTGCGGGCAGCCCCTGGCTCCGCAGCTCCTTTCGCACCCGGGTCACCATCTCCTTGGCGGCAAGGAGCTCCTCCAGGGAGGTGATCATGGGAAAGATGAGGCGCAGGGTGCCAAAGCCGGCCGCCCTCAACAGGGCGCGGAGCTGGGTCTTGAAAAGCTGCGGCTCACGGAGAGCGAGACGGATGGCCTTAAGGCCCAGGGCAGGATTTTTTTCCTGGTGGATTTGGTGCCCCTCCACCTCTTTGCCGCCGCCCAGATCAAGGGTGCGCACCGTCACCGGCATGGGGCTCATGCTGGTCAGGAGATGTTCATAAATAGCCAGCAGCAGCTCCTCAGAGGGGGGGCCTTCCGGGGTGAGATAATAAAATTCAGAACGGAAAAGCCCGATCCCGGCAGCGCCATGCTGCAGGGCCAGCTCAATCTCCTCAAGGGTCTGGATATTGGCCTCAATGGCCATTTTTCTGCCCTCTCTGGTCTCGGCCGGCAGATGGGCGAAAAGATTAGTCTGGCGGCTATCCTGCAGCATCTGTTGCTGCAGCTTCTCATAGGCTGCCAACTCCTTGCTGTCAGGATTGACCACCACCCGGCCCCGGCTGCCGTCCACCACCAGGAAATCGCCACTGACCACCTGCTGGCAGATGCCCAGGCAGCCCATCACCGCCGGGATCCCCACGCTCCTGGCCACAATGGCGCTGTGACCGGTGACCCCGCCCAGCTCCATGACGAAACCGCGCACCAGCTGCCGGTCCATGGCCAGCACATCCTGGGGCGGGAAATCATGCCCCACCAGAATAACCGGTTCATCCTGAGGAAGGCTGCCGCCGTCCATCTCTGGCGGGGCCCCCGATCGGCGGGCTCCTCTGGCGTGGGGATTGACCAGAACAAGGGCCCGGCCCATGGCAAGGCCAGGGGAGGCGGCAAGGCCTTGCAGCTGCCTGGATGTGGGCGGGATCTGGTTTTTTTTCATAATTTTCAAAGTGCACGGCAAGGGGCCGCAGCCCCCCTTTTACAAATCATAGCGGCGATTGCCCGAAAGCAGCGGGCCTGCCATGGGGCAGAGCCTCATTTAACCAGCCGCAAGGAAGATTTGCCCCCCTTCTCCTTGCTCTTGGAGGGGGGCGGCACAAGGGCATCGGTATCAAAATCAACCGCTGCCACAAAACGTTTTTCGCCGCCCATGGTGAAGATCTCCTGGCCGGTAAACTGGGAGGTCCGCAGGGTCCAGGTCACCTTTTGAGGCGGCACACTGAGAATCTGCAGCGAGACATGCCACCACTCGTCACGTTTTCCCTGGTCACGTTCAAAACCGGTGACCAGGGCGTAGACCAGGGAGTCTGGTTGTTTTGCTACCACCAGCACCAGATCACCGATCTCCGTGGTGGGCTTGAAACGGACTATTTTCTTTAATTCCTGGACAAGGGCTTCCATATTTTTTCTCCGCAAAACTTGAGGGGGGGACCATGAAAAAAATCTCTCCGCCCGGCCCAAGAGCTGGTGCTGAAAAGATACCCGCACCTTGCCAGAGTTTCCCTGAAAACTCCAATTGTTTCCCTTTTGCCCCCTGCCTTTTTGGCTCCGTACGGGAGAAGGATGCGGCCGGTTGCCCTCGGCTTTTCCTATCATTTTTTTTTCTTTTATTGTATTAACTTCATGCTGTAGGTAAAGATTAATACTTTTGCATGGTCCTTTTACAAGAGTCTCCTGTGTTGGTGAGGGGAAAAACCCTTGCCGTCAAACCACGCCATCTCTCTTATTTCACAATCAATTTTTTTTATTTCCCGCCAATTTTTTTATGGAACTTTTTTTTCTTCTTGCTCCTCTTTTATGTATCGCCGCCTTCAGCGCTCCTGCTGCAGGCAAAGGCGAGGACACCGAGGATACCCCGGATGAGACGACCATCCTTGTCCGGGCGGTGCTGCAGGGAGACAAACAGGCCTTTAACCGGCTGGTGCTGCTCTACCAAAACCGGATATACAACCTGGCCTTTAATTACGTAAAGAATGAAGAAGAGGCCAAAGATCTGGCCCAGGATATCTTTGTCACCGCCTACAAGGCCCTGACAAAGCTGCGCGATGACACCAAATTCGGCGCCTGGCTTTACCAGATAGGACTCAACCATTGCCGCAACCGCTATAAGCGGCTTAAAAGAAGCGGTTATTTCAGCAATACCTCGTTGGATGACGACAACTCATCCCTGCAGCTTACAGGGGGTGAATCCCCTGAGAAGGAGCTTCAACAACAGCGGACCATCCAACTTGTTCGGGACACCATCGCCACCATGAACGAGTCGGAAAAAGAGATCCTCCTGCTCCGGGATCTCCAGGGCATGGCCTATGAAGAGATCAGTGAGATTTTAGATATTCCCCTGGGCACCGTGAAATCGAAATTAAGCCGGGCCCGGACCAGCTTGAAAAATAAATTAAAGCGTATCTATCCACAGCTCTGATAGAAAACCAAACAGGCCCCCCATTATTAACGGCAGGATTTCTCTGCCCCGGGGAAAAAGAAAAACTCAGCCCATAAATTCTTATGAATTGCCCTGACTGCCAAAACCAATTCTCCGATTTTATTGATGCCGCCATTCCCCTCAACCAGGCGCGCAACCTTAAAGAACATCTGGCAGCCTGCTCAGAGTGCGCTGCGGAATGGCAGCTTTTCCAGCAAACAATACACACCCTGCACAGCTTTCCGGTCCAGAGGGTTGACGCCGATTTCCTCGTCGGCATTAATGAAAAGCTCTCTCCTGAACCCTTTGCCAAACTGAAGGGCTGGCTTTCATTCATGCGCCTCCACAAACTCACCGCCACCACTGCCCTGGCCACCCTGGCGGTGGGAGTGATCAGTGCCGCTGTTCTCCAACTCTCCCCCGTGGCCACTGACCAGAACCTGGCCGAAAAAAGCAGCCTTGACAAGAACATCGTCCAGGCCATGGCTGTTGACCAGCAAGAGAGCGACTATTATCCAGGCATCCCCTATCTGGCCCAGAATACTCGTCCGGAGCCCGCCCCCCTGCGGCAGCCCGGCATCCAATTTACCCCTGTAAATCAGAGCGCCCCCGGCAGCGCTCACTATCCCCTTCTTGATCCCCGCGGCCCCCCCTCCCAGGCCCCCGCTTCGTTTCTGCATCCATCCCTTTCCCAGCTCAAGTCTCTTGCACCTGATCTGGTGGTTACTGTCCATGCAAGTTCCCCGGCCCAACAACATACCCTGCTGAGCCAACTGACCGGCAACAGCAACTGGCAGACCCAGATCAGCGGCAATGCCCTGCTTGTCACCCTGCCCTGCAGCCAGATCAGCAGCTTCCAGGATCTCTTCGGCCCGGCCAAACCCCGCATCAATCCCCACGTCCTTGCCCGTCTCGGCAAAAATGCCCCTTCACGGCTTATGACGGTGGCAGTGGCTTTTCAGTAAAAAAACTGGATAATGAGGCACCAGGTTTCACCTGGCACCAGCTCCTCCTTTATTTCTGCCATGCCTGTTTGACATTCCTGACAATCCCTATAGACTGAAGAAAAAGGGGCTCTCTGCAAAAAACCCCTGAAAGCATTATTACGCCTGGAAACGAAAGAACTTTTTCTTTTTTCCCCTGTCATAAATCTGATAAGCAAGGATCATCTTTTCTTCCATAACCCCCTAGCAAAGAGGCCTCAGAGACATGCGTACTTCCCTATCCCACACCCTACCGGCTCCTCGTTTTTCCCCGGCCCTTTTTCTGGCCCTCTTTTTCCTTTTGACGGGCAGCCTGGTCAACTCGGCCCAGGCCGGCCGGCCGGCAAGTTTTGCCGATCTGGTTGAGACCCATGGCGACACCGTAGTCAACATCTACACCACCCAGACGGTGAAGGCCCCTCCCCTCCATCCCTTTGACTTTAAGGGCGCCCCAGACGAGCTCCCTGATCTTTTTGAATATTTTTTCGGGCGCCCCCACCCCAAGGGCAATGGTCAGCCCAGCCCCCATGGCAACGGCCAACCGCGTACCCAAACGCGGACCAGCCTCGGCTCCGGGGTTATCACCTCGGCAGACGGCTATATCCTGACCAACAACCATGTGATTGAAAATGCCGATGAGATCCATATCCGTTTTGCCAACCGTAAGGAGTATGACGCCAAGATCATCGGTCGCGACAAGATGACGGATCTGGCCCTCATCAAGATCGAACCTGAAGGCAAGCTGCCCTTTGTCAAAATGGGCAATTCCGACACCCTGCGCGTCGGTGACTGGGTGGTGGCCATCGGCAATCCCTTTGGCTTTGAACAGACCGTGACGGCCGGTATTGTCAGCGGCAAGGGCCGGACCTTAGGGGGCGGCGCCTACGACAATTTCATCCAGACCGACGCCTCCATCAATCCCGGTAATTCCGGCGGCCCCTTGTTTAATCTTGACGGCGAGATGGTGGGCATCAACAGCGCCATCTATTCCCGTTCCGGCGGCAATATCGGCCTGGGCTTTGCCATCCCCATCAATATGGCCCAAAATGTCATGGCCCAGCTCCGCGAGAGCGGCACCGTGACCCGAGGGTGGCTCGGCGTCCGCATCCAGCCCGTGAACCAGGACATTGCCGACCAGTTTGGCCTGGAGCGGCCCTACGGCGCCCTGGTGGGCCAGGTGGAAGAGGGGAGTCCAGCCGCCAAGGCCGGTATCCAGCAGGGCGATATTATCATCCGCTATAAAGATAAAGAGATTGCAGAGATGACCATGCTCCCCACCCTGGTATCCCAGACACCGGTAGGAGAAAAGGCCGAGGTCACCTTGTTTAGAAAGGGTAAGAAAAAGAGTGTCACCGTCACCATCGGCAAACTCGAAACCGAGACCGCTGCCAGCGAGGAGGCAGAGGAAAAGACCGCCACCCTGGGTATGACGGTTCAGGAATTGACTCCGGAACTGGCCGAGTCCCTGCAGATGGAACAGGCCACCGGCGTGCTGGTTACCAGTGTTGAAGGCGGCAGCCCAGCAGCCCTGGCCGGCCTCAGGCGCGGCGATGTCATCACCGAAATCAACCAGATTCAGGTCACGGACATGGAGACCTTTGCCAGGCTGCTGGCCCAGAGCAAGGCCGACCAGAGAATCCTCCTCCTGGTCCAGCGCGGCGCCAGCAGTCGCTATGTGGTGCTCAAGACCAAATAGAGTCTGACCTGCAGAAGGTCTGCAAAAAAAAAGGCCGCCTCCCTGCAGGGAGGCGGCCTTTTTTTTGCAATACAGATGTTAGAGGCAGCGATTATCGGCCCGGGCCACCTGCTGCAGGAGGGCGGCAATCTTCTCGGGATCTTTGCGGCCGGGACTCACCTCAATACCGGAATTGACATCCACGGCAAAGGGGTGGACCTGATCGATGGCGGCACGCACATTGTCGACATTGAGACCGCCGGCCAGGATAAGGGGCCTGCCGGGCATGAGATTCTCCACCAGGCTCCAGTCAAAGGAGAGACCGGTGCCCCCTGCCATTTCCGGGTGATAGGTATCCAGCAGAAAGGCCCCAACCACCTCAGCATAAGGCTCAAGCACATCAGGCCCCATGCCTGCCCTGGCCTGGAAGGCCTTGATCACCCGGCAGGGCATCATCTGGCAATAGTCGGGCGGCTCCTGACCATGGAGCTGCACCACGGTGAGTCCGCAGAAATT
The DNA here is from genome assembly GCA_031581485.1 of Desulfurivibrionaceae bacterium. Lineage (GTDB taxonomy): Bacteria > Desulfobacterota > Desulfobulbia > Desulfobulbales > SURF-16 > BM506. The sequence goes on along the minus strand of JAVLBA010000001.1, from coordinate 36,782 downwards.
AACGATCTCGCCCACCACCTCAGGATCTTCGTTCAGGAAGACACCCACCGCATCAACAAAGGGCGGCAGATCCGCGATAATTTCCCGGGCCCTTTCATGATCTATGGCCCGAGGGCTCTGCGGCACAAAAATAAATCCCAAGGCATCAACCCCGGCGGCAACCGCCTTTTCAACCTCAAAAGGGTCTGTCATGCCACAGATCTTAACCCGTGTTCGACCAACCATTGGCCCTCCTCCTTCATTAGGTAATCTCATGCAAGCGGCAAGACGCCCGGCCAAGGCCGCGCCTTGGATTAACGGGCCAGCCACTATCCTGCTGCCACCGTTTTAGCGCAAATTCAGCTTCGCCCCATCAATTCGCGCAGAAAAACATCCCGGCCACCGGCGCGCATCAGGGACTCTCCCACCAGCACCGCGCAGATATCATGCTCAGCAAGTCGTCTGATATCATCCCCATCCCGGATGCCCGATTCACTCACCACCGGAATGTGGGCAGGAATCTCTTTTTTGAGGCGCAGGGTGGTGCCCAGATCGACGCTGAAGTCATTGAGGTTGCGGTTATTGATGCCGATCAAGGGGCTGTTGATGGCCAGGGCCCTCTCCAGCTCCCTCTCGTTATGGACCTCCACCAGCACGTCCATGCCAAGCTCTTGGGCTAAAGCCAGGAACTCCGCCATCTGGTTCTGGCTCAGGATGGCGGCAATGAGGAGAATGGCATCGGCACCGTGGGCCCGGGCCTCTTGGATCTGCACCTGGTCAATGGTGAAATCCTTGCGCAGCACCGGCAGCCCCACGGCCTTACGCACCTGGGAGAGATAATCAAGATGACCCTGAAAAAAATTCTCATCCGTGAGTACCGACAAACACTGGGCCCCGCCGGCCTCATAGCGCCTGGCGATCTCCACCGGCCTGAAATCCTCGCAGATCACGCCCTTGGAAGGAGAGGCCTTCTTGGCCTCGGCAATGAGGGCGATGCCGGCATAGGAGGTGAGGGCCTGCTGGAAACCGCGGGGCGGGTCCACCTCGCCCGGAGGCCTGATGCCACGCTTCTTCAGGGCCGCCACCTCACGTTTTTTCTGTGCAACAATGGTATCAAGAATCATGCTCTACCGCTCCCCTGGCGGAGAACGCCACCAGACTGTGCATCTTGGCAAGGGCGGCCCCGGAGACCACACTCTGGCGGGCCAGTTCCACCCCGCCCTTCAGGTCAGCGGCCCGGCCGGCTGCCATGAGGGCCGCACCGGCATTAAGCAGCACCGTGTCAAGACAGGGCCCGGGCTTGCCCTCCAGGATCTCCCGGAGCTGGATGGCGGAAAGGGCAGCAGTGGCGCCTCCCTTGATATCCTGGAGCGCGGCCCTGGTCAGCCCGACATCTTCCGGGCTGATGGTATAGGTGGAGACCTTGCCGTCCTGATAATCCGCCACCAGGGTGGAACCGCTGATGGTGATCTCGTCGATATTGCCTTCGCCGCACACCACCAGGGCCCGTTTGACACCGAAACGCCCCAGGACATGGGCCATGGTCTCCACCAGATCCGGGGTGAAGACGCCCAGCAGATAGACATTGGCCCTGGCCGGGTTGGTGAGGGGACCCAGGATGTTGAAGATGGTGCGGATGCCGATCTCCCGGCGGGGACCAATGGCGTATTTCATGGCGCCATGGAGCACAGGGGCGAACATGAAGCCGATGCCCACCTGGCGCACGGCCTGGCCGATGTCGGCCGCGCCCATGGCCAGATCAACGCCCAGGGCCTCCAGAACATCGGCGCTGCCGCAATGACTGGAGACGGAGCGGTTACCATGCTTGGCCACCGCCACCCCGGCCCCAGCCACCACAAAAGAAGCAGTGGTGGAGACATTAAAGGTGCCTGAGCAATCACCACCGGTGCCGACGATATCCACCAGCACCTGGTCTTTGTCGCCGGCATCCACAAATGTGGCCTTTTCCCGCATGACCCGGGCGGCACCGGTAATCTCGTCAACGGTCTCACCCTTGAGGCGCAGACCGGTGATAAAGGCGCCGATCTGCGCATCAGTGGCATTGCCGCTCATGATCTCATCCATCACCGCCACCATCTCCGCCTCAGACAGATCCGTCCCGCTGACAATCTTGCCAATGGCTTCCTTTATCATCTCTTCACCTCGTGCGCTTTCTTGGTCCGTTCCTCTCCGGCCTACCAAAAGGAACCTTCTTATTTTGTTTGTTACCGAACCATCTGCGGATAGTGGGCACTGACAAAATTCTTCAGCAACAGGACGCCGTCCGGGGTCATGATCGATTCGGGATGAAACTGCACCCCTTCCACCAGCAATTCCCTGTGCCGCAGGCCCATGAGCTCGCCCTGGTCGGTGCGGGCCGTGATCTCCAGACAATCAGGCAGGTCATCCTCGGCCACCACCAGGGAATGATAGCGCATGGCGGCAAAGGGCGACGGCAGCGAGGTGAAGACCCCCTTGCCGTCATGGCTCACCGGACTGGTCTTGCCGTGCATGACCCGCCCGGCCCGAACAACCTTGCCGCCAAAGGCCTCACCAATGGCCTGATGGCCCAGACAGACCCCAAGCAGGGGGATCTTGCCGGCAAAATAACGGATGGCCTCCACCGAAATGCCGGCCTGCCCCGGGGAACAGGGGCCCGGCGAAATAAGCAACCGGTCCGGCCGCAGCCCCTCAATAAAGGGGATATCCACCTGGTCATTGCGAAAGACCTTGATCTCCTCGCCAAAGGAACCGATGGTCTGGACAATATTATAAGTAAATGAATCGTAGTTATCGATGATGACAATCATGCTTGTCTTTGCTCCTGCTTAACCAAGAAAAAGGGCGGCCTCAAAAAGAGAGGGGAAGATTCCGCGGCAGCCTATGGCTTCCGGGCCGCCTCGGGCTCTACCAAAGGTCATATGCCCTTTTCAGCCAACTCCACGGCCCGGCGCACTCCCCGTAATTTATTCAAGGTTTCCTGATATTCCATCTCCGGATCAGAGTCCGCCACCACACCGGCACCGGCCTGGACCCACAGATCCTTGCCATGCATGATAAAGGTGCGGATGGTGATACTGAAATCCATATTGCCGGAAAAACCAAAATAACCCACTGCCCCGGCGTAGGGGCCGCGCCGCTCAGGTTCCAGCTCCTCAATAATCTCCATGGCCCGCACCTTGGGGGCGCCGCTCACCGTGCCGGCCGGGAAACAGGCCCGCACCACATCAAACTGATCATACCCCTCAGCGAGCTCACCCCGGACACCGGAGACGATATGCATGACATGGCTGTAGCGCTCAACAACCATCAATTCATAGGTTTCAACCGTCCCGTACCTGGCCACCCGGCCCAGATCATTACGCCCCAGATCCACCAGCATGAGATGCTCGGCACACTCCTTGGGGTCAGCCAGCAGCTCCTGTTCCAGGGCCAGATCCTCCTGGGGGTTCTTGCCCCGCGGTCTGGTGCCGGCAATGGGTCGCACCTCAACCTTCTTCTCCTCAAGGCGGACCAGGATTTCCGGGGAAGAGCCGATCTGGATAACATCCCCCATCCTGACATAAAAAAGATAGGGACTGGGATTAACATGGCGCAAGGCCCGGTAGAGGAGAAAGGGCGGGATAGTTGTCCTGGTATGGAAACGCTGGGAAAGCACGACCTGGATGATGTCCCCGGCCATGATATATTCCTTGGCCTTGGCCACCATCTCCCGGAAGGCCTCCGGCTCCATATTGGCAGTGAACTCATGGGAGGCAAAGGGACCATCCCCCTCCACCACGTCATGGGGCAGAGGAGAGGATTTGAGGTCGGCGATCACGGTATCAATATCAGCAAGGGCCTGCTGATAGACGCGGTCAAGATCGGCATTCTCCGCCACCCTGACACAGTTGACCACGCTCAAGGTCTGCTTGAGATTGTCAAAGATGAGGATAAACCTGGGCACCATGAAGGAGCTTTCCGGCAGATCGGCCAGGGGCGGATTTTTCTCAGGCAGACGCTCCATGAAGCGCACCATTTCATAGCCGAGATAGCCCACAGCCCCCCCAAAAAAGCGGGGCAGAAAATCACTGTCCGTACAGGCCTTAAAAGATGCCAGCAGCTTTTTGAGCTCAGCCAGGGGGTCGCCGCTCAAGGCAGTGAGATCGTCACCCTGGCGCACTTTGATCTGGCTGCCCCGGCTCTCAAAGGTCAGCAGGGGGTCATAGCCCACAAAGGAATAGCGGCCCCAGGTTTCCCCCCCTTCCAGACTCTCCAGCAAAAAGGCGTGGGACTCGTTGCCGGCCAGCTTGGCAAAGACCGTCAGCGGCGTATCAAGATCAGCGACAATTTCCCGGCAGACCGGGATGAGTCCCGCCTCCAAGGCCAATTGCCTGAAATCTTCCAATCCTGGCTTATACATTCTTTTGGTATCCTCTTGACACATAAGGCCTGGCCGAGACCGGCTCACATCTTTGCAGTTTCGCCAAGGCGGGCCCGCAAACATGTCGATGGCACATCACCCCGGCAACCGCTGCACGTCAGCATCTTTTTTGACTTTTGCCGGGCCAACAGAGTCAGAACCGGGAGAAGAAGCGTCACAAAAAAAAGCCACGGAGCCGCTATGACGGTTCCGTGGCTTTTTTTTTACAGAAGAGAGGCGGCATTCCTGAGTCCCAGGGAAATGGCTCTCCGGGACACTAAGGGCAAAAAGATCACCGACCTTGTCGCTATGCGGTCACCACTTGTCTTGCCCTGATATTCCATGATTGCCATGCCGCGGCGACAGGCGCCGCTCAAACCCCGTCTCTGCAATTCCTACTGAGACTAAAAAATTAGGCTGCGCTGGCGATAAAGGTATTAACCCGTTTGGTGAGACGAGATACCTTGCGCGAGGCATTTTCTTTCTTCAAGGTCCCCTTGGAGGCCGCCTTCATGATAACCGGAACCGCCTCTTTCAAGGCCACCTGGGCATTGTCCACTGAATTTTCGGCAATGGCGGTATCAATGCGCTTGATAAAGGTCTTCATCTTGGTACGGATGGCACGGTTGCGGGCCCGGCGAACTGCATTCTGCTTGGTTCTCTTGATTGCTGATTTGTGATTAGCCACTATTTTTCCTCGTTGTCAAAACGTCTGTTGAAGAACCCTGCAAAAAAACGCCTCCCCTCTTTCGAGTTTAATGGGGATGGGCGATGCCTCCGGACAAGAGCCTGGCTTTTTTACAGAGTCGTTATTTTTAATATGTATCCCTACCCGGCAGCCCCCTAAAAACAGGAATAGTCGTCAGTGGGGACGCACCAAACACGTACATATAAATAAATTTTATCAGGGTGTCAAGATTGTCGGCAGGCCAAAAAAATCCCGCCGCAAAAAATATCTGTTAACATACTGTTTTTACGTAAAAACAACCACAAAACCTTTTGCGCGGCCTCCCAGAAAAAGAAAACCAGAGAGCGGCCATGACGCCCCTGGGCTGAGCGAGCTCCGGCAGAGCGGCTGGCCGCTGGAAAACTTTCTCCCTTTTTCTTTATGGATAAACTTCTTTAATCTCGCAAAGTTGCCATATCTTTTATAGTATAAAAAAAACATGCTCTTCTTGAGCCGCGAGACATAACCCCTGACTTCTTTTTCCTAAATGACAGAAAGCCTCTACCATTTTTTCCAATCATATCGAATTCTTTTTGACCTGGCAGACATCTTTATTGTCTCCTTTATCATCTATCGGGTCATCCTGCTGATCAGGGGCACTCGGGCCGTGCAGATGGTGGCCGGGATCTTTGTGCTGGTCATTGCCTATTTTGTGGCCCGCGAACTCCAGCTCCTCACCCTCTACTGGCTGCTGGGTCGTTTCTTGAGCTCCATCCTACTGATCATCATCATCATCTTTCAACGTGACATCCGTCGTGCCCTCACCCAGATGGGCCAGACCCCTTTTTCCACCACTCCGGGCGAAGATGAAAGCCAGTCCCTGGACGAGGTCATTGGCGCCAGCGACTATTTATCCAAGCGCCGAATCGGCGCCCTCATGGTGATTGAACGGGAAACCGGCCTCCGCGACTATATGGAATCAGCAGTCATCCTGGATGCCAAGCTGAGCAAAGAGCTCCTTATCAGCCTCTTTCTGCCCGCCTCGCCCCTCCATGACGGCGGGGTCATGGTCCGCAAGGGCCGGATATTAAATGCCCGCTGCGTGCTGCCGCTCACCAAGAACCCCTACATCAGCCGCTCCCTGGGCACCCGCCACCGGGCCGCCATTGGTCTTTCCGAGGAAACAGACGCCGTGGTCATTGTTGTCTCCGAGGAAACCGGAGCCATCTCCCTGGTCATGCATGGCGGCATTACCAGTGACCTTGACATCACCTCCCTGCGCAACCGCCTGGAAGCAATTTTTGTCCCCAAGGAATTCCAGAGGAATATATGGAAAAACTGGTTAAACAGAGCCTGAACCGGCTCTTTGGCTCCTGGAAATGGCCGAAGAACTGGGTTCTCAAACTTCTCAGTCTTTTTTTCGCCGTCTTCATGTGGTATTTCGTCGCCGGCGAGGACAATGTCGACATGACGGTAAGGGTGCCGGTGGAGGTCATCAACCTGCCCCAAGACCTGATTATAACCAATGAGTATAAAAGGGAGCTTGAGATTACGGTGAGCGGCTCCCGCGGCCTTATCCGCAACCTGGCCGGCGAGGTTTCCCGCACCGTGGACCTTTCCAATGCCACTCCCGGGCCGGTGGTGGTCAAAAACGACCCCAGCTCGATTCCGGTGCCCTGGGGCGTCAGGGTGCTGAGGGCAAAACCATCTGAGTTTATCCTGCAGCTCGACAAGCTTATTGAAAAGAGATTGCCCATCCATGCCGTTACCACCGGCCAGGTCCCAGAAGGCTACTCCCTGGTTGCCGTCCTCCTGGAACCGGGGGAAATCACCATCACGGCCCCCAAGAGCATCATCGGCAGCGAGAGCATGATCAACACCCTGCCCATTGACATCAGTGGCTTAAAAGGCCCCACCATCACCCACACCTCCCTTGACCTGGCCCCGGAGATTTCCGAACTCATCGGCCACCCCGTGGTCACGGCCAGTATCCTCATCGAGGAAAAGCAGGTCCTGCGGGTGGTAAAAAATATCCCGGTGATAGTGGCCGAAGGGGATAGGGTGCCCTTGCTGCAGATTTCACCCCCCACCGTGACGGTCCACTCTGCCATTCCCTCTTCCGTGGCACAGAAGAGCGATGATTACCAAGCGCTCTTCACCGCCCTGATAAGCATTGCTGACCTGGAGGCCGGTACCCATACCGTCAAGGTGAGAGTCAAGACGGCGGAGGGGATCAAGATCCTTGAGGTGGAACCCAGCGAGGTGTCGGTGACAGTCCCCCCTGCCGGCCAGTAGAGGTCTCTCTTTTTCCTTTCCCACAACCCTGTCACAGGTTTTTTTCATGCGTAAATTATTCGGTACAGACGGTATCAGAGGGGTAGCCAATATCCACCCCATGACCACAGAGATCGCCATGCAGATCGGCCGGGGCATTGCCTTTCAGGTCAGGGACATGCGCAAGACCCATCGCATCGTCATCGGCAAAGACACCCGCATCTCCGGTTATATGCTGGAAAACGCCCTGGCCGCCGGTATCTGCTCCATGGGTGTGGATGTCATGCTGCTGGGCCCCATGCCCACCCCGGGCATAGCCTTTATCACCACCAGCATGCGGGCTGATGCCGGGGTGGTCATTTCCGCCTCCCACAACCCCTTTCAGGACAACGGCATCAAAATCTTCTCCAGGGACGGCTTTAAACTGCCTGACCAAAAAGAAGCGGATATCGAGGAGCTCATCTTTTCGCAGAAGATGGAGGCCCTGCGGCCGGTGGCTGAAGATGTAGGCAAGGCCTTCCGTATTGATGATGCCCGGGGCCGCTATATCGTCTTTCTGAAGAATACCTTTCCCAAACAGTACAGCCTGGACAGTTTCCACATCGTGCTGGACTGTGCCCACGGCGCCACCTACGGCGTGGCCCCCCATGTCTTCGAAGAGCTGGGCGCCAAGGTCACCACCATCGGCGTTGAACCGGACGGCAAGAATATCAACAAGGAGTGCGGTGCCCTCCACCCTGAGGTGATGGCGGCCAAAGTCAGAGAAGTAGGGGCGGATATCGGTATTGCCCTGGATGGGGACGGCGACCGCCTCATTGTCTGCGACGAGAAGGGCAGAATTGTTGATGGCGACCACACCATGGCCATCTGTGCCAAGGACCTTCTGGCCACCAAGAAGCTCAACAAAAAAACCCTGGTCACCACGGTGATGAGCAATATGGGTCTTGAGGTTGCCATGGCCAGGATGGGTGGCAAGATGGTGCGAACAGCAGTGGGCGACCGCTATGTGGTGGAGGAGATGCGCAGAAACAACTACTCCTTTGGCGGCGAACAATCGGGCCACCTCATTTTCCTTGACCACAACACCACAGGTGACGGCATCCTGGCTGCCCTGCAGCTTCTGGCCATCATGATCAAACAGAATAAACCGATCTCAGAGCTGGCCACGGTGATGGACTCTTTCCCCCAGGTCCTGAAAAATGTCCGCACAGCCCAGAGGATGAATCTCGACCTGGTACCCGGCTTCAATCAGGCCATGGCCGACATGGAGAAAAAACTGGCCGGCGAGGGCCGGATTCTGGTCCGCCATTCCGGAACCGAACCGGTGGTCCGGGTCATGCTTGAGGGCAAGGATCAAGAGGTCATCGAGGCCATGGCCGACGAACTATGCGAACTGATCCGCCAGGCGGACATCGCCTGAGGCAACAGGCGGGATCCTCTCTTTAAAATATTTCGCCACGGCAGGCCGGAAGAAATTCTTTTTCTTTTCCATGGATGCCGTAGCTTCAACAAGGCTTCCCCACCATCATGAAGATACGTCTCGACAAATTACTGGTGGCGCGCGGCCTGGCGGAAACCAGGCACAAGGCCCAGGCCATCATCGGCAGCGGCCAGGTCCTGGTGGCGGGCCAGATAATGGACAAGGCCGGCAGCCAGGTGGATGACGGCCTGGAAATCACCATCAAGGGCAAAACCTGCCCCTTTGTCAGTCGGGGCGGCCTGAAACTGGCCAAGGGCCTTGATTTCTTCCACCTTGATCCCAGCGGTCTGATCTGCGCGGATATCGGCGCCTCCACCGGCGGCTTCACGGACTGCCTCCTCCAAAAGAATGCCACCCTGGTTTATGCGGTGGATGTGGGCTACGGCCAGCTCGACTGGAAGTTACGTCAAGACCCCAGGGTGGTGGTCCTGGAAAGAACCAATGCCCGCTATCTGAACCGGGAGGCTATTCCCCAGCCCCTTGACCTGGCGGTTATTGATGCGGCCTTTATCTCCATCCGACTTCTCATTCCCGCCCTCATCCCCCTCTTTGCTCCCAAGCCGGTGAGCATTCTCTCCCTCATCAAACCCCAATTCGAAGTGGGCAAGGGCAAGGTGGGCAAGGGTGGCGTGGTCAGCGATCCGGCCCTCCATGACGAGGTGGTGGAATCGATCAAGGAATTCATTGCCGGGCTTGGCCTTGGCCATGAAGGGGTGACAGAATCCCCCATCCTGGGTCCCAAGGGCAATAAGGAGTTTCTGATCCATATTATTAGTAAGAATGAGTAACCCCGGGCAACAGGGGTGCTTTGCCCCCATCTCCCCCTTTTCCAGTAAAAAAAGAGGAACAAAATCAGCAAAATGTCCTCTTTAATTTTACATATCATTAAAGAGGTTCCTCTTCGTCATTGCCTGAGACGAAGGCCTCTGGCGTCTTGACTTGCGGGATTTGGAATGCTATTTTAAAAAAATATTGCCGCTGCCAATCCCCCCGGAAAGTTCACCCTGAATCCTCATTTATGACGGAGCTGTCCACCATCATGAAATTTTGCAAAAAATCATCGCCCCTTACCCTTGCCCTCCTTCTTGCCCTGGCCATCTCTGCTCTGGCCGGGACCACTCAGGCGGCTGAGTATCTCACCGTTATCAAGGACGGGGTCAATGTCCGCTCAGCCCCTTCCACATCTGCCGAGATCCACTGGGAGGTATTTAAGAATTTTCCCCTCAAGGTCATTGCCCGCAAGGGAGACTGGGTCAACACCGAAGATTTCGAGGGCGATACCGGCTGGATCTACGGGCCCCTCCTCCAGAAAAAGCGCCAGGTCATTATCAGGGTGAAAAAGGCCAATCTCAGAGTAGGGCCGGGCAAAAATTACGAGATATCTGCCTCCGCCCTCTACGGGGTGGTCTTCACTCCGGGCCGCACAGATGGCGAATGGCTCCAGGTTACCCATATGGATGGCACCCGGGCCTGGGTCCATCAATCCCTGGTCTGGCCGTAACCTCACCAGCAAAAAGGGCCCTTTTGAGGGCCTTTTTTTATGGGATGCACCAACTCCCTGAACAATCCCAGCTGCAAAATAATTTATCCTTGCGCAACAGGATCATTGCATCATATGCTTATGAGCATGAGGAATACTCCCCCCCCCATTATCCTTCTGGTGGCCATGGCTGAAAATCGGGTCATCGGCAAGCATGGCTCCATTCCCTGGCACATTCCGGAAGAGGTTGCCCACTTCAAACGGACCACCATGGGCCACGCCCTGGTCATGGGCCGCAAGACCTATGATTCCATTGGTCGCCCCTTACCGGGCCGCACCAACATCGTCATCAGCAACCAGCCGGATCTTGTTATTGAAGGGTGCAGAATGGCCGCCAGCCTGGCTGAAGCCCTTGATATCGCCAAGGAACTTCACAAAAAGATATTTGTCATCGGCGGTGGGGAGATCTTCGAACAGTGCATGATGGTGGCCGACAGCATCTATCTCTCCATCATCCACCGCGCGGTTGACGGGGATGTCTTTTTTCCCCCCTTCTCCAAGACGGAATTTATAAAGACCTTTTCCGAAGAGGTGGAGGCCACCGAGCCCTACACCTTTGAGATTTACCAACGCCCAGTGGTGGGCAAGGCCCCTGCATAAACTTGCGCTCAGGTCAGCCACATCCTCGATATGTTGTTTGAACCACCTTTTCCTGCCCGCAATCCTGGCCCCTCCATGGATAAAGCCGTGGATCTGGCCAACAACGTCGACCTTTCCTTCATCCACCGTGCTGTTGACGGTGACATCTTCTTTCTCACCTCCTCAGGGGCCGAATTCCTCAAGACCTCTGCAGAATACGTCAAGGCCTCAGAGCCCTATGTCCTTGAAATATATAAACGCCTTTGACAGGCAGCGCTGAAAATAAATTTGACAGCTATCCACCCCGTAGTATAAAAAAATATAGGTAGCATTACCCATTTGGACCCGCTGGGGCCGATCTCTTATTTTTCCACTATTGCGATGAGGGAGACAATGTCAGACAAAGATGCCACCCTTTCCAGACTCGGCATCAACCGCCGTGACTTCATGAAATTCTGCACAGCGACAGCGACGGCCATGGGACTGTCAACCTCCTTTGCCCCCCGGATTGCCGCTGCCATCACCTCGCCCCGACGGCCTCCGGTTATCTGGCTCCATGGTCAGGAGTGTACAGGCTGTACCGAGACCCTGCTGCGCCCCTCCCACCCCACCCTTGACCATCTCATTCTCGACCTCATCTCCCTTGACTATCATGAGACCCTCTGCGCCGGCGCCGGCCACCAGGCCGAGCATTTTCTTGCAGAGTCAGTCAGGGAAAACCAGGGTAAATTCATCCTGGTCATTGAAGGTGCTGTACCGGTCAAGGATGGCGGCGTCTACTGCCAAGTGGGCGGCACACCCTTTGTCGACACGGTCAAGGAGTTGGGCTCCCAGGCGGCCGCAGTGATTGCCATCGGCTCCTGCGCCGCATGGGGCGGCATCCAATCAGCACCTCCCAATCCCACCGGCGCCACCGGCGTGCCCAGCGTCCTCAAAGACAAGACGGTAATCACCATTCCCGGCTGCCCGCCCCACCCCCAGAATTTCCTCTCCACCGTCATCCATTTCCTGACCTTTAACAAATTACCGGCCCTGGACGACAAGGGCCGGCCTCTTTTTGCCTATGGCCGCCTCATCCATGATAATTGTGAACGGCGGCCCCATTTTGATGCCGGTCGTTTTGCCACCAGTTTTGGCGACGAAGGCCATCGCCGGGGTTACTGCCTCTATAAGCTGGGCTGCAAGGGCCCCATCACCCACGCCAACTGCCCGAGCCAGCTCTTTTGCGAGGTGGGCTCCGGCGCCTGGCCGGTGGGCACCGGTCACCCCTGTTTCGGCTGTACAGAACAGGCTGTAGGCTTCCGCATCCCCCAATTCACCCAGGCCCGCATTAAGGTTCCCACCCCGGCCGAGGCCCCGCCGCCGGTGGAAGATGACAAAGGCTCCCTGATGACCCCCGAGGCCGCCGCCGTGGCCGGGGCCGCCGTCGGTGTGGCCGTCGGCGCCTCCATGATAGGCAGCAAGAAAGCCAAAGATCTGGACGATGGGGAATAGACTATGACCATCACCCGACGCAATCTCTTCAAGGCCGCGGCCTGCAGCGGTCTGCTCGTGGCCAGTGGCGTCTCTGCCGAAGCCAGGGAGAAGACGCTGCCTCCCGGTGCCCTGGGCATTCTTTATGACTCCACCATCTGCATTGGCTGTCAGGCCTGCATGAGCGGCTGCAAACGGGCCAACGACATGAAACCGGAGTACTCAGGCGACCAGCAAATCTGGGACAATCCCCGAGACCTGTCGGCCCGCACCCTCACCGTCATCAAGAAGTATGAGGGTGACAGCATAGCAGCCGGAGATGACAACTATCATTTTATCAAGCGCCAGTGTATGCACTGCGTCGACCCGGCCTGCGTGTCGGCCTGCCCGGTGTCGGCCATGCAAAAGGAGCACGAAACAGGTATTGTCACCCATAATAAAGATGCCTGCATCGGCTGCCGCTACTGCATGGTGGCCTGTCCTTATAATATTCCCAAATTCGAGTGGGACAGCCCCTTCCCAGAAATCATCATGTGCCAGCTCTGCTCGCACCGCATCGCCAAGGGGGGCATCGCGGCCTGCTGTGAAACCTGCCCCACCGGCGCCGCACTCTTCGGCCCGGTGAAACTCCTGCAGCAGGAGGCCAAGCGCCGTCTAAAACTGACTCCAGGTACCACCTACGACTATCCCCTTAACGATATCAGAACGCTCAAAAACACCACCCATACCGTTGGCCACTATCAAGACTGGATATATGGCGAAAAGGAACTGGGCGGTACCCAGGTCATGTTCCTTGCCGGCATTGACTTCCGCAAGCTGGAGCTCCCCGACCTGCCCGAAGAATCTTATGCCGGCATGACTGAAAACATCCAACACACCCTGTATAAAGGTATGGCCCTGCCCATTGGTCTGTTGGCGGCCCTTATCTATTTCGTCAAGAGGAACACAGAAGAATGAACGACATGCCCTATGACGCCAAACCCGTTGGCGGCAAGATTCTCAGCTGGCAGTTCCTGGTTCTCCTCATCATTGCCCTCATCGGCCTGACCTTTATCGCCAAACGCTTTGTTTTGGGTATTGGGGCGGTGGCCAACATGAATGACGGCTATCCCTTCGGCATCTGGATTGCCATTGACGTGGTGGTGGGCACGGCCTTGGCCTGTGGGGGCTACAGCATGGCCCTGCTGGTCTACGTGGCCAACCGCGGCCAGTACCATCCCTTGGTACGGCCGGCCCTGATGACCTCGGTCTTCGGCTACACCCTAGCCGGGGTATCGGTGGTCTTTGATATCGGCCGGTATTGGCAGATGTATAATATCTTCCTGCCCAAATTTTTTAATTTCAATTCGGTGATGCTTGAGGTCGGCCTCTGCGTCGCCATCTATACCCTGGTGCTGTGGATCGAATTCTCCCCAGCTTTCCTTGAAAAGAGGAGTCAGGACAAGGCGGCCAAATGGCTCAACAAGGTGCTGTTTTTCTTCATTGCCCTGGGCGTCCTGCTGCCCACCATGCATCAGTCATCCCTGGGCTCGCTGATGATCATTGCCGGCTACAAGCTCTCACCTCTCTGGCAGACCCAGTTCCTGCCCCTGCTCTTTCTGCTGTCAGCCATCACCATGGGCTACGGCATTGTCGTCTTGGAGGGCATCTTTGCCGCCACCGGCTTTAACCGGCCCTCCGAGATGAAAATTCTCAACAAGGTTACCCGGGTAATGAACTGGACCCTCATTGCCTTTCTGGTGGTCCGTTTCAGCGATCTCCTCTACCGGGGCGCCCTGCCCCTGGCCTTTGCCGGCGACACCGAGGCCACCATGTTCATGATTGAGAATCTGTTCTTTATCATCGCCCTGATTCTGCTCTTTGCACCCAGATGCCGCGGCAAGGGAAGCTGTCAATGCATGGCCGCCTTTTTTCTGCTCTCCGGCGCCGCCCTCTTTCGCTTCAACACCTACATCATCGGCTATAACCCGGGCACCGGTTTTCATTATTTCCCCTCGGTGACCGAGATCATGATCACCCTCGGTGTCATCTCCATCGAACTCATGGCCTATATCGTCTTTGTCAAGAAACTACCTGTTCTACCGGCCCATACAGGCGCCGAGGCCCAGTAACAACAACGCCCAAGGAGTCTTTTCATGGCTAAACGAATAGTCGTTGACCCCATTACCAGAATTGAAGGCCATTTACGCATCGAGTGCGAAATCGACAAAGGTCATGTCAGCAAGGCCTGGTCATCCGGCACCATGTGGCGCGGTATCGAGCTCATTCTCCAGGGCAAAGACCCCCGGGAGGCCTGGCTCTATACCCAGCGCATCTGCGGGGTCTGCACCACGGTGCATGCCATAGCCTCGGTGCGGGCGGTGGAGAACGCCCTGGGCCTTGAGGTACCGATGAACGCCCAGCATATCCGCAACATCATCATCGCCGCCCACGGCATCTTTGACCATATCGTCCACTTCTACCACCTCTCCGCCCTCGACTGGGTCGATATCGTCTCCGCCACCAAGGCCGACGCCAAGGCCACCGCTGCCCTGGCCGCTAAATTATCGCCCTGGCCCAATAACTCGGCCCAAGAGTTCAAAAACGTTCAAGATCGCCTCAAAAAGTTTGTGGCCACCGGTCAGCTCGGTGTCTTTGCCAGCGGCTACTGGGGCCACCCGGCCATGAAGCTGACCCCGGAGGTCAATCTGCTGGCGACGGCCCATTATTTCCAGGCCCTTGACTACCAGCGCAAGATCAACAAGGTGGTGGCCATCCTGGGCAGCAAGACCCCCCACATCCAGAACCTGGCCGTGGGCGGTGTGGCCAACCCCATCAACCCGGACAGCCAGTCCACTCTCACCGTGGAGCGCCTCTATTACATCAAGACCCTGATCGACGAGGTCGGCGATTTTATCAAGAATGTCTACCAGATCGATGTCGCTGCCATCGGCGGTTTTTATGCCGACTGGACCGGCTACGGCGCCGGTGTGACCAACTACCTGTCGGTACCGGAATTCCCTCAGGATACCAAGGGGGAATCCTTTGCCCTGCCCGGCGGCTACATCCCCAACAAGGATCTTGGCGCCTTCCAGGCCATCAGCACCTTTAACGACTCCTATTTCAGCGACAACGTCAAAGAGAGCCATAAGCACGCCTATTATAAGGGCGACGCCAACCTCCATCCCTGGCAGGGTGAAACCGATCCAGACTTTACCGGCTTCCAGGACAACGGCAAATACTCCTGGGTCAAGGCCCCCACCTTCCAGGGCAAGCCGGCCCAGGTCGGTCCCCTGGCCAATGTCCTGGCCATGTATGTCGCCGGCCATAAGCCCACCATCGACTATACCGGCAAGGTCCTGGAGCTGGCCGGTTCCATTGCCGGCAGCAAGCTCGGCCTTGAGGTCCTGCACTCCACCATCGGCCGCCATGCCGCCAGGGCCGTGCGCGCCGGCGTCCTGCACGACACCGTGGTCGCCGAGTGGGACGCTCTGATGGCCAATATCGGCAGGGGCGACTATACCACCTTCAACGAACCGGTCTTCCCCAAGGGCGAGATCCAGGGGGTCGGCTTCCACGAGGCCCCCCGCGGCGTGCTCTCTCATTGGGTGGTCATCGAAGAGGGCAAGATCAAGAACTACCAATGCGTGGTGCCGTCGACCTGGAATGCCGGGCCCCGCAACGACAAGGATGAACTGGGGCCCTATGAGGCCTCGCTGCTCGGCAATCCGGTGGCCGACCCGGAAAATCCCCTGGAAGTACTGCGCACCATTCACTCCTTTGATCCCTGCCTGGCCTGCGCCATCCACCTCTTCGACCCCAAGCGCAACGAGCTCATCAAGGTCCGCACCAATGTCTGAGCCGACTATTCTTGTGCTGGGAGTGGGCAATATCCTCCTCGGTGACGAGGGGGCCGGCGTCAAGGTGATCAAGCTCTTAGAGGAACGCTACCGCTTCAGCGATGAGGTCGAGTTTGTTGACGGCGGCACCGCCGGACTCGAACTCCTCTCCTGCCTGGACAACATGCAGCATGTCATCATTATTGACGCCATCCTCGGCTCGGAGCCGCCCGGCACCATCAAAAAGATGGTCCTGGATAATGCCCCCGCCTTTTTCCAGAACCGCATATCCCCCCACCAGCTTGGCCTTGCCGCGATGTTGTCCTGCGCCGCCATGACCGACAGCCTTCCCGACCATATCAGCCTGTACGGCATCATCCCCCACTCCTTGGAGACCGGCCTGGAGCTCACCCAAACAGTGGCAGCGGCGGTGGAGGACATCAGCCTCCGGGTTCTTGACGATCTCCAGATCCTGGGGGTCGAAATCGCCAAACGCCAGCAAAGAGTTTCGGCCTAAGCGTTTAAGAAGTTTGACCTTTCCCTGCCATTGCAGGTAATCTGGTCCTACGTGTATCCCCCCTGCAATTTAACACCCCATCCCCTATGTGCCTGGCCGTTCCTGGAAAAATTATTGAGATCTTTGAAGAGGCCAGCCTGAAGATGGGCCGTCTCGACTATGGCGGCACCATCAACAAGGCCTGTCTGGAGTATATTCCCGAAGCCAAGGTTGGCCACTACGCCCTGGTTCACGCCGGCTTTGCCATTTCCCTGCTCGACGAGGAAGAGGCCCAAAAATCCCTGGCTGCCTGGCAGGAGCTCGAGGAGAAGATGGGTTCCCTGTGAAATATCTCACTGAATTCCGTGACCCGGCACCGGCCAAGGCCCTGCTGGCCGAAATCCACAGCACCGTGACCCGGCCCTGGACTCTGATGGAGGTCTGCGGCGGCCAGACCCATGCCATTGTCAGAAGCGGCATTGACCAGCTCCTGCCTGCCTCCCTCCACCTGGTCCATGGCCCGGGCTGTCCGGTGTGCGTCACCCCCATTTCCTTTATTGATAAGGCCATCAACCTAGCCGGCCGGCCGGAGATTATCCTCACCACCTTCGGCGATATGATGCGGGTGCCGGGCAGTGCCGGCAACCTCCTTGAGGCCAAGGGCCGAGGGGCCGATGTCCGCATGGTCTATTCGGTGCTGGAGGCGGTCAGCCTGGCCAAGAACAATCCCCAGCAGCAGATCGTCTTTTTCGGGGTCGGCTTTGAGACCACGGCACCGGGCAACGCCATGGCCATCCTCCAGGCCCAGAGACTCGGCCTGGAGAACTTCACCATTCTGGCCTGCCACGTCCTGGTGCCACCGGCCCTGCGTGCCCTGCTCGACAACCCGGACAACAAAGTGGACGGCTATCTGGCCGCTGGTAATGTCTGCACGGTGATGGGCCTTGAGGAGTATCAGGACATTGTTGATCATTATAAGGTGCCCATCATCGCCACGGGCCTTGAGCCGGTGGATATCCTGGCCGGCATCCTGGCCGCCGTCCGCCAGCTGGAAAGGGGGGAGTCGCGCCTGGAAAACGAGTATAAACGCTCGGTAACCGCCACCGGCAACCTCCAGGCCCGAAAAACCATTGACCAGGTCTTTCGGCGCTGCGACCGGACCTGGCGCGGCATCGGCCGCCTGCCCCAAAGCGGCCTGACCATCCGGCCACAATTTGCCGCCTTTGACGCCGAACAGAGATTTCAGCCCCAGACCAGCGACGAGACAGACAATGACTGCCTGGCCGGCCAGGTTCTTCAGGGGCTGCTTAAGCCACCAGACTGTCCCTTTTTCGGCAAGCGCTGCAAACCGGAACACCCCTTAGGCGCCACCATGGTTTCCGGCGAAGGGGCCTGTGCCGCCTATTATAGGTATCAGGGACTAAAGTACGATTGAATGGCGCACGTCGAATTTTGAAGTGTCAACGGCAACGTCATTCCCGTTGGCGCGAAAATGGCTCCAAAAAAATCGCGAGGATGGCAGCCACCTCCTAAGCAGAGTATGGCTCAACTTCTGCGGTTCGAAATTCCTTATTCGACATTCGTCATTCACCACCGGGGTTCATAGAACATGAAAGATGATATAAAAGGCTTCCCTCACGCCATGGCAAAAGAGGCCATCACCCTGGCCCACGGCAGCGGCGGCAAATTTTCCGCTGAACTCATAGAACGCTTCATGCTGCCCCGCTTTGGCAACGACCATCTTAACCGCCTGGAAGACCAGGCCGTTCTGGCCATGGGCAGCGGCCGGATCGCCTTTTCCACCGACTCCTATGTGGTGTCGCCCATCTTTTTCCCGGGCGGCGACATCGGCGAGCTGGCCGTCAACGGCACGGTGAATGACGTGGCCATGGCCGGGGCCAGGCCCCTCTACCTGAGCCTGGCCCTTATCCTTGAAGAGGGTCTGCCCTTTGCCGATCTGGAGCGGATCCTTGACTCCATCAAAAAAGCTGCCGCCGAAGCCGAAGTGGCCATTGTCACCGGCGACACCAAGGTGGTGGAACGGGGAAGCTGCGACAAGATCTTCATCAACACCAGCGGCATCGGCATCGTGGCGGACCATGTCCGCCTGGGGGCCGATCAGATTGAGGCGGGTGACAAAATCATCATCTCCGGATCACGGCATGACCATTCTCACCGCCCGCCACCAGCTCTCCCTTGAAAATGCCTTAGAAAGCGATACCGCCCCCCTGGCCGATCTGGTCCAGACCATGCTGGCGGCGGCCCCCAACCTCCATGCCCTGCGCGACCCTACCCGGGGAGGCGTGGCCATGACCTTGAATGAATTTGCCCAGCAGACCGGGCTCGGCTTCAACCTGCAGGAAGAGGCCCTGCCCGTCAATGATGCCGTGCACAGCGTCTGTGAGATTCTGGGGATTGATCCCCTCTATGTGGCCAATGAGGGCAAGCTGATCGGGGTGGTCAGCCCGGAAGAGGCGGACGGCCTGCTTGCTGCCATGCAGGGCCACCCGCGGGGCGAAAAGGCGGCGATCATCGGCACGGTGGGCAGAGAAAATCCCGGGCTGGTCACCTTGACCACCACCCTGGGGGCCACCCGGGTGGTGGATGTGCCGGTGGCCGAACAGCTGCCGCGGATCTGCTGAAAGAAAATCTACTGCAGGGCAGCCAGCGAGTTCAGCAAAACCGCCAGGGCCCCTGCCAGCTCATGAAGCAGCCCCTGTATCTCCTTGCCATCTTTTCCCTGGGCAATGGCCCTCTCCACGGCCAGACAGGCCTGGGGCAGGGCAGTGGCGCCGATATTGGCAGAGGCCCCTTTCAATCTATGGGCCGCCATAGTGAGGCCCTGCAGATCGCCCTTGCTGAGCAGCGCCGCCATTTCCGCACCCCTCTCCCTGTTCTTTACGGCGAATTTGCGAAGAATGGGCCGCAACATCTCTGCGGAAATCCCTGTCCGCTCCATGGTCTCGGCAAGATCGATTCCTGGTAATTGGGGTGGCAGCGCCTGGTCCTCAGATATCTTCATCTTACACAACCTCCGGTTCCCTACCGGGAATGGCCAGGGTCAACGGGCAGCGCACGGTGTGGCCGGCCTTATTCTGAAAAAGAAGATAGTTGTTGTTAAGGGCAAAGAGGAAGAGATCACGGGTGATCTCCACATCCTGGCGGCAATAGGTGATGATCTTATCAATCCTCCCCTCCTTATACCATTTGAGGGCCTGGAGACCGTCAGCGCTTTTTTGATGGCCCAGGGTCATGGTGGCCAAACGGTCAAGGCTGAGACGATAGCCCAGACGGCCCTTCACCTCTTCCAGGAGATCGATGGTGGGCAGGAGATGGAGCCTGGCATTGCCATAGGCTGACAATACCATATTATCAAAGCGTTTATTGTTGAATCCCACCACCAGATCCCGGTCCTTGAGATAGTCGAGAAGCTCCACCATTTCCCCCTCCCGGAAGATCAGGAAATCATCAAGCTCGCCGTCATAGACCACGGCCACCGATACCCCCATACGCTCAGCCCGGTGCCAGCCCCCCACCTCGGCAGCGGAACGCTGGGTCTCCACATCAAACACCGCCCATTTGCGGGGCAGAACCGGAGGCACCGCCGGGAGGCTCTGGGTGGCGGGCAGCGCCCGGCTGGCCGCCTTCTGCACCTCCAGGCGCTGCTTATCACCGGCCAGCAACTCCTCCAGGACAAGACGGGCCGCCTCCTTGTCAATGGGCCGGTTGCCGGAGCCGCATTTGGGCGAGTGGACACAGGAGGGGCAGCCCGTTTCGCAGGGACAGGAGTCGATGGCCGTATGGGCGGCCTGCAGCAGCTCGTCAATGCGGCCAAACGCCTCCCGGCAGAGGCCGATGCCGCCGGGGCAGCCGTCATAGATAAAGATGGCGGATCCCTGCAGCTGGGGGTGGAAGGGATAGGAAATGCCGCCGATATCATTACGATCACAGAGCACGGTGAGGGGAAAGACGCCGATCACGGCATGCTCCACGGCATGGATGCCCCCCATGAAATGGACCTTCTCCGCCTGCAGACGGACCTCAAGGGCGCTGGGGATCTCAAACCAGAGGCCATGGGTCTCAAAGACCTGGGGCGGCAGATCCAGGCTCTGGGTACTGAAGGTCTTCTGACCGCGGATGAGCTTGCGCTGAAAACCGGTGACCTGATCCGTGACCTTGAGCCGGCCGAAACAGGCCTTGATATTGCGCACCTGTACCTCGGAAAAAACCTCCAGGATTTCGGTCTCCTTGGTGGCCAGAGCCCGGGTGAAATAATGGGCATCCTTGCGCCGCACCAGGACCTGGCTGCCTTCCAGATCAAGCTCCACCACCTCCCAGGTCTGGCCATGATGGAGATAGAGGGCGCCTGGATGGCATTCCTTGCAGCAGCGACCCGCATCGATATCACCCAGCCGCTGGTTATCATCCATCTTCCTGATCACCAGGGGCCGACCGCTGCCCCGCAGTTCCACCTGGCGGTGGGGATATTTGCGGACCGTGAAATAACGTGTGCCGGTTTTGGCCTGCAGGAGCTGGCCGGTGGCGCAGAGTGACGCCACGGCCTTGTGCACCGCCGGACTGGCCAGCAGGGGTTCATCCCTATGCAGGGGCGACTCGGCGGCGGCGCAGAGCAGGTGGCGGGCGGAGATCTCCTCATTTTCCGGATTAAGAACTGCCGATTCCACCTTTCTCTGAAAAAACTGCCCGGGATTCTTGAGAAAATAATGGTCCAGGGCGTCTTCCTGGCCCACCATGATAATCAGGCTTTCCTGCTGCCGCCTGCCCACCCGGCCGCCGCGCTGCCAGGTGGACATGATGGAGCCGGGATAGCCCACCATGATGCAGATATCCAGGGAGCCGATATCAATGCCCAGCTCCAGGGCCGAGGTGGCCACCACCCCGTAGAGTTCGCCGCTGGCCAGCTGCTGTTCGATCTGCCGCCGCTCCTCCGGCAGAAAACCGGCCCGATAGGCGGTGAGCTTCTCCTGCAGCTCCCCCAGCCTCTGGCCGGTCCACAGGGCAACCAGCTCGGTGATCTTGCGCGACTGGGTATAGACGATGGTGCGCAGACCGCGCTTTAAGGCCGCCTCCAGCAGCTGGCTGGCGGCATGAGCCGCCCCGTCCCAGGGATCAAAAAAGAGGAAATGGCGCGGGGCCCGGGGGGCGCCGCTTGTGGTCACCACCTGCGGAGGGCGGCCGATGAGGTGCTCGCCCAGCTCGGCCGGATTGCCGATGGTGGCCGAAAAGAGCAGAAACTGTGGCTTGCTGCCATAGAGGGCGCAGATGCGGCGCAGGCGCCGGAGCACCCAGGCCATGTGGGAGCCGAAGACGCCGCGATAGGAATGGACCTCATCAATGACCACATGGGTCAGATTACTGAAAAATTCGGCCCATTTCTCATGGTAGCCCAGGAAGGAGAGATGGAGCATCTCCGGGTTGGAGATGATGATGTTGGCCGGGTTTTCGCGCAGCTTCTTGCGCCGATAGCTTGAGGTGTCGCCATCGCACACCGCGGCGGTAAAACTTCTGCCGGCGGGCAGCTGGGGGGCCATGGCCTCCAGGCGCCGGAGCTGGTCCTGGGCCAGGGCCTTTAAGGGGAAGAGATAAAGGGCCCGGCTGGCCGGCTCTGCCATGATCTTTTCCAGCACCGGCATGGTATAGATCAGGCTCTTGCCGCTGGCCGTGGGAGTGGCCACCAGGAGATCCTCGCCCTGGCGGATAAGATCCATGGCCCGGGCCTGATGGCTGTAGAGGCGCTCCGCCCCTTCCCGGGCCATGATACGGCGCAGCTCAGCAGGCAGGGGCCGGGCCAGTTCGGCGTAGCACGCCTCCTGGCCGGCCAGGAACTCGTGGTGGACCACCTGGGGCCCGAAACGGCTGGAGCCCTTAAGGGCGGCCAGATATTCGGCGACATTTTGGGGGCTGACTGAAGGCATCTCCACCTGAGGATCTGAGAGGAAGGACAAACTCATCTCTTTACCACATCCCTTCTGGGGAGCATAGATGGGGCGCAGCCAAAAAAAGCAGCTCCTTTTTCTCCTTGCCCGGCAAGGTCGCTGCCCTGATCCACAAAAAGGTGAACAATAGCAGAGTGTTCACCCCGTCGGCAGCTGGACCGCCTTGCCAAAAGTGGCAGCAAAATAAAATTTTGCTCAAAAAGAGAAACCTGCCCTCTGCTTGGCAGTGGCTCCTCTTTAAGATAAGGAGAACAGGTTTTTTTCCAGGCCATATCATGTATGATATCTCATGATGGATGCCCCAACCAGATCCCTGCCCACAACCTCAAGCCCCTTACAAGACCATGAAAGCAGCTGAACTCTTTGTCAAATGCCTGGAAAATGAGGGCGTGGAATATATCTTCGGAGTGCCCGGGGAGGAAAATGCCCATTTCATGATGGCCCTGGAGGATTCGCCCATCACCTTTGTGATGTGTCGCCACGAGCAGGGTGCCGCCTTTATCGCCGATGCCTATGGCCGCCTCACCGGCCGCCCCGGGGTCTGCCTGGGCACCCTGGGACCGGGCGCCACCAATCTGGTCACCGGCGTGGCCGATGCCAATATGGACCGGGTGCCGCTGATCGTCCTCACCGGCCAGGCCGACAGCCGCCGCCAGCACAAGGAGAGCCATCAGAACATGGATGTGGTGGCCATGTTCACCCCCATCACCAAATGGGCCAAGGCCATTATCCATTCCGACAACATTCCGGAGGTGGTGCGCAAGGCCTTCAAACTGGCTACCATGGAAAAACCAGGGGCCTGCCATATTGAACTGGCCGATGATATCGCCGCCTTTGAGGCCAGCGGCCTGCCCCTGCCCCTTGAAAACCCGCAGCGGCCGGTGCCGGCCGCCAACCTCCTTGATGAGGCAATGGCGATGATCAAGGCCGCCAAAAAACCGGTGATCCTGGCCGGCAACGGCACCATCCGCCTGCGAGCCTCTGAGGCCCTGCGCCTCTTCACCGAACTGACCCACATCCCGGTGACCAACACCTTCATGGGCAAAGGCGCGGTGAGCCGCCACTCCGAGCATTGCCTCTTCACCATCGGCCTGCAGTCCCAGGACCACATCCTCTGCAGCCTGCAGCAGGCCGATCTGGTCATCACCCTGGGCTATGACACCGTGGAATACGCCCCCCATCTCTGGAGCCGCCATTTCAGTGACAAGGAAGGCCGGAAAATCATCCACATTGACAGCCTGCCGGCCGAATCCGATGCCTATTACCAGGTGGACCTGGAGATCATCGGCGATGTGGCCCAGACCCTGGTCATGCTGAACCGGAAATTCAGAGGATATATCCCCCAGATCAACAAGGAATACAGCCGCACCATCCGCAGCCGCCAGCTGGAAGATTTCATGACCCACAAGGATGATGACACCAGGGGTTCCATCCGGCCCCAGAAGATCCTCTGGGACGTGCGCCAGGTCATGGGCCCGGCGGATATCCTCCTTTCCGATGTGGGGGCCCACAAGATGTGGATCGCCCGCTATTACCAGTGTGACGAGCCCAACACCTGCCTCATCTCCAACGGTTTCTGCTCCATGGGCTTTGCCCTGCCCGCTGCCATTGGCGCCAAGATCGTCCACCCCGAGCGCAAGGTGCTGGCCATCTGCGGGGATGGCGGTTTTCTGATGAATGTCCAGGAACTGGAGACGGCGCGACGCATCGGCGCCAATATCGTGGTGATGATCTGGGATGACCAGGGCTACGGCCTCATTGAGTGGAAACAGCAGACCACCTTTGGCCGCCACACGGATCTCAAGTTCGGTAATCCCGACTTCAGCAAGCTGGCCGAGGCCTTTGGCTGCAAGGGCATGCGGGTGGAAAACAGCCTTGACCTCCAGGATGCCCTGCACGAGGCCTTTCAGCAGGAGGTGCCCGTGCTGCTCTCCGTGGCCGTGGATTACCGGGAGAACATCAAACTGAGCCAGCGCCTGGGCAATATCGCCTGCCCCATCTAATTTTTTTATTGCCGCAAGCTCTAAACGAAGAAGTAGTTCGACCATAAGCGCCCTTCGACAAGCTCAGGGACCGCCCCCTGAGCTTGTCGAAGGGCGGCCGTTCTGGCAAAGAGCTGTTTTGTTTTTATCAACTTTGCAAACTATTCCAATTGGCGGCAGGCAGTGTATATGAAAAAAGTTGAATGCAAACGGTGCGGAACATGCTGCCTCAAGGGCGGCCCTGTGCTGCATGGCCCTGATCTGGCCCTGATGGGCCAAAAAATCATCCGGACCGACCAGCTGATGGTGATCAGAGCAGGGGAACCGGCCTATAACCCCGGCCCGGATGCAGTGGAGCCCGCCGCCTGCGAGATGCTGAAGATCCAGGGAAAAGGGAGCAGCTGGGAATGTCTCTTTTACAACAGCGCCGCCAAGGGGTGCACCATCCATGACAATCGGCCCCTGGAATGCCGGCTCCTGC
The DNA here is from genome assembly GCA_031581485.1 of Desulfurivibrionaceae bacterium. GTDB lineage: Bacteria > Desulfobacterota > Desulfobulbia > Desulfobulbales > SURF-16 > BM506. The sequence goes on along the minus strand of JAVLBA010000001.1, from coordinate 11,654 downwards.
AATGCCGGGATACCACGGCCATCCTGGCCATCACCGGCCAAGACTGCCTGAGCCGTCAGGACCTTATCAAGGCCGATGACCCTGTCATGGCCTATATCCAGGCTTTTGAACAATGCTCCTGGCCGAAAATCAATACCCTGCTGCTGCTGCTCAGTCCGGAATCCATCCAGGAAGCGGAACAGATGCTCGGCCTTGATCTGCGCCTGCGCCAAGAGGCGCTCAGCCGACTGCACTTCAGCCTGGCCCAGGAATTCTTTTATTTCGGGCGTCCCTTGTTCCAGTCATGGAACCATGCCGCCGTCCAGCTCACGATGGATGACAACAACATACCGCGGCTCAAGCCTTGCTGAAGATCAAAAAAGCATACCAGGCCGCCCGCCGCTGAACGGCGCCATGAAAAAGAGCCGGCCGATCACCAGGAGCCGCCTCAGTCCGGCAAAGAGGCTCACCTGGCCGTCAATCACCTTATTGCTCAATTCAAATGAGCGGCCAGCACCTCTTCTCTCTTCCATAATCAGTGGAAAAATCTCCCCTGGTGGCCGGCAAGAAATGCTCCCCCTTGTATATCTCCACAAAAGGCTGCTAAGATCTGGGAGTCCCTTGATCTTGGCAGCCGCATTTTTCATAAGCCATCTCAGGGCGCCAACAGCCTTTTTTCAACTCATTCACCTCTCCAGAGAGAACCGCCGGGAGCCGTCATGCCGAAAATCTATCCCTATTACCTGGCCAATGAGGCCGTCTTTGCCAATGAAGAGCTTGATGTTCTTGATAAATTCAGCGGCCAGGTGGCATACAAGGTGGCCATGGCCGATGAGGCCGCCATTGATCAGGCCATTGGCCAGGCCGTGGCCGCAGAAAAAGCCATGGCTGCCATGCCCGCCTGGCAGCGTCAGGAGATCCTGAGCCATTGCGTGAGCCGCTTTGAAGAACGGGCCGAGGAACTGGCCCAGGCCCTCTGTGTGGAGGCGGGCAAGCCCATCAAGGACAGCCGCGGTGAGGTGGGCCGCCTCATTGAGACCTTTAAAATCGCCGCAGAAGAGGCGGTGCGTTGCGGCGGCGAGTACATGGCCCTGGACCGCAGCCCCCGCACCACGGGCTACACCTCCGTCACCAAACGGGTGCCGGCGGGGGCCTGCTCCTTTATCTCCCCCTTCAATTTCCCCCTCAATCTGGCGGCCCACAAGGTGGCGCCGGCCATTGCCGCCGGCTGTCCCTTTGTCCTCAAACCGGCCAGCCTCACCCCCATCGGGGCGCTGATCATCGGCGAGACCCTGGCCGAGTGCGACCTGCCCAGGGGCGCCTTTTCCATCCTGCCGTGCCGGCGGGAAGGGGCGCGGCTCTTCACCGAGGACGAGCGCCTCAAGCTGCTGTCGTTTACCGGTTCACCCCAGGTGGGCTGGGCCCTGAAGGCCCGGGCGGGCAAGAAGAAGGTGGTGCTTGAGCTGGGCGGCAATGCCGCCTGTCTGGTGGATGAGGACGCCGACCTGGACGATGCCGTGGAGCGCATCATCATCGGCGCCTTCTACCAGTCGGGCCAGAGCTGCATCAGCGTGCAGCGCATCCTGGTCCATGAAAAGATCTATGCATCCTTCCGCGCCAGGCTGGTGGCGGCCACCCAGGCGCTGGTCATGGGCGACCCCAGGAAGGAGGAGACCTTTATCGGCCCCATGATCTCGGCCAAGGAGGCGGGCCGCCTGGAGGGGTGGATCACCTCTGCCCTGGCCCATGGCGCCACCCTCCTCTGCGGCGGCAAGCGGCATGGCGCCTTTCTGGAGGCGACCCTCCTGGAAAAGGTAGCCAGGGAGGAAGATATCTGCCGCCAGGAGGCCTTCGGGCCGGTGGCAATACTCTCGCCGTTTACTGATTTCAAGCAGGCCCTGGCCGAGATCAACGACAGCCTCTTTGGTCTGCAGGCCGGCATCTTCACCCGGGATATCCACAAGGCCCAGCTGGCCTGGGACACCCTGGAGGTGGGAGGCGTCATCATCGGCGATATCCCCTCCTGGCGGGCCGACCAGATGCCCTACGGCGGCGTCAAGGATTCGGGCCTGGGCCGCGAGGGCATCCGCTACGCCATGGAGGACATGAGCGAGACCCGGCTGCTGGTGGTGCGCCAGATGCCGGTATGATTTATATCTTTTTTTAGGTGTCGCCTCGTTAACGTGGCTCACCCGTATCCAGTTCAGACAGTTCCTTCGGGAACGGTCACAGACCTTTTGGGCCAAAACAGCCGCATTGGGGGCATCGACATCCGCATCCACCAAGGCAACCTTGTGGCCCAGATCGGCCAGGGCGCAGGCAATATTGACCGCCACCGTGGTCTTGCCCGCCCCGCCTTTGCCGCTGGTGCCCCCCATGACAGGGGGCCAAAGGGTTTGTGATGATAGGCCTTGATAACCTCGGCCGGCAAGGCATTGCTCACACTGGCCGGCATTGCCCCCTGCCCCGCCCCCTGCCGGCACCGCCAGCTCCGCGGCCCGGGCCCAAGCCGCAGTGAGGAACTTCTGCTGTAGCAGACGCCTCCGGGTATTCTCCGGCCTTAAATTTGGCCAGGGCCTCTTTGACGGTGTCCTGAGCAGAGGCCCCCACATACATCTTGATGCCGGCAGCGGCAAAGGCCTGAAAGGTGTTGGGGCCTACCTGACCGGTGAGTACGCCCTCCACACCCTTATCCGCCAAAATTTGGGCAGCGGCAATTCCAGCGCCGCGCCCCTGAGTGGCGCCCCTGTTGGCAACCACCTCCGTGGCGCTGGTTGCCGTCTCCATGATGATAAAATAAGGGGCCCGGCCAAAGGCCGGATCTATGCGGGCCTCAAAGTCTTTTCCCGCAGATGTTACGCACAGTTTCATACTCTCCTCCTTTTGCTGTATGGCCTTCTGCAGCCCTCCCGTGCCACAACCTCTGCCTCTGCCCAAACCGCCCCCTGTCAGTCCGGTGGATATTGGCGCTTCCACATTGGGGACAGACCATCTCCCGGCCGGGCTCCTGTGATGGGGTTTATTCTGCCGCGGTATCCGTGCTTACATAGCCGCTGCCATGACAGAGAGGGCATTCTATGTCCGGCGTACATTGACAATCCTCAAAGCCGTCCACAACCTTGGTGCCGCGCCACTCCCTGTCGCAGACACAGGTACCAGGGATAACTTTCTTTCCTGCACATTCCGGGCATATCTTTTTCTTTTCGCTCAAGGCTGCATCCTCCTTTTAGTAAAATAAGTTTTCCTCTTCCTCTGAACCGGATCGTCTGATCCGATATGCCATTTCTGTAGAATACAAAATCAAGTCTCCCCTCTCTGCTTAAGCCTTTGAGCAAGCTTTCTGGCCTGCAACCCAGCCTGACGCACAACATCCTCTGAGGGGGCGCCCTGCCATTCAACAGGATCAACAAAGGTCCATTTCAATTTTCCCGTCAACATCTCCAGTTCCCGCTGGGCGCCCCCGGACCAGCCAAAGGAGCCGAACCTGAGCACCTGTTTATTCCATATCTTTTTGCGGTCAAACATGTCCAAGGTCCAGGCCATGGGGGGAAACATTTTATACTCATAGGTGGGCATTCCCAAAATAATCCCGGCAGATTTCATGGCTGAGGCCAGAATGAAACTCACATGGTCATTGGGTACCCGGTGCAGATGGATGGGGACACCCTCACTGCGCACCCCTTCCACCATGGCCTTGACCACGTGCCCGGTATTGCCGTACATGCTGGACCATATCAGGGTTATTTCCGTCTCAGCCGGCCCTTGCAGATACCGGGCAAAACGCCTGTAGATATCCATTATTTCCTGCGGATTTTTCCGCCAGATAAGGCCATGAGAAGGGGCGATCATCTTGATATCCAGGGGCTGCAATAGAGCCAGGGCCTTTTCGACAAAGATGGAAAAACTGGCCAGTATATTTGCATAATAGCGGCGGGTTTCATCCATAAAGAAATCATATTGCTCGGAGGAGAGTTGGTCATCAAACAGGGTGTCTGTAATCGTGCCGTAAGAACCAAAAGCATCACAGGAAAAAAGAATACCGGAATGGCGCTCAAAGGTGGCCATGGTTTCCGGCCAATGGACATTGGGGATTTCATAAAAAACGAGTTCCCTGCTGCCGCCCAGATCCAGGGTATCCCCTGTTTTTACCACATGAATATTTTCGGTGATGTTCCAGAACGCCTTCAGGATGGCAGCGCCCTTTTCAGTGATGTAGATTTGCATCTTTGGATTTTTGCTGTGCAAGGCGGGCAGCCAGCCCGTATGATCGGGCTCCATATGATTGATGACCAGATAGTCGATATCCCGGGCCCTGAGAGGAATGGAGTTGAGCTCCTGTTCAAATTCCACTGGTTTATCATCGATATCTTCAACCAGATCGATAATGGCTGTTTTCTCCCCCTGCACAACATAGGCATTCAAAGAAATGCCATCAGGCATGGGCCACATGCCCTCAAAAAGATAGGTTGAATCGAGATTGACACCGAGTCGATATATTCCCTCGGCAAGGGCAATGGCCTTCATAACGCCTCCTTAAAAACAACAACGCGGGCATGCAGGGTCTCAAAAAAAATGGCGGCCAAGAGCTGCCCCCCGGCACTGATTGGTGTTCTTTTCTCCTCTTCTTCTGCCTCCATGGGCCCAGTCAGGGATCTACCCGAAAAAGCATCAGGTACCTTGCTGCCAGGAAGACAAATATTCCTGCTGTTCTGCGGTCAGGCCGTCAATATGGATCTGCATGGCCGCAAGCTTGAGACGGGCAATCTCTTGATCAATTTCTTCAGGGACAAGATGCACCTGGTTCTCCAGCTCTCTTTTCTTGCTGCACAGGAAGGCGGCACAGAGGGCTTGATTGGCGAAACTCATGTCCATGACGGCGGCGGGATGGCCTTCAGCAGCGGCCAGATTAACGAGACGCCCCTCAGAAAGTAAGCGGATAGAGCGGCCTGATGCCAGCACATATTTTTCCACATATTGCCGGGGCCGATCTTTTCTGATCGCCATTTTTTCCAAGGCAGGGATATTGATCTCCACGTTAAAATGACCGGAATTTGCCAGGATGCAGCCATCCTTCATCACTTCAAAATGGGAGTGATCCACGACGTTTTTATCACCAGTGGCCGTGATGATGAAATCAGAAAGCGCCGCGGCCTCAAGCATGGGCATGACACGAAAGCCATCCATAACCGCCTCAAGTGCCCGGAGAGGTTCGACCTCCGTAATAATGACATGGGCGCCATGCCCCTTGGCACGCATGGCAATGCCGCGGCCGCACCAGCCATAGCCGGCCACGGTAAAGACCTTTCCGGCCAATAAAATGTTGGTGGCCCTGATGATGCCGTCCAGGCTGCTCTGGCCCGTACCATAGCGATTATCAAAGAGATGTTTCGTCATGGCGTCATTAACGGCAATGATGGGGAATTTTAAGGCGTTATCACGGGCCATTGCCCGTAACCGGATGACGCCGGTGGTGGTCTCCTCTGTCCCTCCCAGCATGTTCGCCAGCAGATCCTGCCTCGTTTTGTGCATTTCACTCACCAGATCCGCACCATCGTCCATGGTGAGTTGGGGGCGATGATCCAGGGCGGCATGAATATGCTGATAATAGGTCTGGTTGTCTTCCCCCCTAATGGCAAAGACGGGAATCTGGTAATGGCTCACCAGGGCCGCGGCCACGTCATCCTGGGTACTGAGGGGATTGCTGGCACAGAGGAGAAGATCCGCGCCGCCAGCCGCCAAAACCCGGGCCAAGTTGGCGGTTTCCGCGGTGATATGGAGGCAGCAGCTCAAACGTATCTTGGCCAGGGGTCTTTCCCTGGCAAAACGCGCCATCAGCTGCCGCATTACCGGCATCTCGTCCAAAGCCCATTCAATACGGGCCAAACCCTGATCGGCAAGTAAGATATCTTTAATATCATTCTTCATGGCTGTCATATTTTCAAGACCTCAATGGGTTGCCTTTATTGTGCGATATCCTCCCCTGAACCCGTGGAAAGCCCGCACGCACCAGACGCCTCTGTCTCATATAACATCTTGAAATAACACAATAAAAATACATGGTTTGCTTGGTGGCCGAACCTGGTTTGCCATTATACGAATCCATGTCAGGCCTCTGCCTTGGGCTGGGCCCGGGAGGATTGGGGCTGCTCTCTTCAATTTATTATGACGATTTTATCCCGCGACATCAATAATATCATCCTCTCTGGCTACCATCCGGGCTTCCTGCTGCGATACTCCGCCATTATTCCAGAGAGTTAGGGTATTATTTTTTTTATGGCGGGTCCAAATAAGGAAGCCGGGCACGGGATCTCCCCCTTTCTATCTTGACCTAAGAAAGAGAAACCACTACATAACAAAGGGTAACGAGCCTTTTGCTTTTTTTGGGCAGAAGCAAGCCCGTTCCCCCTTTCTCATCCATAGAATAAAGACAACCAGCCATGACAACAATCGGTATCATCGGCCCCCACGGCTCCAACACCTGGCAGGCGGCCCACAGCTACAACCCACAGGCAGAACTCATCAGTTTCCCCCACCATGCCGCCTTGGCCCGCGCCTTTGCCGATGCCCAGGTGGAGATGATGATCCTGCCGGTTTACAACACCCGCATGGGAGGCGTCCTGAAGTCCTTCCAGGTTATGGAGAGGATGAAAAACGGCTACTGGATCGACAATATCGTCCAGCCCATCCATCTTTCCCTGGGCACCCTGAATGGTACGGCAGGGCTGAAGGTCATCCTGGGCACCGTCCAGGTCATCCACCAATGCGAAGATTATCTCACCGAGACCTACCCGGAGATCGCCCTGCTCACGGTCACCAATCTCAGCGAGGCCCTGCAGGAGATCAAGGAGAATCTGCGCCTTGATTACGGAGTTCTTGAGGCGGAAGAGCTTTTAAAGGAACATGGCCTCACCATCCGGGAACGGGAGATTGCCCCCCATAACAAGACACGCTACGCCGTCATCGGCCGCACCCCGGTGCCGGCCACGGGATATGACGCCACCTCCATCCTCACCGTGCCCCTCAAGGACCGGGTGGGCATGCTCTTTGACACCCTGGGCGCCTTTACCCAGCGCGGCATCAACATCCTGGACATGCGGGCCGAATCAGACGCCAAGACCCAGGAGCTGCAGATCTTCATCGAGGCAGAGGGCCATTACCAGGACCCGGTTCTGAAGGAGGCCCTGACCAGCATTGAGCAGCGGGTGATCCAGGAAAGCGACTCTCTGAAGATCCTGGGTTCCTATCCCAGGGTGGACATGCGCATCAAGCGGATCAAGAGCTTCGGTTTTATCGGCACCGGCGACATGTCCACCTGGTTTGCCGGAAAACTGGAAAATGAAGGCTATGAGACCCTGCTCAGCGGCCGTTCCACAACCCTGCGGCCCGAGGAGATGATTGCCCAGGTGGATGTGGTGATGATCTGCGTGCCCATCAGCCATACCTCGGCCACCATTGCCCAGTACGGCACATTTCTCAAGGAGGGTCAGGCCCTGATCCTGCTGGCCGGCGAGGCGGAAGACACCCTGAACACGGCCCTGAACCATACCAGTGAGGGCGTGGAGCTCATGCTGGTCCACAACCTCTGGGGCCCGGCCGCCCTGACCATGAAGGACAAGAACGCCTCAGTGGTGCGCACTTCCCGCAGCGGCGCCCTCTGCTCCGAGTTCGAGGCCTTTTTATACAAACATGGCGCTGCCATCCACCATGACACCCCTCAGAAGCATGACCTGCTCATGGGGGTGGGCCAGAAGCTGCCCACCACCATCTCGGTGGCCCTGGCCATGGCCCTGGCCGATAATGATATCCAGATGCCGGACATCCCCAGCCACGCCACCCTCACCTCCCTCTACTCCATCCTGGCCATGGCCCGGGTCCATAACCAGAATCCGCGGACCTATGCCGAAATCATGGCCACCAAGGGCCAGGGCCGCCGCATCGTCCGCAGCTTTGCCGAGAACATTCTGAAGATCATCGAACTGGCCGAGCATGAGGAGATTGCCGCCCTCTGCGAGCAGATCGAGGCGAGCCGGAACTATCTGACCCGGGATTTTCTCGCTACCTCCATGAAACAGTCGCTGGCCGTGGACAAGACCCTGGGCAAGATGCTGTAATCATGAGCCCGCAAAAAACCACCAAGGAGCCCATGGAATCCGATATCGATTTTGAAGAGCGCTACCAGAGCGGCAACACCCCCTGGGAGATCCACCGCCCTGACCAGAGCCTCATGGATTTCATCGAAAACTGCGGCCTGGCCCCCTGCCGGGTCCTTGATATCGGCTGCGGCACGGGCAGCAATCTCATCTGGCTGGCTTCCCGAAATTTTCAGGCCACCGGCTATGACCTTTCCGCCCTGGCCATCAAAACCGCCCGCCAGAAGGCGGCGGCAAGCGGCGCAGACTGCACCTTTGTGCAGGGCGATTTCCTGGCTGATGAGCTGGCAGCCAACTCCTTTGACTTTGTCTTTGACCGCGGCTGCTTCCACCATTTCCGCGACCCGGACAGCCGGCTGGCCTTTGCCGCCAAGGTGGCGCACGTGCTCTCTGAGGAGGGGATCTGGCTGTCGCTCATAGGCAACAGGGATGACACCAGGGAGGGACCTGGGCCGCCCAAGCTCTCTGCCTTGGAGATCACCTCGGCGGTGGAGCCCTTTTTCAAGATCATTGCGCTCACTGCCCATCATTTTGATTTTGACCATACCGGTCCTCCAGCCCTCAACTGGATATGTCAGCTGAAAAAGCGGCCGATACCCTAAAATGTTCCGACCGGGCAATTTCCGCCCGGCCCGGAGAAATCAAAAGCCGTGGTGATATTTTTACCGCTCAAAATGATGCCCTGATAACAAACGCCCTCCTCACGGCGGCCTCCCCTTATTCCTAGAGAAAAACATGCCCTCACCCTTTATCTACCTTGCCCCGCCGGTTGTCGGCGCCTTTATCGGCTACATGACCAATTATGTGGCCATCAAGATGCTTTTCCGACCCTTAAGGCCCTGGAAAATCCTGGGGATACGGGTGCCCATGACCCCTGGGGTCATTCCCTCCAAACGCCATGAACTGGCCGTTAATATCGGCGAGATGGTGGGCTCCCACCTCCTTACCTCCGGCGATATCGGCAAGGCCATTACCAGCCCGGACTTCCAGGCGGAGTTGGCCACCCTCATCAACAGCCGTCTGGACGATGTCCTGAAAAAGGATCTGGGCCCCATCACCGCCATCATCCCCCAGCGCTTTTCCTCCTATTTCCAGGCCACGGTCAAGGTCCTGCGCTGGCGCTTTATCGACCAGCTCCATCAATATCTGGACGGCGACGAATTTGCGGAAACCATCTCGGCTACCCTTCAGGAGCGGATGGATGACTTTCTCCACTCCAGCCTGCAGCAGGCCTTTCCGGAGAGCAGCCGGCAGCATCTCTATGCCTTCCTGGAACAGACGGCAACCAACATGCTGAGCCACCCCCGCCTGGAAGAGTGGCTGCGTGAGCTGGTCAATACCAAGATTGATGATCTTCTCCAGGAGGGCAAGGCCCCTGCCGACCTCATCCCCGACGAGGTCGTTGAGTATATCTGCAGCCGGCTGCAGCAGGAGGCACCTGCCATCCTCAGCAAACTGGCCGGGGTGGTGCAGGAGCCCGTGCTGCAGCAGCGCATTGCCGCCTCCATCTGCGAGGCGATCAGCAGTTTCACCGCCTCCCTGGGGCCCCTGGCCGGCATGGTCAGCGGCTTCCTGAGCCCGGAGCTGATCCAGGAGAAGGTCCGCACCTTTCTCACGGACAAGGGCGATGAGATTGGGCAGTGGCTGGCCAATGACACCCTGCAGGAGCGGGTCTCCCTCATCCTCACCGACAAGGTCCGGGACTTTCTGGCCACCCCCTTTTCCCAGCTGGTGGACGGGATCAGCCAGGAGAAGCAGCAAGAGCTCAGAGAAGATCTCCTCACCCAGATGGTTGCCCTGCTCCACCATCCCAAAACCGCCCGGAGCCTCACTGCCCTGCTCAAAGAGGCGGTGGCCAGCCAGGATGAACGGACCATTGAAGAGATGCTCCTGGAGATTTTCGGCACCAAGGGACTCAGTAACGGCAAGCAGTGGCTGGCCGACAAGGTGATTTCCACCATGCGCTCGGCCCGGGTGAAAAAGCTGATGGACACCCTGATCATCGAGCATGTGGAGAAAAGACTGCTGGCTCACCCCATAGGCAAGCTCACCGACATCCTCTCCCCCGAGGTGCAGGAGAGCGTGGGGGCGTATGCCCGCACACAGATCAGCGATCTGCTGGTGCGTGAGGTCCCCGATCTGGTGGACCTCCTCAACATCAATGAGCTGGTGACCCGCAAGGTGGACGGCCTTGATCTTCTGCGCCTGGAGGGACTGCTCATGTCGATCATGAAGGATCAGTTCAAATATATCAATCTCTTCGGCGCCCTGCTGGGCTTCATGATCGGCCTGCTCAACCTGGTGGTGCTGGGGCTCTGAGGCCCTCCCGGCCTCTGCTCCTGAAGCCGGGCAGGGGGTATCAAAAAAGCAGGCCGCAACAGTACTCACCAAAAAGGGGCATATCCATGTCGGACAAAGATGACGCCGCTCTAGCCGCCCACAACCTCGGGTTTGGTAATTTAACCTTTTTACTGATCTTCCTGTTCTGGACTCTGGTGATGACATTCCTGGCGGTCTGGCATTATAACCATGAGCGTCAGGCCGCCCTGGAGAACGCCCGCACCGCAGCCCGGCAAAGCTTCAGCAAGGACCGGGTGACCCGGCGCTGGGCCAGCGGCCATGGCGGGGTCTATGTGCCGGTGAGTGCCACCACCCCGCCCAGCCCCTATCTGGCCCACCTGGCGGAGCGGGACATCACCACCCCCTCGGGCCGCGCCCTGACCCTTCTTAATCCCGCCTCTATCAGCCGCCAACTGCATGAAATCGCCAAGACCACCACGGAAGACGGCTATGGCCATATCACCAGCCAGGCACCGCTCCGGCCGGGAAACGCCCCTGACGTATGGGAAAAAAAGGCCCTGAACGCCCTCACCGCCGGGGCGCCGGAATGGTCGAGCCTGGAACAGCTGGAGGGCGCCGCCTATCTGCGGCTGATGCGCCCCCTGTTTATGGAACCTGCCTGCCTGCAGTGTCATCCGGACATCCAGGTGGGGGAGCGCCGGGGCGGCATCAGCGTGGCCATCCCCTGGACCCCCTATCAAACGGCCTTGCGCCAGACCTGGACAAAACATATCCTGGGCCACGGCGGCATCTGGCTGCTGGGGCTGGTGGGCCTCTTGTTCAGCCGCCACCACCTGCACCGCCATTTGGCCCACCGCTGCCAGGTGGAGCAGCATCTGCGCCGGAGCGAAGAGAAATACCGCCTGCTCACCGAAGGCACCACCGCCATTCCCTGGGAGTTTGACATCCAGGCCGACCGCTGGGACTATGTCGCCCCCCAGGTCACCAGGATGCTGGGCTACCAACCAGAGGAGTGGACGGATCTCCGCTTCTGGGTGGACCATATCCACCCCGAAGACCGGCAGCGGGCCGCCGACTACTGCCAGACCTCGACTGCCCGGGGAGAAGATCACCAGTTTGAATATCGTTTTCTCAAAAAAGATGGGGGCATTGCCTGGTTGCGGGACGTGGTCTGTGTGGAGATGGCGGGCACGCGGCCGGTCCGGATGCGCGGGGTGATGATTG
>JAVLBA010000019.1:0-39034 GCA_031581485.1 Desulfurivibrionaceae bacterium | reverse complement strand
GCTCGTCGCCGGAATGGTATTCGGAAAAGGCCGCTGCCATCGGCATGTACTGCGTTGCCTCCGGCATCTACACCCATCTGGGCCATCCTCCTAATATCACCGGTTCCGAACTGGTGACCAATCTGGCCGTCAAGGGTCTTGACGAGATGCTGGGCGCCTGTTTCGGTATTGAACCTGATCCCTTCAAGGCCGCTGATCTTATCGATGAGCGGATCAGGCAAAAACGGCAGGCCCTGGGCCTTGCTGGATAGGCAAAAGAGAGGGTGGCTGGCCCGGCTTTTGTCCCGCCCTGCTTGGCGCAACCGGTGAAAAGACGTGCGCCATGGCAGAAATCAGCCGGCAGGCCTGGACAGAAGAGGAAATTTCCCTGTCATGGCCTCTTTCTTGGTGGCTTTCCCTGCTTGCGTGGTTTATGCATGGTGCAGACCAAAGGCAGCCGGCCGCCGCCACAAAGAGTATGGCCGCTGCAAAGTTGATAAAAGAGGCAACTGGTGCGTTGCGGTATTGAGAAGGGATAAAGATGGAAGTTGCCATAGTGGGAGGGGGGGCCTCTGGTTTCTTTGCGGCCATTACTGCCAAGGAAAAATATCCAGAGGCCCATGTGGTCATTTTTGAAAAAACAGAAAAACTCCTGGCCAAGGTCAAGGTATCCGGGGGCGGCAGGTGTAACGTCACCACCGGCTGCCCTTCCGTCAAAGAGCTGATTGCCGCCTATCCCCGCGGCGGCAAGGCCTTGAGAAAGGCCTTTAACAGGTTTGACAACCAGGATGCCATGGAGTGGTTTTCGTCCCGGGGCGTGCCCCTGGTGATGCAGGAAGACAGGTGCGTCTTTCCGCGCTCCCAGGATTCCCAAAGCATCATCGACTGTTTTTTGGCACAGGCCAGCCGCTTAAAGATCGACATTAAGGTGGGGTGCGCCATCAAGGCCATCAGGCCGGTGGGGGCGAGGTTGAAATTGGATTTTCGCGGCGCTGCCGGCGGACCGCGTCTTTTTGACAAGGTCATTGTCGCCGCCGGTGGCTCCCCGCAGAGGACGGGTTTGGTGTGGCTGGAAAAGCTGCAGCACCAGATTGTCGATCCGGTGCCCTCGTTGTTTACCTTCAGCATGCCGACGGAATCGGTCACAAAACTGCAGGGTATCGTGGTGGAGAAAACCCGGGTGGCCATCCAGGGCACCAGGCTCAAGGCCGAAGGCCCCCTGCTCATTACCCATTGGGGCATGAGCGGCCCGGCCATCCTCAAACTCTCATCCTTTGGGGCCCGGCTGTTGAGTGACAAAGGCTATGCCTTTAATATCCAGGTGAATTGGCTCCATGAGCCCAACAATGAGGTGGTGTCGGAGCGCCTGCAGGCCCTTGTTCAGGAGCATGCCCATAAATTCCTGGCAAATGTCAGGCCCTATGGTTTGCCGGAGAGATTATGGCGTTATCTGTTGGAAAAAAGTGGGCTGCCGGCAGAGAAAAAATGGGGAGAACTGGGCAAGAAGGGGCTGCATAAATTGGTGCATGTGCTGACCAATGATGTCTATTGTGTCAAGGGGCGCACCTCTTTTCGGGAGGAGTTTGTCACCTGCGGCGGGGTAAGCCTGGAGAGTGTCGACCTGCAGACCATGCAGAGCAAGGTGTGCCCAAACCTCTATTTTGCCGGTGAAATACTGGACATTGATGCTATTACCGGCGGCTATAATTTCCAGGCCGCCTGGACCACCGGCTTCATTGCCGGGCAATTAGAGTGCCCTCCCTGAAAAGGCAGGATGCCTTCTTTTTCAGTCCTGAGGCCTGATAGGGTAACCGGCTGTGGGCATATTCGCTGCCTAACGGTCTGGACCTTTTTTCTTTTTCTCAAAAAAAATAAAGCCAGAAGCGGGCCTGACTCCCTTTTCCCTCCCCTTTTTTTTTAAACAAAATTCAAGACTTAACAATAAGCCGGGAGGTTTATTGCGAAGATTGCCCTTATTACAAGCGGATAAGGAGTGGTGCTGGACTGCAGATTATCCTTGACGGCGGCAATCTGCCAGTCCGATAATCTTTGGGAAGGAGACATTCGGGCAGGGGCCTGTCGAGGGGATTGATGAGTCCAGCAACTTGAAAGGGGAGGATGTCTGGGCATTGTTGTTTTCTGAAGAGATCTCCTCTGCGGGCCGGCAGTCAGCAACAGGAGATTGCCATGAAAAGTAAATACATCGACCGTTAGGGAATATATCTATGGCTGATCCTGCTCCCCGTTGCTGTATCCAAAAGAGGGCGGAGATTCCTTGGGAGCAGGTTCCCGGCCTTCGTGATTATTTCAGCGGCCTTGTTCGAGGGATAGGGAATAGAGATTCCAATTTGTTATGGGTCTAAGCCGTTCTTGAAAAATGGAAAGGAGGTGCGTGGTCAACAGAAGGCTCTTTGTCAGATAAGGATAAAGAGGGCTTAAGGATGAGGAGAAAAAGGATAGAACAATCTGCCAAATTAGGAGATAAGGAGAGCTGAGATGAAGAAATTAGCCATGGTTTTAGGAGGAATGTTTTTTGTTTGCTGTCCCCTGATCACCCATGCCCAGTCGGGAGATTTCCGATATGCACCCGGCGATATGGAACTGGCCTTTTCAGGCAGTGGCAGCAGCGATGAGAGTCTCGACGGTACCACCCTTTCCACGGAAGCCTTCTTTGGCTTTTTCTTGACAGAATCATGGGAGGCCTTTGGCCGGCAGGGATTCGCCTATGCGGACCTGCCCGGAGGCAGCCAATGGAATGCCTCCACCCGGGTGGGCATGGATTATAATTTTGATTTAGGGCGGGGTAATTTAGCACGGTTGACACCCATGGTCGGTGCCAGTATCGGTTGGGTCTATGGTGATGAAATAAAGGATCAATTTATCACCGGACCAGAGGTTGGCCTCAAATATGCGGCCACCGAAAGCACCTTCTTCTATGGCATGATAGAATATGAATTTCTTTTCGAGAATGCCAGCGATGCGGATGATAATTTTGACGATGGCCGCTTTGTCTACACTGTAGGTATCGGTTATAATTGGTAATTATCTGCAGAGATGGTTGATGGGTCATGGGTGGAATGGCTCTGGGAGATGAGCAAGGTGGACGGTCATGGCCGGCCACTTTGCTCCTCTGCGGTAAGGTCTAGCTGCCCTGAAAGAAAGGGATGACGTTTTTAGCCCTTGGGAAAAAAACGTTTTCTCCCCTCACATCTGGCTGATGATCTTTTCCAGAACAGCGCCAAACAGCGCCTGTTCCTCTGCGGACAGGGTGGCGGTAATCTCTTCAGTGAGCCGCAGATGGTATTGGTGGTGTTCAACAAAAAGGGTCTGCCCCTTTTTGGTCAGGGCAATCAGGTAGGAACGGCGGTCCGTGTGGTGGGGCGTTCTTTGCAGCAGGCCCTGCTGCTCCAGCCGGTCAATCATCACGGTGAGGGTGCCGGTGGTCACGCCCATCTTTTTGGCCAGTTCCTTCATGCGCAGGGGAGAGCCCTCTTCATGGCCGACCATCTCAATGGTGTGCATCTGGGCCGTGGAAAGGCCGGAGTTTTTCACCACATCCTCCTCCCAGGACGAGAGCTTTTCATACAATTCAACCAGCTGCTGGGAAAGTTTGGCGGTCTCGGTCATAAGGGCAGGCATGGCTCCTCCTCGCAGGTGTGGATTTCAATGGTGAGATGGGAGAGCGTGGGAAAAGCGCCCAGCAATTTCTTGTAGTAATCGATCTTTTGCGGGTAATGGGTGACAATGGAGATGATGGCCGCATACTGGGCCGGGCCCACCTTCCAGACATGCATGTCGGCAATCCGGTTATCCAGCGTCGTCTCGATTTTTTCTTTGATGGCGGCCAGCTCCTTGGGGTGCATGCTGCCGTCAAGCAGGATGTTGCCGGTTTCCCGCAACAGTCCATAGGCCCAGTGGGAGATAACCACGGCGCCCACGATGCCCATCAGGGGATCAAGCCAATTCCAGCCGAGATATTTGCCGCAGATCAGGGCGGCAATGGCCAGAAGAGAGGTGAGGGCGTCGGCCAGGACGTGCAGATAGGCGGCCTTGAGATTGTGATCATGATGGGGGGAATGGCTGCTCTCATCATGGCCATGATCGTGGTTGCCCTGCAGGAGGAAGGCGCACAAGATATTGACCAGTAGCCCCAAGACCGCCACACCAATGGCCTCGTTGAAATGGATCTGCTGCGGGGCCAGGAGGCGCTGGCCAGACTCGATGAGCATGATCAGGGCCACCACGATCAGGGCGATGGCGCTGGCAAAACCACCCAGCACGCTCACCTTGCCGGTGCCAAAGGCAAAGGCCTTGTTGTCTGCATGCTTCCTGGCAAAACGGTAGGCGAAAATGGTTATCATGAAGGCGGCAACATGGGTGCCCATGTGCCACCCGTCCGCCAGCAAGGCCATGGAGCCATAGGTTATGCCGGCGGCAATCTCAAAGAGCATGGTGATGGCGGTGATGATCAGCACCTGCCAGGTCCGTTTTTCACCCTGCGCCTTGAGCATGGCGAAATCATGGGAGTGCTGCCAGGTGGCCAGGGAATGGGTATGCATAGCCGTTTCTCTCTCTTTGGGAAAGGTGTTGTTCGGTGCTGCTGCGGGCCTGTGGCACCGCAACCTGAAGGCAATGGCAAAGAGAGGGAAAAATAGAGAAATATTGTTTGATTGTCAAGATGTTTGTTTTTCAAGCAATTTACAGAAAGGACACAACGCAGATCGGCCGCCTCTGCCGGTCACCTGGCAGGAGCATGGCCTGTTCCCGCCTTTGAGGGGAAAGGAGAAGGGATCATGAAGGTAGAGACAATCTGATCTGGTGCGGCACAGGCGCCAGCCGGGCCGCCAAGTTGCGGGCAAGGGCCTCTGAGTGGCCACGCCACGCAACCAGGGCTGCAAGCCGGGGTGCATGGCGTGGATTCGATCAGATCTCCAGAGTTAGAGTCCCTTTCTTTCAAACCAGAAGAAGAGGGAAATCGTCGCGGCCCAGAAGAGAGGAATGATGAGCCATGGTGAGACTCCCAGGGCCTCTGGCAGCCCGATCTTGCCGAACTCTTTCCATGTCATCACCGTTGATTGGAAGAAGGGGTAGA
Source organism: Desulfurivibrionaceae bacterium (assembly GCA_031581485.1). Taxonomy (GTDB): domain Bacteria; phylum Desulfobacterota; class Desulfobulbia; order Desulfobulbales; family SURF-16; genus BM506. The sequence continues at coordinate 33,963 of JAVLBA010000019.1, read as the reverse complement.
GTTCCGCGTAAAGGGCAGCCCCTGCCACCATGCCTGCAATGGCGAACAAGGCATGCCAGCGCCCTTCACCCAAGGCGCCGATGGAGGTGCCTGGACAGAAGCCCATCACTGCCCAGCCAACGCCGAAGAGGGCCCCGCCCAGCAGCACCGCGCCCACGTTCATGGATTTATGGCTTGCGGTGATAATCCCGGCATCGGTAAGCAAGGTTATGCCCACCATGCCGACGAGGATCGCGGAAAACATGAACTTGACTATGGTCATGTCCTTCAGCAGCAGGGCGCCGACCTGTTTTTCAAAACGCAGAACGCGGCCTTTCTGCAGCAGAAATCCGAAGAGAACTCCGGTAATAAGGCCCAGCCATTGATCAATGCTCATGATGACCTCCTCTTATAGACGAGGGCGGCAACGAGGACGCCGAAAATAAAGAACATGGCCACGGCCACCAGGGAACTCACCGAGAGCTGCATGACGCCGCTTAAGCCGTGGCCGCTGGGGCAGCCGCTGGCCAGCCTGGCCCCCACCATGGCGATGATGCCTCCCAGGAAGGCACCGGCCCCCCGTTTCCAGATGTTCGGGCCGAACCGTTCCAGCCATATGGGCGGCACGCTTTCAAGTTTAAGACTGCGGTCTGTGAGCGAAGAGATCAGCGCCCCCAGGAGGATGCCCGTGACCAGCATGAACTGCCAATCAACGCGAACCTTGGTCTTGGTAAAATAGGCATTGGCTGCCACGTGATCCGCAGATATTGTTTGCTCAAGAAGGCCAGCTGCACGCACAAAGGTCGTTGAGGCGCCCAGATAATTGCTTTTTCCCAGCCACAGGGTGGTGGCATATACGGAAAGGATAGCCAGTATTCCCAGCAAAGCCCCTGCCAGGTAAGGATTCCAGCCTCCATCCTCTCTTGTCCATATCATGTAGATCTCCTCTGTTTTAAGAAGTGGGAACCTCGTTGATGACGATTAAAACTGGTCAATAAGGCGTTTGGGGTGTGCATCCACTTTATCCCGATTTTTCCGGTGAAACTACCTGTGAAACCAAGATGGATTTTTGTGAATAAAGGCCCGAATCCATTTTTTTATAAAAAATATTTCTTTACGATTCAGGTAGCGCCATCCCGTAAAGGTGATGATAAAGGCCCCGATTGCATTGACAATGATATCCCACATGGTGTCGGTGAGGCCAGAATAATCACCCAACATCGGTTTTTGCATGTTCATGCCCGCGAGCTGATCCATGGCAAATTCAAAAATTTCCCAAAGTGTGCCGATGGTAACGGCAAAGGAAAAGGCAAAGAGGGATATGAAACCGGGTGTCATATGCAGTTCAACCCGGCTGCTTTCATTCAAAAGATAGACCAGTAAAAAACCAGCTATACCCATCAACAGGCCCGCCGTGGCATGGAGGGTAATATCCCACCACCAAAAGCGTTCATAAAAACTTTGGACCTCACCGAGGTAGAGGGAGGCCGTCATGAAGATGACAGCCGTGAAGTGAAACTCTACAGGGATGTCAACAGCGAGATTTTTGCGGAAAAGGATCGGCGCAAAAAGAGCGGCAATGATCAGGGTGACCAGAAACATGGATAACCAGCGGCCATCCAGCAGTAGCAAGACCCACTCTCCAGCCATAATGACCAAAAGTGTCCAGCCGAGCCATTTATGGGCCCAGCCTTCATCACGCTTGAGGCTGGGCACTTGGTCTGGGTCGTGCTCCTGTTCAGCCGCCATCAATGCTTTCCATGATTTTCCTGAAGCAGCTGCTCATAGAGCCGCTCCACATCGTCGCCACGACAGAGTTCCGAGCCGGGAGTCATGACGGCGGCGGCCCCTGCCGCGATGCCGAACAGAACAGCGTCCCGCACTTCCTTGCCCCGGGCCAGGCTCAGGACAATGCCGCCCACCATGCTGTCACCGGCGCCGACTTTACTTTTTATGGGCACCACCGGCGTCTGCAGGCGCTCATAGCCGTCCGAAGTGGCCAGCAGAACCCCGCCAGCCCCCAGGGAGACCACTACCATCGCGCATTGGCCGGAATCCACCATTTCCATGGCGATTTCTCCCTGACTGGTCTCGTCCGTCAGTTCCCGGTCCATGAGTTCCCCCAATTCCCGGATGTTGGGCTTGATCAGGTAGATCCCCTCCTCCAGCGCCAGGCGGAGGGGAGTGCCTGAAGTGTCAATAATGACTTTGGCGCCCAGTTTGTTGCCGATACGGGCCACCCGGGCGTAGAAATCGTCCGGCACACCGGCGGGTAGGCTGCCGCTGGCCACGATAAAGGCCGGTTGCTGATCCACGGTGGCGAGGGCATCGAGGCAATTGTGCCACTCCTGGTCGCTGAGGGGTGTTCCCGGCATGGTAAAACGGAACTGGAGGCCGCTTGACTCTTCGAACACCACCAGGTTCTCCCGCGTCCACTCTTCCACCGGCAGCGGTCGGTTAGTGAGGCCTTCCTGTTGGAGAAGCTCCAGCAGAGCGTTGCCCGTGGGGCCGCCGCAGGGAAAGAACGGTAGGGATTCACCCCCTATTTTCCGGATGGCCCGGGAGACATTGATGCCGCCCCCTCCCGGTTCAAAGCGGGGAGAATGACAATAAAGTTTCCGTTCAACAATGACCTGCGCCACGCTGGCACTCTTGTCGATGGCCGGATTCATGGTGAGGGTGATGATGGTTTTCATTTTTATATCCTTATCCTCTCTCTTGGCCCATGGTCTGCTTGTCAGCGATACAGGGCACCCTGCAACCGCTTGTTCCCTGGTTATTTGACCTTGGGGGTTTACGCCGTGAGGAGTTATGTCTGCTTTGTCGCCCCCGGTTCGCTACAATCAGGTTGGGGAATGATTGCCGGGCAGAGGAGAGCATGGTCTGGATGATCTCTTTGCTCTGCCAGCCAAGTAAGGTTTGCCCAGATCCCTCACGGAGCAGATTCCGGTTCAGCGGCGGCTTCACTGTCTGCGCCGCTGAACCGGAGGTCGGGGGGATGGCTATTTCTTGAACTTGGCTATGGATTCATTGACCCTGGACTTTAAGGAATCCCAGGCAGAATCCACTCTCTCCTTCATCGACTCCCAGGCATCTTCACTGGCCTCTGAGATTTCCGCCAGTTTGCCCTTGCCCTCGGCAATCTTTTTTTCCAGGCTCTTGATCTGCTCCTGCATCTTCACTTGTGCCTCTGCTGAGGATTCAGACAGCCTGGCCTTTAGTTTGTTAACTTCAGCCTTCCATTCGTCCAGCTGGGCCTGTTTCTTCTGTTGCGAGATCTTTTTGTCACTCATCTTCTCCTCCCTTGCATTGTGTTGATTTTCACCGCATTTGTACCGGAAGCGCGGCAGGTAATCCCTTTGGCAATTTTTCCCATACTTGTTGTCAGCATCTCCCGTGCAGATTGAACCCAAAACATTGTTGCAAAGGGGTTTTCTCTGCTCCGGCGCCGGACGATCCTCCTCCGGCTGGTTGGTGACCAGGGTCCCGGCCAGAGAATCAAGGGTTCAGGCGCCACCTGTGCTGCTGTTTCTTTTAAGGATATCATTTTTCAAAGGAATTAAGAAAGGTGAACTGTTTCAGGACCTGCACCACCATCAGGGGAATGAGGCTCATGCCGAGAATAAAGAGCCATTCCCCGGCACGGGGTGTCGCCATGGTCAATACCTTGGCCAGGGGGGGGAAATAGACGGCGAGAAGGAGCAAGGCAATGCTCAGGGCCACGGCCCCCCAGACAAAGAGGTTGCGGGTCACATCATTGAAGAGGAGATGGGAGCCGAAATCGCGCATGTTGAATACATGCCAAGTCCTGGTGAAGGCCAGGATGAGAAAGGATATGGTCACCGCCCGTTCCGCAGGCAGCGACCATTTTATCAGGGATATCCAGAAACCGGTCAGGACGGTGCCGGCAATAAGGATGCCGTAGCCGGCAATGAGCAGCCAGAGGGTACCGGTGACCACGGGTTCGCTGGCAGGTCTTGGCGGCCTGGCCATCACGGCATGCTCTCCCTTGCCCACCCCCAAGGCCAGAGCCGGAAATACGTCGCTGATCATATTCAGGTAGAGGATCTGCAAGGGCAGCAGAGGCAGGACCGTGCCAAAAAGCATGGCCACCCCCACAATGAGGATGGCCCCCACATTGCCGGAAAGGAGAAAGACAATAAACTTGCGGATATTGCTGAAGATGATCCGGCCCTGTTCCACGGTGAGGGCGATGGTGGCGAAGTTGTCGTCTTTGAGCACAATGTCCGCGGCCTCCCTGGCCACCTGGGTGCCCCGCCTGCCCATGGCCACGCCGATGTCGGCCTTGGTCAGGGCGGGTGCGTCATTGACGCCGTCACCGGTCATGGCCACCACGGAGCCATCGGCCTGGAAAAGAGAAACCAGGCCCAGTTTCTGCTCAGGGGAGATGCGGGCAAAAACGGATGACTTCAGGATGGTGTGCCGTTCCTGGGGGCTGTAATCGGCAGCGGCCTTCAGGTCGTTGCCGTGCACTACCGATTCCACATCGCCGGGCAGATTCAGTTGCCGAGCTATGGCCGCGGCGGTGCCCGGATGATCGCCGGTAACCATCACCACCCGCACTCCGGCCTGCTTAAGATCTTCGATAACATCCTTGATCCCCTTTCTGGGAGGATCCAGGAGTCCGACAAAGCCCATGAAGACCAGGGAGGTGTAAGGATCATCTTCCAGGGCCTCACTGAACCTACGGGCCACCCCCAGCACCCTGAGCCCTTTGGCGGCCAAGGCATCATTGGCCTGCAGGAGTTTCTGCCGCAGGCCGTCATCCAGTTCCTGGGGCTCCGACTCCGGGGTCATAATGTACTCCGCTGCGCGGAGCACGGCCTCAGGAGCCCCTTTCACCGCCACCAGGAAGCCCTTTTCCTGCCGGTGCCAGGTGGCCATCATTTTGGTTTCCGGCCTGAAGGCTTCCTCTTCTTCCTCAGGCTGTGCCTGCAGCAGCTTCTCCCGTTGCAGCCCCATCAGACCACCGGCTCGAAGCAGGGCAATTTCCATGGGGTCACCAATCCCCTCCCCATCTTCCGAGAGCTGGCCATTATTGCACAGCATGCCCAGAGTGAGGGTCTCGACAATGAGTTTTTCCAGGGATTCTGTTTTGGTCCCGTGGCTCTCCGTGGCAAAGGGCGGTTCCGCATCCGGGTCCCACTGGACATGGGTCACCCCCTGGGCGGTGTTTAAGACCAGCATGGCGAGGGTCATTCTGTTTTCTGTCAGGGTGCCGGTCTTGTCCGTACAGATGATGCTGGTTGAACCTAGGGTTTCTACGGCGGAAAGTCGATTGACCAAGGCGTTTTTGCGGGCCATCCGCCACATACCCCGGGCCAGGGCGATGGTGGCCACAATGGGTAAACCCTCTGGGATGGCGGCAACAGCCAGGGCAATGGATGTCTTGAAGATCAGTGCCACCTCTTTGCCGGTGAAGAGGCCGGTGACCCCTATCACGACGGCGATGCCCAGGGTGACCCAGATCAATTTCTGGCCCAGGATGTTCAAACGCTGTTCCAGGGGGGTCAGTGCCTCCGCTTCCGCCCCCTGGGCCAGTTCCGAAATGTGGCCCAGTTCCGTGGCCATAGCGGTGGCTGTCACCACTCCCTTGCCGGAGCCCTGGGTCAGGGCGGTACCCTTGAAGAGCATGTTGGTCCGCTCCCCCAGCGACCTCTCCGGCGGCAGGGGGTCGATTTCCTTGGTCACGGGCACAGACTCGCCGGTGAGAGCGGATTCGTCGGCCTGCATCCGGTTGGCCTCAATCAGTCTGAGGTCTGCAGGAATCATGTCTCCCCCTTCCAGAACCACAATGTCTCCAGGGACAAGTTCCGAGGCGGGGATTTCCCGGATCCGCCCCTCACGCAGGACCCTAGTGTGCACCCGGGTCATCTGCTGCAGGGCCTCCATGGAGCGAATGGCCCGCAGCTCTGTGCCAAAGCCAATGAGCACATTGATGATCAGGGCCGCCAGGATGGAGTATCCTTCCAGCAATTGACCGAGGAGGAAGGATATGCCGGCGGCCACGGCCAGCAGCAAGACGATGAGATTCATGAACTGGTCCACCAATATCCGCCATGCCGGTCGCTGCTTCCTGGCTTTCAGCCGGTTGTGACCATATTGGTGCAGGCGGTGGCGGGCCTCTTTAGAACTCAAGCCGTGGTCAGGGTCTGACTTGAGGTGAGCAACCGCCTCTGTCGCTTTTATTGTCCATGGATCTTTGTCGTCCAAGGGCCGCTGGCCGGCCTCATCATTCTTCATGCGCTTCCTTCCTTTTTTTATCCCAGGCGCAGCTCTTGAAGGCTGGCATATACCTCTTGGCTCCCCAGATCAGGGGTGATGGCGAGCTCAAGCAGGGTTACCGCCGGGAGATCCACGTAGATATTCTCGATTTCTTCGTGGTTACCGTGGGGGCTGAAGTTCCATTGCTGGCGGACAATTTGCTGGAAGGTCTTGCCGCGGTCCGGTGACCAGCGCAGCACAAACTGCTGGGTGCGGTCCCTGTCCGGTTCCAGGAAGTGAATCCAGATCCGGTGTAATTTTTGTGGTTGATTGAACAAAATCCTGATGGTCTGATCGCCGGGCTGTGCGGCCCGCCAACCGGAGGAGCTGCCGGGAATCAGGGCGTTTTCAATGGGATGCTCAGGATCTTCGGAGGTGATTTCCGCCTCAGCCACTTCTTCCAGATTAAGCCAGTACCCCTCAGGCTCGCTGCCCATCTCTTGCCCGGGCCGGATGATTCGCTTACGCATGGTGCTCTTCCCCCTTGTCCTGATTCCAGGACAAAAATGTGATGGCTCTTATTACAACGGCTTGTTCAAAAAAAAGGCAATGCTGAAGATAGGCGGGAAGCATCACTCCCTGAAGAGGCAGCCCTTTTGTCGCCTCTTTTTCAGTCGCTCTTGCGCCTCCAGGTGCCGCTGTCTCCCTTTTCATAGGTCTGCTTGACGGCGGACCAGGCAATCCGGTGCGCGGTCTCTTCCCGATCCGCCTTGCCGCGCCGTTTTTCCGGGGAAGTATACTGATCCCAGGCCGAGTTAAAGGCCTTGCGATAGATGGTCTGGGCGTCTTCCGGCAGATTGTCTCTCACCGACGCCGGCAATTCTCGGTTTCTGTCATAGGGCATGGATGCGTACCTCTCGGGGTGATGGTCATGGATATTTTTTTCTCTTCCCTATATCCCTTACACTCTTTTTCATAAGGAGATTTAGCCGGGAACCTTTTTTGGGCATTTTAAAGTCAAGGTTTCTCCGGGATTGAGGTGGTGGATTTTGTCCTGGAAGGAGACTTTTGAGGCCTCCAGGTCGCAGTGGTCGCAGGTCAGGGTCATGGATTGCGGGGTCATTTCAATGGTCAACCAGTTGCCCCGGTGTTTGATCCTCATGGAAAGTTGAGGTAAATCCTTAGGAATATCCGGATTGAGAAAGAGGATGTCGTCATGGAACTCCAGGCCTGTGAAACAGCGCTGCAGAATATCCACGGTCCCTGCCATGGAGCCCAGATGAATGCCTTCATGGGTGGTGCCGCCCTGAATATCAGAAATATCGCTTTCCAGGCTCTTGTGGAAAAGCGCCAGAGAGCGCGGGCGATCTGACCGGGAGAGCACCCAGGAATGGACGATGTTGCTCAGGGTGGAGCCGTGGGAGCTGCGGTGCAGATAATAGTCGATGTTGGCGGGGATGGTGGCGGGGTCAAAGGCATATCCCATCTGGCCGAAGAGCTCCTGCATTTCCTCGGCCGAGAAAAGATAGAAGAGCATGAGCACATCCGCCTGTTTAGAAACCTTGTAGCGGTTGGGAGTGTCCCCCTCTGCTTCCAGAATTCGGTCCAGCCGCTGGATATCTCCATATTTTTTCTTGTACTCCAGCCAGTCGAATTCCATCAGCTGATCGTATCCCTCGAACTGGCTGATAATGTTGTCATTATGAAAGGGGACGTGCATGTTGGCGACAATATCCGGCCAGCGGGCGAGTTCCGCCTCTTCCAGGCCCAGGAGCTTCAGCAGGTCATTTCTCCTTTTAGGAGGCAGGGCCTCAATGGTCTTGAGGGCGGTGCGCAGCACATAGGCGGTCATCACATTGGTGTAGGCGTTGTTGTCCAGCCCGGCCTGTGCCGAATCAGGGTAGCTGTCGTGATATTCGTCAGGCCCCATGACCCCCAGGATCTCGTAGCGCCCCAGTTCCTGGTTGAAGGAGGTGATAGCGGCCAGAAAGCGGGCGATTTCCAGAATCATCTCCGCGCCATAGGTGGAGAGGAATTCCCGGTCACCGGTGACCTTATAATATTGCCAGACATTATAGGCGATGGCGGCATTGACATGGCGCTGCAGATGGGTGTTGTCCGGCAGCCACCGGCCCGATTTGGGATTGAGGTGGAGATGCTGGGTTTCTTCACGGCCGTTGCTGCCGCTCTGCCAGGGGAAAAGGGCGCCGCTCAAGCCTTCTGCCTGGGCCGCCAGCCGGGCCTGGTAGAGCCTTCTGTAGCGGTACATAAGCAGAGACTCGGTGAGCACCGGTATCCTCAGGTTGAGATAGGGAAAGATGAACAGTTCGTCCCAGAAAATATGGCCCCGGTATGCCTCGCCGTGCCAGCCCCTGGCCGGCACCCCGGTGTCCAATTCGATGGAATTTCTGGACACCGTCTGGAGGAGATGAAAAATGTGGAGCCGCAGGATCATCTGAGGCCGTTCTTTGTTTTGCAGCTTCATGTCGCAGCGATCCCACAGGTGGTCCCATTTCAGGGCATGGCTTTGCAGAAGTTCCTCAAAACTCCCCGCATGGCCCACCGCCTTCACTGCCTCCAGGGTGGGCTCTGAGATGGCGAAATCCCGGGAGGTGAAAAGGGAGACCACCTTTTCCATGGTTATCGGAACTTTCTTCCGTGCTTCCACAAAAAAAACATGGCCGATATAGCCGGGCTGCTGGAGTATCTGTCGTTCTGTCTCCACCTGCTGCCCCTGGCTGAAGACGCGGATTCTGGCGGCCTGGGCCACATGCAGCCGGGACTGGTTGGTGGCTACCAGCAGCGAGATGGTCTCCTCATCAACCGCCCCGCTCCGGATGGGGGAGAGGTGCTTGTTGTTGAGCTGTTTATACCGTTCCACTCCGGCATTGATCACGGTGCCGTCAAGGCTGGAGATGAACTGGAGCCGCCCCTGCCAATTTTCAGGGATGATGGTGGTCTCCAGGCCGGCCAGGTGCATCTCGTCCATGTGGACGAAGTGGCGCTGGATCAAGGTGGTTTCCCGGCCCTGTTTGTCCCGGAACCGCACCGTTCTGGAGAGGAGGCCCTTCTTCATGTTGAGTTCCTGGCGATAGGAAAGGATGTCCGCAGCCAGCAGATTAAGCCAATCCCCTCCCTCGGGCCGGAACCGGGTGAGCAGCCAGTTGGGCATATTCACCAGATCCTCATTTTCGATGACCCGGCCGGCGATCTCTGTTTTTAAGCGGTTATAGCCACCGGCAAGATAGGTGCCCGGGTAGTGGATCTCGCCTGCTTCCGATTCGGGCGAGGCGCCGCGCGTGGCGAAATAGCCGTTGCCCAGGGTGCAGAGGGCCTCCCGCAGGTTTTCCTCTTCCGGTTCAAAGGTATCATAGATCAGCTTCCAGTCACTCATGGCGACCTCCGGGCCAAAGGGATCAGTTGCAGAAGAAAGAGGCGCACCTCATGGGGATTTTTCAGGGTGTAGTCGGCGGCGGTCTCCTGGGGGCGGTCCTGGACCATAATGGTTATTCCCCGGCCCTTCAGGGTCCGGAAGGCGTCTTCGTCGGTGACATCATCGCCGATGTAGAAGGGCAGCACATCCTCTTTGTCCAGTTTCAGGGTGTGCAGCAGGAAGAGAAGCGCCTTTCCCTTATGCCACTCCATCCGGGGCTGGAGTTCGAAAATCTTTTTGCCATAGGCCTGCCGCAGCTTCGGATTGCCGGCGGCAACCTCTTCCACCACCTTTTCCACCTCGGCGACCCGTTCCGGGGCAACCCGCCGGAAATGGATGGCAATGGCGAATTTTTTGCGTTCCAGAAGCAGGCCCGGGACGTCGTCCAGTTTCCGGGCCAGCTCTTTTTCTGCCTGGTCCAGGAAGGGCAGAAACTCCTCCCCCACCCTGTTTTCCACCTGCAGCCCCTCGGGCCCGGCGATATCAAAGCCATGGCTGCCGGCATAAACCAGGGTGTCAAGCCGCGCCTTATCCCGTACATCCTTGAGGTCCCGGCCGCTGATGATCCCCACAGCGCAATGGCGGGAGAGCTCCCGTACCGCCTCCCGCATCTCTTCAGCCATGATCGCCTGATCCGGTGTTTCCACGATGGGGGTGAGGGTGCCGTCATAGTCGAGAAAAACCGCCAGCTCTTTTTGGTCGGCCCGGTGGGCAATGGTGGCAAAAGCCTCCAGGGCAGAGGGGGGCAGTGCCGCGGCGGCAGGATCAAGGGTGATGCGCACTTCACTGAGGTCTGACACCACCATATCGGCACCGTTTTCCAGGAGGGCTTCTTCACCCCCGCCTCGGGCGATGCCGATGACCAGGCCGAAATTGCCTGCCCGGCCGGCCTGTACTCCGGAAACAGCGTCTTCGATCACCACTGCCCGTTGCGGCTCCACCTGCAGTTGCCGGGCCGCCTCCAGGAAGATATCCGGGGCCGGTTTGCCGGCTATTCCCAGGCTCTCCGAGTCCACCCCGTCCACCTTTACATCGAAAAGCGGGGAAAGCTGCACGGAATCGAGAATCATAGCGCAGTTCCGGCTGGAGGAAATCACTGCAATGTGCAGGCTGCACTTTTTGGCACTGTGGATCAATGCTACGGTGGATTCATAGACATCCGCGCCCTTTTCCTTGATCTGCTGCAGGAAATCCCTATTCTTGCGCTTGCCCAGGGCCTGGATGGTGGCGGCTTCGGGGGGATCCTCAGGCCCCCCTTCCGGCAGGTTGATCTGCCGTGACTGGAGAAAGCTCCGCACCCCGTCGAGACGGGGTTTCCCATCCACATAGGAGCGGTAATCCGTCTCGATTTCAAAAGGCTGAAAGGCCTCCCCCTGGTCGGCGGCATGTCGGGCCAGAAAATCATCAAACATCCGTTTCCAGGCCGCGGCATGGATGGATGCCGTGTCCGTGATCACACCATCAAGATCAAAAATGAGGGCATCAAAATCGGCTGCTGACAGGGCATGGGTTGTTTTTTGGAGCACCATTTTATTCGCCTCCGGTTTCATGAGCATCAGCAAGGAGCAAGGGTGAATCTTGTTCATCAGAGCACAACCCCTTGCTGCCGGGCGCAAATGCCTTTATGGTTGTATGCTTCTATCAAAGAGGAAAAGCCGCCCTTCTTTTCCGGCCCGGGGACACTTCCATATAATGCGATTTTAGGTAATCGGCGCGGGAAAGTCAAAAAAAGAGCTCGAATCACCCTGCCTCCGGCCCCGGAGGGGAGGGCGGTTTTTTCAGCAGGAATAAGGGATGGGCAAGATAGGGAGGGTAGTTGCAAAATATGCGGCAAGTGGCTTTTGGATATTCAACCAGGTGCAATATCAGGTGCGGTCATTGCGTGGCCACCGAAGATATTCCTGATAACAGCAAGATGGATCATGGTCGGGCCAGAGAGCTCATCGGCCAGTTGGCCCGGGCAGGGGTGGGGGGCATCAGTTTTTCCGCGGGGGAACCCTTTCTTTATGGCGCTGAAATGGCCGAGCTGGTGCAGCTGTGCAAAGAGCACGGCATCTATTCCAGAATCGTCACCAATAGCTTCTGGGCCAAGAGCGCCCAGGCGGCCGATACCCTTGTCCTGGCCCTGCAGGAAAAGGGCCTCTGCCAATTGCGGTTGAGCTATTCCCGCTGGCACCAGCAGCATATCAGCAGGGATAATGTGGTGCAGGCGGCCCGCAGCTGCCAGAAGAACGGTCTGCCCTATTTCATTTCCTTTGTGACCGATTTCTCGGCGGCAGATGATCCCCATGAGCAGTTTCTCCGTGATCAAGGCCTCCTTTTCTTTCCAGAACCCGTTATCTATGCCGGGCGGGCCGGCTCTTTGCTGCGCCGCTCCATCCAGACCGATTATCAGGCCAACTGCTGCGCCATGAACCCCTATCTGGGCCCGGATCTGGACATGTACGCCTGCTGCGATGGTGGCCGCCATTTTCCGGCCACAAACTTTTTTCACCTGGGGAATCTCCGCGATCAGGGCCTGGAGCAGCTCTTTGTTAAAAGTGAGTCAGAGCCCCTCTATAACCTCATCCGGAGCATGGGTCTCACCAATATCGCCTCCTATCTAGGCCTGTCGGCCCGCCAGATCATCACCTACGGCAAGTGCGAACTGTGTCGGCAGCTCTTCAACTGCCCGGAAACCGTGGCCCGGCTGCGGAGAGAACAAAGAGCGCTGGCCGCCTGGAGCCGTGGCTGATGGTGGTTGGCGGTAAGATGACGGAACTGTTGCTCTTTACGGATGGCAGTGTGGAGACAAAGGCCCATATCGGCTATGGCGCCTATCTGGTCTTGGCTGATCCCGGGCTGCCCCTGGATGTGGCGCGGACCCAGGTCAAGGTGCGGCGCTTTGCGCCCACCTCGTCAACCAGGCTTGAGTTGCAGACCCTGCTGTGGGCCCTGACTGCCATCGGGGCCCTGCCGCCGCGGCTGACGGTGTTTACGGATTCGCAAAATATCGTGGGTCTCCCAGCCAGACGGGCGCGCTTGGTGGCCGCTGATTATTACTCGGCAAAGGGCAAGCGCCTCAATAATTATGAGCTCTACCAAGAATTTTACCGCCTGATTGATCAGGTTGAGTGCACCTTTGTGAAGGTGCGCGGTCATCAGCCGGCGGCCCATAAAGAGCGTAGGGATCGGTTTTTTACCCTGGTGGACAGGGCTTCACGACAGGCCCTGCGGGCAGAAAAAGAGAGGGGAATGCGGTGCAGCTCATAATCAGCAATGTCCAGATCCCTATTGAAGAGGATGGCCCGGCCGCCTATATCCAGGCCGCTGCCCGCCAGATGGGGGTGGGCGTAGAAAATATAACCATCGTCAAGGTTCTGAGTAAATCCCTTAACTTAAAAAATATTGACCACTTCTTTTATACCCTGAGCCTGGTGGTCGCTGTTGCCCCCGGCTTTGCCAACAGGCAGAAATTCCCCCCCTACCTGGAGCCCCTCCCCGCCGTGAGGCCGGCGGCAAGGCTGAAGGAGAGGCCCATCATCGTTGGTTTCGGGCCGGCCGGCATGTTTGCCGCTCTGGCCCTGATTGATGCCGGGCTCAAGCCGCTGATTTTTGAGCGGGGCAAAAAGATTGAGGAACGCTCCCTTGATGTGCAGCGCTTTATCCAGGAGCGGCAGCTCAATCCAGAATCAAACATCCAGTTCGGCGAAGGGGGCGCTGGTTCCTATTCGGACGGTAAGCTCTTTTCCCGGCGCAATAACAATACCGGCCCGGTGAACCATGTCCTGGAGACCTTTATCCGGTTTGGTGCGCCGCCAGAAATAGGCTATATGGCCAAGCCCCATCTGGGCACGGATCTCTTGTGCCGGATCGTCCGCAATATCAGGCTCTTTATCCTGGAGCAAGGCGGGGAGATCTCCTACAGCGCCCGGATGACGGACATCCTGATTACCCGGGGCCGGGCCGCAGGCATTATCATCAACCACCAGCGGGAATATCTCTCTTCCCATATCTATATTGCCCTGGGCCATTCGGCCCGCGACACCCTGGCCATGATGGATGCCAGAGGGGTTGCCCTTGAACAGCGGCCGATTTCCGTGGGGGTGCGTATCGAGCACCCGGTCGCGACCATTAATCAGATGCGCTATGGCGACAAGTACTGCAATTTTCCGGGTCTGGGGGCTGCCACCTACTCCCTCAATCACACCCATCGGCCCCGGCAGCGGGGGGTCTACACCTTCTGCATGTGTCCGGGGGGTGAGGTGGTTAATGCCTCCTCAGAGCAGGAGAGGCTGGTCTTAAACGGCATGAGCTATTCCCACCGCTCTTCACCCTTTTCCAATGCGGCGCTGGTGGTGAACTGTCATACCGCCGACTATCCATCAGCCCTGCCCCTGGCGGGCCTGGAGTTCCAGAGGGAGATTGAGGCCAGGGCCTTCAGGGCCGGGGGAGGAGAATGGCAGGTCCCGGCCCAGAATCTCCTGCATTTTCTGGGGGAAAGCAGCTCGGTCTGCCTTCCCGAGAACTCGTATAAGATGGGGGCGGTGGCGGCGGAGCTGCAGGACATCCTGCCGGAATTTGTGAGCCGGGAGTTGCTGGTGGCCTTTGCTAAATGGCGGCAGGAGGTGCCCCTCTTTGTCTCGGGTGAGGCGCTCCTGCTGGCGGCGGAAACCAGAACCTCTTCGCCGGTGCGCATCACCCGCACTGAAAGATATGAATCCGTCAATGTGCAAGGCTTATATCCTATCGGAGAGGGTTCCGGCTATACAGGCGGCATAACCAGTTCCGCCGCCGATGCCATCAGGGCGGTTGCCAGCCGACTGGCCCAGATAGAATCAGGCGCGCCCGGCTCTCCGGCCTCGACATGAGGCCATTGATAGCGGTACTATAAACAGGCAGAGGTGGTGGCGGCTCTTTGGCCTTGCCCCCTATAACCCCTTCCCGCAGGTGGCTATGTTAGATTTTCTGAAGAAACGTTCCGATAAGGCTGGTCTGCCGCCTGGTTCGGCGATTTATGTGGGCAAAGATCGCCACCATGAGGTGGCGGTGAGGCTGCTGGCCTATGACCAGAAGACCTGTTCTGACACGGCTGAGCTGGATCTGGCTGAGGTCCAGAGGCGGCTGGGACCCGCCACCACCGCCTGGCTCGACATTGACGGCCTCCATGAGGTGGCTCTGGTGGAAGAGGTGGGGGAGATCTTTGCTCTCCATCCCCTCACCATTGAGGATATTGTCAATGCCACCCAGCGGCCCAAGATCGATATCTTTGATGATTATGTCTATCTTGTCGTCAAAATGCCTCTCTATAACGATGAGCTGAACACCATTGAGATGGAGCAGGTGAGCTTTGTGCTCAAGGAGCATCTCCTCATCACCTTTCAGGAAAAAAAGGGCGATGTCTTTGACGGGGTACGGAAGAGGATCTTTGCCAATAAAGGCCGGATCAGGAAGATGGGTTGCGATTATCTTATCTATGCCCTTCTTGATGCCCTGGTGGACAGCTATTTCGGGATGCTGGAGAAGATCGGTGAATATGTGGAGATCCTGGAGCTGGAGCTGGTGGAAGACCCGGTGCCCGCCACCCTCCAGAAGATCCACGCCCTTAAAAGGGAGATGATCCTGCTGCGCAAGTCGGTGTGGCCGCTGCGTGAGGTGGCAAGTAGCCTGCAGCGGGACGGCATTCCTTTTATTGGCGAGGGCACAGCCCCCTTTCTCAAGGATCTGTATGACCATGTGATCCAGGTCCTGGATACGGTGGAAACCTTCCGCGATATCGTCTCCGGCATGCTGGATATCTATCTGTCGGCCATGAGCAACAAGATGAATGAGGTGATGAAGGTCCTCACTGTTTTTGCGGTGATCTTTATTCCGCTCACCTTTATTGCCGGCCTTTATGGCATGAATTTTAACCCGGAAGCAAGTCCCTTCAATATGCCGGAGCTGAACTGGGCCTATGGCTATCCCTTTGCCCTGGGGCTCATGGTGCTGTTGGCAGCTTTTATGTGCATTTATTTCAAAAAGAAAAAATGGTTTTAGGCGGCAGCGACCTGTGAAGATAGGCGTGGAGCAATTTCTGTTTCAGCCAAGTTGCCGCCCATATCTTTTTTCAAAAATCCCGGCGCCCGGAAAACAAAAAATAGGTTCGATCCTTTCCTGCTGGCCAGCCAGCAGGTCAGTAAAATTCTCTTTGCCTGAGCTCTCAGGCCCAGCTTCGTTATCTTTTTTTCACGGTAATCAAACAGATCTCTAATAATGCGGGCGTATCTTGATGGTAAAGACACGTATCGATAAAAAGGAGGTGTATGATGCAAGAAAATGGCCGTTATTACAGCTATGGCAGTTATCTGATCCTTGCCGCGCCCAAGGAGGAACTATTTGACGCTGCCGAATCGCAGGGGGATCTCGGCCATCTCCGCTTCCCCGGCCACGACTCTGGTCAGGCCCTGGAAAGGGCGGCCAAAAAGATCTGTAACCTCAAGTGCGGGCTCTGTCCCCTCCGAGAGGAGGATTTTGCCGGCTGTTCCGTGACCTGTCATGAGGAAATCAGGCCCTGGCAATGCTGGGTTGATCATTTTCAGAAACTGGCGGCCCTGGCAGGGACAGGTTCCTAGCGGGACTCCTCACCTTGTCCGTAGGGTAAGCGACATGCTGGTACTGTCGATACCGACTGCTCCTCTCTCCTCTTGGTTTTGGGGCATCTTTATCGGGCAGGCCGAAAAAAGTGGCCCCTGTGCGCCACCTTTATTGGAGAGAAAATAATGAAATGTACATATCTAAAAACATATAACGCGGCTTCCGGCACCTGGAGTGTCCATGCCTGCAGTGCCCGCAGATCCCCCTATGTCCCCAGCCTTTCAGAGATTGACGCCTATTGCCATACCAGCCATTCACAATGCTGTAGTCATGGCCGCCGCTTTGCTCTGCGGCAAGGTCTTGCCGCTGTCTCGTTTGGTGAGCTGAAGGGATCCTGATGGCAATCATCTCTCAGGTATCTCGGCAGGAAGGAAGGAAAAAGAGTATGGCCCGCTGCCCACCGATTTTTGATCGTGATGATATTTCGTTGCGGTTTTGTGAGCCCCTGCCCGGGCAGGGGGGTGGCTTTCTCTGCCCACGCCTTTGGGTGATGGTGGTCTCTTGTGGAACCAGGCGAGGACAAGGCGGTGGCCATGGCACCGGTGTGCCGCGCCCACCAAGGCCCTTGGGGTTGCCGAAGAAGGATGAGGCGGGCCCAAAAAAAAACCTGCGCCCATGGGTAAAAAGGGCGCAGGTTTTTTTTGGGAGAACCGTTATGACAGGTATCTGCTAGTTGTTGATGGTGACCACCTTGCTGACCATGTCGATCACCGGCAGGATGGGTATCTCCTCAATGCCGTAGATGGCGTCCAGGTGGATGTCTTCGGGCACCAGCCCCAGGAGTTTCTCGGCAACCTTCTGGTCGGCCTGGCGATAGCGGAGCTTCACCTCAAGGGTAACGGGAGTGCCCTTGGGGAGTGCCAGGCCGTAAAAGACATCCCGATATCCCTTGGGGGGGATGGTGTTGTGGCTGCTAAAGGACTCGATCTCCCAGGGATCTATGGCAAAATGAAATCCTTTATTCTGCCCCTTTGAGTTGAACATGCGGATATCCGTGGAGAGCTTGCCCTGCTCATCCATGCTGCCGGAACTCATCAGCAGGGCCCCCTTGGCGTCCCTGGCCGTGACCTCCAGCCACATCTGACGGATATTGGTGAGGGAGGTGGGCAGGTTGTGGCCGGCCCTGATGTTTTTGACCCGCACCTTGATTTCCGCCAATTTGTCCTGGCGATAGACCGGGGAGATTTCCACCTCGGCCGCGGCCTGGAGGCGGGCCACTGCCATCTCGAATTTTTTATGGGCATTGGCCGCCAGATCTTCGTCGCCGGCCTTCTTGGCGGCCAGTTCTGCCAGGTGGTAGAGGAGGAAATTGGCACCGTTGAAATAATGATGATACTCCTGGCGCTGGGGCCGGATAAAGGCATCGGCAGAGCGCTTGAAGGTGTCGATCTCCACCATGTGACAATCCTGGCAGTGGATATTGTTCACCGCATAGGGACCGTTTTTCCACTCCGTGTAGGTGGCCTCCAGGGGGGTGTGGGTCTCGTGGTGGGTCACTTGATGGCAGGAGGCACACAGCTCACTGGTGAGGTGGAGCGGGGATTCAACACATTCATGGAAGCCCATGCCGCACTCCTCGTCAGCGGCGAAGGGGGCGTATTTGGTGAGAACAGGACCGTCCGGCCCCTCTTTTCCCGGGGAGAGAATCATGGAGCCGTTCTCGGGCTGGTGGGTGGGGGTCTGCCAATGGGTATGGTCTTTGATGGAATGGCAGACATCGCAGGAGACCCCGGCCATGGCCAGCGGGCTCAGGCCAGTGATCCCCGCACCCTTGATCTCACCCTGCACCACAGCGGCGGCGCTGTGGCAGCCTTCGCATTGCTTGGCGATATCATGGCCCACGGCCTTGATGGCGGCGTTGAGCTCGCCCTGGTAGATGGGATCTTGAAAGGCCAGAGCATGCACGGAATTGGTCCATTCCTCATATTTTTGAGGATGACAGCCGGCACAGGTCTGCGGCTCTGTGAATTCGGCGCTGGTTTTTTCCCATTTAACAAGGGAAGGCGCATAGGGATAAAATTCCTTATCCACCGTCGGGATATTTTTTTCAGCAACCCCGGCTAAGGGGCTGCTGAGCGCCATGAGGGAAGCGGCAAGCAGGATGAGAAAGGGCTTTGTCTTCATGATTGATCTCCGGAAGATTAAAAAAAATTCGAGCATAAAATTAATCGAGCAAATAGGAAAGATTACTTTTAGCAAAAAATGATCTCGGTAAAGCCGGAGCGGCTCCAGATGCCTTTGGGCATCTCTGCGGTCCGGGAAGGGGAAGGCCGTGTTTATAAACTATGACAGATGGTCCGTGCCTTTATCAAGAATTTTGGGCGGGGGAACTTTGAAGAGACGAAAAGGGGCGCAGGGGGGATGAAGAAAGAGAGGCAGGGTGAGGGGCGGTCTCTGCCGCGGGACGGGGAAAAAGCCTCTGCCGGCTCCCAGGGGGAATGGTTGCCGGCAGAGGGGAAGGGGAAAGGTCTCAGGAGGGGACGGCCCTAGAAGGCAAAAGTGGCTGAAACGCCGCCGTAAAAGGTGTTTTCGTCGTTGTCATAGGCGCGGTTGTCCGCGGCCAACATCTCCTCGCTGTCACTGGAGAGGGCAAAGGAGTAAAAGGCCTCCGGGGTGATGGTCACCTGGTCGGTGATCGTCACAGGCAGGGCCACGGAGAGGACGCCGTCCAGAAAATTACGGAAGGGGTCGCTGGGGTCAGAAGGGTCGGCATAGGTGGTCTCTTCGTCGGCCATTAAATAACCGGCCTTGGCCCCCAAGTCCAGGGAGATTGCCTCGCTCAGCGGAAAGGAATGGCCTATTTCCGCAGTTATGTACCAGCCCGGGAAAGAGTCGTAATCCCGGTATATGGTCAGGGTGGGGGCAAGCAGCATCTCCTTGCTCAGGGCAACATAGACCTCCTGGCTGTCATCGCTGTTGTCCAGGGCGTAATAGATGTAGCCCGCGCCGAAGTCGAGACCGAGCATGGACCAGTCGTAGGAGAGGGTGAGGTCCGTCTCGTTCCAGTTATTGGTTTCCGAAGCGGTGGGGTTATACTGTTTGGTGTCCAGGTTGCCCCAGAGGTTGGCGGCAAAACCCTTATAGGACACGGTCATGGAGGGCTGGATAACCAGACTCTCGTCGCTGAAGGTCCAGCCTCGCCACACATACTGGCTGTAGAAGCCCACGGTGAGATCAGCGGTGGGCTTCTCCTCCTCGGCCACTGCCCAGGTGGCAGCGGCCAGGGTTAGGGTGGTGCAGAGAAGGGATGTGGTTATTTTTTTGGTAAAACGGATCATGATTGAGCTCCTTTTGTGTTTTTTTAAGATAGAGGCAAAAAAACCTCACGTTGATGCCCCGAGCTGCTGCCCGGGGCGATGGATAGGGGGCTATTTGATGACAAAGCCGCCATAGGCTTCCATGCCATGTTCGCCAACGTCAAGGCCCTGGAGTTCTTCCTCTTCATCTACCCGCAATCCAAAGATGCTTTTGAGTACGAAGAAGATGCCAAAGGCTGCAGGAAAACAAACAGCACCATAAGCGGCTACACCCAGCAACTGAATCAAGAAAGAGTGATCAGCGCTGAAGATACCGACAGCCAGGGTGCCCCAGATACCACAGATAAGATGCACGGAAATGGCACCAACCGGATCATCAATTTTTACGCGATCGATTATCATAACTGAGGCCACAACTATAAGGCCGGCGATAAATCCGATAACAACAGAACCCATAACGCTTACTACATCAGCACCGGCAGTAATACCGACCAAGCCGGCCAGTGCACCGTTAAGGGCCATGGTGAGGTCAGGTTTTTTCTGCAGGACCCAGCTTAACAGTATGGCACCGACAATACCGGCTGCGGCAGCCAGGCAGGTTGTTACGAAGACTAAAGATACCAATCCAGGTTCAGCGGAAAGAACAGAGCCGCCGTTAAAGCCGAACCAGCCAAACCAAAGGAGAAAAACACCGATGGTTGCAAGTGGCATGTTGTGGCCCATAATGGGCTTAATTCCGCCGCCCACATATTTGCCAAGGCGAGGTCCAAGCAGCATAACGCCTGCCAGAGCTGCCCAGCCGCCAACAGAATGAACCAGGGTTGACCCTGCAAAATCATAGAAGCCCTTGGCGTCCAACCAGCCTCCGCCCCATTTCCAGCTACCTACCCAGGGGTAAATAATAGCTACGTAGATGGTGGAAAAGATCAGGAAAGAGTGCAGTTTAATACGCTCGGCCACAGCACCGGAAACAATGGTTGCAGCAGTTGCAGCGAACATTGCCTGGAAGATAAAATCTGTCCAGTAGCTGTAGGCGCCATCAGCATAGGCAATACCACCCGCAACACCGTCAGGGGCAGCAATCCCGAAACCTGCAAAACCAAAGAATCCGGCAATGGAAAAATCTCCAGGATACATGAGGTTGAAACCCATCATGGCATAGGTCAAAAGACCGATGGCGATAATGGCCGTATTTTTAAAAAGGATATTGACCGTATTTTTGGCCTGGGTCATTCCAGCCTCTAAAGAGGCAAAGCCGAGATGCATAATAAAAACCAGAAGGGTGGCAACCAGCATCCAGGTGTTATTGACAACGTACATTGCAACAGAGCCGGAGACCTCCTCCCCTGCCATTGCTGTTGCCGGCAGGACGGCCAGTAGGGCCGTAAGTAAAGGCAGGACTGCTTTACGTGCCATTGACTTTTTCATTGGTAACTCCTTGTTGCTTAAATTAATATCAGCCGTATTCATGTCTAAATTGCCTCCTCATCGGTTTCGCCGGTGCGGATCC
Organism: Desulfurivibrionaceae bacterium; assembly: GCA_031581485.1. Taxonomy (GTDB): domain Bacteria; phylum Desulfobacterota; class Desulfobulbia; order Desulfobulbales; family SURF-16; genus BM506. The sequence goes on along the minus strand of JAVLBA010000019.1, from coordinate 12,944 downwards.
GGGTGATCGAATCCACCGGCAAGACAAAGATCTTGCCGTCGCCGATCTTGCCGGTCCGGGTAGCCTCCATGATGGTGGCGATGGTCTGCTCCACCATGTTGCTGTTGAGGACCAGCTCAACCTTGACCTTGGGGATAAAATCAACACGGTATTCAGCTCCGCGGTAGATCTCGGTGTGGCCTTTCTGGCGGCCGAAGCCTTTGATCTCACTCACCGTCATGCCTGTGACCCCGATGGTCTGCAGAGCCTCCTTGAGCGTATCCAGTTTGAATGGCTTAATGATTGCTTCGATTTTTTTCATGGTTTCCTCCTTGGGGAAAATCTGTTTGACTAGGAGGATAGCGAGAAGCGTGCCAAGGAATGGGCGGAATATTTTTTGGCACGTAAGTCCTTTGGTGGCAGGGGCCCACGGTGATTGCCCTCTGGAGGGTGCCGGGATGTGGGTGGCGGGTTTCTTTACAAAAATGTCTGATTGTTGAGTTGTGTGGTTACGTTTTTGTAACGATCAACGAACAACACCAGGTGCCAGCCCTGGCTGACGGCTGCCTTGGCCGCCCTTTATCTGGTCGGGCTGTTAGGGGGCTTTCCTTAAACTGCAGCGGAAATATCATGGTCACAAAGTCGACAATCCACTTCTCCCTTCTGGCCTTGATTCTCCTGGGCATCGGCGCTCTCCACCACCTGACCCCGGGTGACAAGATCCTTTTTCACGAGACCTACCGGCGGCTCAGCTATGTCCCCATTGTGGTGGGAGCCCTCTTCTTCGGGATCCGGGGCGGCCTGGCCCTGGCCCTTCTGGCCTCCCTGGCCTTCATCCCTCATCTCCATATCTTCCATGAGATGGATTATGATTTTTATCTGGGAGAGCTCTCCGAGGTCCTCCTCTATCTGGCGGCAGGAGGAGGCATCGGTTATATAGCCAGCCGCGAATCACGGCTGCGGGAAAAATATCAGGACCTCTCCGAGAGGCTTGAGCGCTCCTATCGCCGTCTCCATAAGGAGGCGGAGCTGCTGCTTCAGGTGGAAGAGCAGCTGCGGGCCACGCAAAAGCTTTCTGCTCTCGGCCAGCTTTCCGCCTCCCTGGCCCATGAGATCAAAAACCCCCTGGCCTCCATCAAGGGCACTGCGGAGATTTTTTTAGATGAATTTCCAGAGGAGCACCCTAAGCGGGAGTTTGTGGAGATTCTCCTCAAGGAGACCGCCCGCCTCAACAGCACGGTGGAGGAGGTCCTGAATTTTTCCCGGAACCAGCAGCAGGCAGAGGGGACGGAGCCGCATAGGGAGGAGGCGGTCGTTGTTTTGAAGCGGGTCATCACCCTGCTGGACAACACCTTTCATAAAAAAGGGATCAAGGTGGAGCTTGAGGCCCCCGGCGATTGCGGCACTGTTTGGGTGGATGCCGACAAGATGGCCCAGGTCTTTATCAATCTCCTGATCAATGCGGCCGAGGCGGTCAGCCCGGAGGGCCATATTGTTGTCCGCCTGGGCCGGGAGGATGCCTTCGCCACCATCGCCTTTGCCGATGACGGGCCGGGCATCCCGGCCCGGGAATATGAGCGGGTTTTTACGCCTTTTTATTCAGGCAAGGGTGAAGGCACTGGTCTGGGCCTGGCCATCAGTGCGAAAATTGTAGAAAGCTATAATGGGAAGATTTCCGTGGGCCGCTCCGAGCTGGGCGGTGCCCTTTTTATTGTATACTTACCGCGACAGGATGTATCCTATGCCCATGGCTGACCATATCCTGCTCATAGATGATGATGAAAGTCTGCGCCGGGTCACCGAGTATAATCTGATCTCCGCCGGCTTCGCCGTGGTCTCCGCCGCCACGGGCAGGGAAGGGCTGGCGGCCTTCAGCCGCAAACAGCCGGCTCTGGTGGTGACCGATGTCCAGCTCGGGGACATGAACGGCATTGATCTCCTGAAAAAATTCAAGGAGATAGCATCCGAGGTGCCGGTGATTGTGATCACCGCCTTTGGCACCATAGAAATGGCGGTGCAGGCCATGCACCTGGGCGCCTTCACCTTCCTCACCAAGCCCTTTGACCGGGATACCCTGCGTCTCACCTGTGCCAAGGCCCTGGAGATGGGGGAGCTGAAAAAGCGCACCAGAAATCAGGCCCGCGAGATAGACCGTCTCAGCGGCGTTCAGGGTATGGTGACGGCCAATTCCGCCATGGCCGAACTGCTGGAGACGGCCAGGAAGGTGGCAGAATCTGAGGCCTCCGTACTCATCAGCGGGGAATCGGGCACCGGCAAGGAGGTGCTGGCCCGTCTCATTCACCAGAGGAGCGGCCGACGCCATCACTCCTTTGTGGCCGTGAACTGCGCCGCCATCCCGGCGCCTCTTATTGAGAGTGAACTCTTCGGCCATGTCAAGGGGGCCTTTACCGGCGCGGTGAAGGATCGCAAGGGCCGTTTTCAGTCGGCGGCAGGCGGCACCCTTTTTCTGGATGAGATCGCTGAGCTGCAGCCGGAGATGCAGGTCAAATTCCTGCGGGCCCTGCAGGAGAGGGTAATCGAGCCGGTGGGTAGTGACCAGAGTGAGGAGGTGGATGTCCGCATTGTTGCCGCCACAAATAGTGATCTGCAAGTGGAGATCCAGCAGGGCCGTTTCCGGGAGGACCTTTTTTACCGTCTCAGTGTTATTCCCCTCCATCTCCCGCCCCTGCGCGACCGGCGAGAGGATATTGTTCCCCTGGTGGCCCATTTTCTCCGCAAGCTGGCAGCGCCGCCGGCGGTCCATTTCAGCCCTGCTGCCTTGGCACTCTTTCACTCGTACAGCTGGCCCGGCAATATCAGGGAGCTGCAGAATGTGGTGGAGAGGTGTCTCATTTTGCGCCATGGTGATCGCATTGAACGGCAGGAGATTCTGCTGCCCAGCATGGCGTCGGAGGCAAGCGGCTTTGTCCCTGACATCCCCCCTGAGGGCATCTCCCTGCCGGCCGTGGAAAAGGCGCTCATTGAAAAGGCCCTGCAGCAAAGTGGCGGCAACAGATCCCAGGCCGCCCGCTTGCTCAAGATTCCCCGCCATGTCCTTATCTACCGGCTGGAGAAGTTCGGCCTGGAATAGAGAATATTCGCCACTGTCTTTGAAGAATATTCTCTAATCTGCTCTGTGCCCTCCGGCTGGGGGCCCTCTTGCCTGCCCTGCTCCGCATCTTTTTTGCCCTGCGGTGCAGGTCGTCGGGGCGCGCCTTTTTTCCGGCCAGGGTCTGTAACCCCTTGTCTGGGCGCCCTTTTATCTTCGATCAAGGTTCATGGGCTGGTCGGGGGCTGCCCCGTCGCGGCTCGTAAAAAGGTGTGCCGCCATAACCATTTTCATTGGTGGCATATTTTATGAAAGGAAACCTCTTAACAAAAGAAGGATACACGGCGCTGAGGGCAGCGCCATCATTCTTGAAACGGAGGTTCGCTATGAAAACTTTAAAAACGCTTGTTGCTCTGCTCTTTATCTCTGCCACCCTTTTCAGCGTCACCACTGCCTTTGCCGGCCTTCATGTCCGGGACGGGAGTCAGGGTGTCTATGGCTGTGAGACAGACAGCTTCAGCAAATAAGGTCGCCCTCTTTATGAAAAAAGCAATCACGCTTCTGGTCGGAGCGCTTCTCCTTCTGGGGGGGGCAACCCCGGCCCCTGCCTCCTTGCGGCAATATCTTGCGGAGGCCCGGGCCCATAATGATGAACTCGCTGCTGCCCGGGCCGAGGCCCAGGCCAGCCGGGAGGGCGTACGGCAGGCCGGGGTTTTGCCTGATCCGGTCCTGGGGCTCGAATATTATGTGGAGTCCGTGGAAACCCGCACCGGCCCCCAGGAGGCTGCCGTCAGTCTGAGCCAGCGTCTGCCGTGGCCCACCAAATTGTCCTTACAAAAACAAGAGGTCAGGCAGCAGAGCGCCATGGCCGACAGTCGTCTTCAGGAAGTGGCGCTCCTAGTTGAGCGCCGGGTGAAGGAGGCCTATGTGGAGTATGCCTTCAATAATGAGGCCCTGGCCATAGCGGTGGAAGGAGCCCTGCTGCTTGGTTATTTTGAATCAGTGGCCCTGACCAGTTACAGCGCCGGTAGACTCGACTATTCCTCTGTTCTGCAGATCCAGGTGGAACAGGCCCGTCTTGAGGAGCGGCGGCGCTCCCTGGCCGATCAGAACGGGCCGCTGCAGGGGCGGTTGAATGCCCTGCTGGGTGCCCCCAGGGACACGGCCCGCTCTCTGCCTTTGAGACTGCCGGTCATTACCCTGAACCAGAAGGCAGCCGGCCTTTATGAGGTGGCCCGGGCCCAAAGCCCCAAGCTCGCCGGCGTCGCGGCGGCCGTACACAAGGCCAAAACCTCCCGGGCAATGGCTGAGAAAGATTTTTATCCGGACTTGGCCCTCAGCCTCAAGACCATTGTCACTGGTGCGGCCGAGTATGGGGATCCGCCTGACAGTGGCCGGAATCCGGTGATTGCCGGGATCAGCATGAATATTCCCCTGTTCCGCGACCGCCGCCACGGCGCAGTGGCGGCCAGGCAGGAGGAGGTGAGGGCGGCTCAGGGTCAACAGGGGCAGGAGCGGCGCGATCTGGATGCCGCCATCGACCAGGGACTCTATCGTTATCGGGATGCCGTGCAGCGCCAGACCCTCTACCGGGAGAGCATCATTCCCAGGATTCGCCAGCAGGTGGAGGTGGGTCTGCAGGCCTTTGAGGGCGGCAACCAGACGGTTTTTGCCCTCCTGGAGGCGGAAAAAAACCTGCTGGAGTTCCAGTTGAGCCAGAGACAGGCCCTGGCGGATCAGGCCCTGGAGGTGGCCCGCCTGGAAGAGTTGGTGGGCATCACCCTGGCCCAGTGGGACCATGCCACTGCTGACACGGAAGCCGCCGACAGGGGCCAGCCGCCCGCTCTCAATGAGGCGGGCTTGCCATAAGACCATTGCCACCCCCCGGTGGGGGTGTGCAGCAACGATTCAGACATTTACCAAGGAAGGGAGGGAGTGATTTCCACCCCTTTTTTACCCACCAATTTGTAAGGAGAAAATGATGAAAACAATATCGCATATTTTTGTGGCCCTGGCCCTGATGCTGTCCTTTGCCACGGTTGCCCTGGCCGAGTCCCAGACCACCTGTCCGGTGATGGGCGGCACCGTTAATAAAGAGCTCTATGCCGATTATGAGGGCAAACGGGTCTATTTCTGCTGCCCCTATTGTGACGGCGAGTTTAAAAAAGATCCCCAGAAATATCTGGACAAGCTCAAGGAGCAGGGCCAGGAACCAGCCGACATCCCGCAGGAGTAAAGGGTATCTCTCTGGGGGCAAGGGCGCCCTTGCCCCCTCTCTTTCCGGTTAAGGTGTTCCCCTTGCCCGCCCTTTTTCAGGCAGGAGGAGCCTTGCCGCTTCTGCCTGCTCCTTATCAGGTTCGGCCCCTACTCCCCAAGGAGAGTATCATGTTCCAGCGGCAAAAATTCTTAGGCATCCTGCTCATCATGCTCCTGCTTGCCGGGCCTGCACCGGCTCAGGCCGAGGCAGCCGAGTCGGGCCGCGATCATGACCACGATCAGGCCGAAACCGTGTGGACCTGCTCCATGCATCCGCAGATCCAGCTGCCGGAATTCGGCCAGTGCCCCATCTGTTTCATGGACCTTATCGAGGTGCCCAAGGATGCCGGCGACGGCAAACGCCAGAGCCTGCGCCAGTTTACCTTTGATGAGCGGGACCGCAAACTGGCCCGGGTTGAGGTGGTGCCGGTGATCCGGGAGGCGGCCGGTGTGGAGACACCGCTGGTGGGCAAGGTGGAGTATGATGAGACCAGGGTGGGCACCATTACCGCCCGGATGGCCGGCCGTATCGATACCCTGCACGTCGATTACACGGGGGCGGTGGTGGCCAAGGGGCAGGCCATGGCCGAGATCTACAGCCCGGAACTGCTCACCGCCCAGGCCGAACTGATCCAGGCCGCCCAGGCCGGGGCCAGGTTCAAAAAGAGCAGCTCCGCCCTTCTCAGGGATACGGTGCTGCGCACCGAACAGGCGGCGCAGGAAAAGCTGCGTCTCCTGGGCTTAACCAGCGGCCAGATCGAGGCGGTGGTGAGCCGCGGCGAGCCCCAGGACCATATCACCCTCCTGGCCCCCATGGGCGGCATTGTTATGGCCATGAAGGTCTCGGAGGGCATGTATGTCCAGACCGGGACCCCCATCTATGTTATTGCCGATCTGGCCAGGCTCTGGGTGGTGCTGGAGGCGTACGAGTCAGACCTGCCCACCATCGCCCTGGGCCAGCGGGTCGATTTTCAGGTGGCGGCCCTGCCGGGCCGGACTTTTGAGGGTGAGGTGGCCTATGTGGATCCCCAGGTCAATGAAAAGACTAGAACCATCCAGGTCCGTCTCAATGTGGAGAACAAAGAGGGCCGGCTCAAACCAGGCATGTTCGTTCGGGCCAGGGCGAAGGAGATGGCGCCCGCGGCCGGGGAAGAGCTGCCACTGCTTATTCCGGTTTCCGCGCCGCTGCTCACCGGCAGACGGGCCCTGGTCTATGTCCAGCTCCCTGAGCAGGAGGGGGTCTATCTGGGTAAAGAGGTGATCCTGGGTCCGCGGCGGGGCCCTTATTATGAGGTGATAAGCGGTCTGGAGGAGGGGGAGCTGGTGGTCACCCAGGGCAATTTCAAGATTGATTCCGCCATCCAGCTCCAGGGCCGGCCCTCCATGATGAACCCCTTTCTGGCTAAGGGCAGCGCCGACAGGAGCGAACTGCCCACCCTCTTTTTGTCGAAAGTGGCCGGCCTCAGCAAGATTTTTTCCAGCTTGTCCGCCGCCCTCCTGGAGGGCCGCACCCAGGCGGCCGAAGAAGCAGCAGATGCCTTTGCCAGGCAGCTGCAGGGGATAAGCAGTGCTGAGCTCACGGGCCAGGAGAAGCTGGTCTGGCAGGAGATGGCCATGCGTCTGCGCGGCGATATCCTGCTGCTGCAGGAGGCAGAGGGCCGCGCCGACCGGCAGCGCCTCCACGGGGCCCTGAACGAAGATGTCCAGGAGCTGCGCCGTTTTTACGGCCTCTCGGCGGGCCCGGAAGGTGAGGGCTCCCCTGAGGAACAGCGCACCCTGGGCCGTTTGGTCAGGCTCTATTTTGAGGTGCAGCGGGCCCTGGCTGCCGACGATCTCACCGGCGCCCGGGAGGCAGCGGCCCAGGTGCAGGCCTTTCTGCCCCAGGTGGTGCCCCTGCTTCCTGCACCCCTGGCCGAGAAGATCACCAGGGCAGGGACTGAGCTGGCTGCCGCTCAGGAGATGGAAGGGCTGCGCCTTGCCTTCTATCCCTTGAGCCAGGCCCTCATGGAGGCCGTGACCCTGGTGGGGGTTGCCGGCACCGGCCCGGTGTATGAACAGTTCTGCCCCATGGCCTTCGGCAATACCGGCGCCACCTGGCTGGCGGCAGATGAGGAGATCAATAACCCCTATTTCGGGGCCATGATGCTGCGCTGCGGCGAGGTCAAAAAGCAGCTCCAGCAATGAGGGGAGAGGGCAAACCAGCTTTGTCCAAGCGTCGCCGGATTTTAAACAGTTGTCCATGATCTCCGCATAACCACGGCACTCTATGAATCAAAACAAGCAGCAACTTCCCAAGGCCACTACCCTGGTGGGCCATATTGTCCGCTTCTGTCTGCTCAACAGGCTGGTTATTGGCCTGCTCCTCCTGGCCCTTACCGGCTGGGGGCTGATGGTGGCGCCCTTCGACTTCGAGATAGATGCCCTGCCCCGGGATCCGGTGCCGGTGGATGCCATCCCGGACATCGGCGAGAACCAGCAGATCGTCTTTAGCCAGTGGCCGGGCCGCTCTCCCCAGGATGTCGAAGACCAGGTGACCTATCCCCTCACCGTCTCCCTCCTCGGCCTGCCCGGCGTCAAGACGGTGCGTTCCTACTCCATGTTCGGCTTCTCTTCCATCTATGTCATCTTTGACGACTCCGTGGAGTTCTACTGGTCGCGCACCCGCCTGCTGGAAAAACTGGCCAGTCTGCCCCAGGGGGCCCTCCCTGATGAGGTGAGGCCGGTGCTGGGCCCTGATGCCACCGGCCTGGGCCAGGTCTTCTGGTACACCCTGGAGGGCCGCGATGAGCAGGGCCAGCCCACCGGGGGCTGGGGCCTTGATGAGCGGCGCTCGGTGCAGGACTGGTATGTGCGCTACGCCCTCATGGGGGTGTCCGGCATCTCCGAGGTGGCCTCTGTGGGCGGGTTTGTCAAGGAGTACCAGATCGATGTCGATCCGGCGGCCATGCGGGCCCATAATGTCTCCCTGGCCGAGGTCTTTGCGGCGGTGAAGCAGTCCAACACCGATGTGGGGGCCCGCACCATGGAGATCAACCGGGTGGAATATGTTATCCGCGGCATCGGCTTTATCAAGAGCCTGGCGGATATTGAAAAGGCGGTGATCAAGGCCACCAACAATGTGCCCATCAGGGTGGGGGATGTGGCCCGGGTCTCCCTGGGGCCTGCCCTGCGCCGCGGCGTGCTTGATAAGGGCGGCGTGGAAGCGGTGGGCGGGGTGGCGGTGGTGCGCTACGGCGACAACCCTCTGGCCGCCATTGATGGCATAAAGGAGAAGATCAGCGAGATCACCCCAGGCCTGCCCACCAAGACCCTGGCCGACGGCACGGTGAGCAAGCTCACCATTGTCCCCTTTTATGACCGTTCAGGCCTCATCCATGAGACCCTGGACACCCTGAAGACCGCCCTGGGGCAGGAGATCTTGATCACCATCATTGTGGTGCTCATCTGCCTCATGCATCTCAAGAGCTCCCTGCTGATCTCCTCCATGCTGCCCTTTGCCGTGCTCTTCACCTTCATCGGCATGAAGGTCTTCGGGGTGGATGCCAATATAGTCGCCCTCTCCGGTATCGCCATTGCCATCGGCACCATCGTGGACATGGGCATCATCATCTGTGAAAACATCCTCAAAAAGCTGGAGGATGCCGGGCCCAAGGCCCATTCCCTCACCGTCATCTACGAGGCAAGCGTTGAGGTGGGCTCCGCCGTGCTCACTGCCGTGGCCACCACCATTGTCAGCTTTTTGCCGGTCTTTGCCATGGAGGCGGCCGAGGGCAAGCTCTTTAAGCCTCTGGCCTATACCAAGTCCTTTGCCCTCATTGCCTCCATTGTCCTGGCTCTCACCGTCTTGCCGCCCCTGGCCCATCTGCTCTTTACCAAAGGCAGAAAGATGGGGAGGCCCGGCTTTCTGCCCTTTCTGCTGCCGGCTCTGCTGGTGCTGGCCGGTCTCGGCCTGGTGCTCTGGGTCACGCCCCTGGGCCTGATTCTGGTGGGCCTGGGCGGCTACCGCTTGGCGCATGGCTGGCTGCCGCCCCGCTGGCAGCAGCCGGTGGGACGGGCGGAGAACTGGCTGGCTGCCCTGGTTGTCCTGTTTTTTCTGGCCCATTACTGGCAGCCCCTGGGGGTGGAGAAGGGGGCGCTGCTCAATATCCTCTTTGTCGGCCTGCTCATCGGCGCCATCCTCGCCTTTGTGCAGCTCCTGCAATATCATTACCGCACCCTGCTGGCCTGGTGTCTGGTGTACAAAAAGAGCTTTCTGACTCTGCCCCTGCTCTTGGTGCTGGTGGGGGCCATGATCTGGCTGGGGGCGCCCCGTCTCACCAGCTGGCTGCCCGTCTCGCTGCTGAAGACATCTCCCCTGGTGGCGCTCTCCCATACGTTCCCGGGGCTGGGTCGCGAGTTCATGCCCACCCTTGATGAGGGTTCCTTTCTCTACATGCCCACTACCATGCCCCATGCCGCCATCAGCGAGGTGCAGGAGGTCCTGGCCTACCAGGACCGGCAGATTGCCGCCATTCCTGAAGTGGAGTCGGCGGTGGGGAAACTGGGCCGGGCCGAGACCCCCCTGGATCCGGCTCCTCTTTCCATGATCGAAACCATCATTAATTACCACTCCGAATACCTGCGGGATGAGCAGGGCCAGAGGCAGCGCTTTCGGTTTGAGCCCCAGCGCCGGGATTTTTTCCGGAGCCCGGCCGGTGAGCGGCTCAAAGCCGGGGATGGCGCCCCCTATCTGGTTCAGGGCCGTTTTGTCCGCGATGAGGAGGGGCAGCTTATCCCTGATCCAGACGGCCGTCTCTTTCGCCTCTGGCGGGCTCCTTTGGATCCGGACCTTAATCCGGACCGCGAGGCCTGGGCGGGTATTGTCACTACCGATGATATCTGGCAGGAGATATTGGCGGCCGCTGATATGCCCGGGGTGACCTCTGCCCCCAAGCTGCAGCCCATTGCCACCCGCATCGTCATGCTGCAGACCGGCATGCGGGCCCCCATGGGGGTCAAGATCAAGGGTTCTGATCTGGCCACCATCGAGGGGGTGGCAATGGCCATGGAGGGGCTGCTCAAGGAGGTGCCCTCGGTGGCGTCCCCCACCGTGCTGGCCGATCGGGTGGTGGGCAAGCCCTATATGGAGATCATTATTGATCGCGACGCCATCTCCCGGTACGGCATCAAGATCGCCCAGGTCCAGCAGGTGATCGCCGTGGCCGTGGGTGGCCAGGTCATCACCACCACGGTGGAGGGCAGAGAGCGTTATCCGGTGCGGGTCCGCTATCTGCGTGAATTGCGCGACTCCCTGGAGGCCCTGGAGCAGATCCTGGTGGCCGCCCCGGGCGGTGAACAGATCCCCCTGGTCCAGCTGGCGGATATCCGCTACAGCCGCGGCCCGCAGATGATCAAGAGCGAGGATACCTTCCTCACCGCCTATGTCCTCTTTGACAAGAAAAAGGGCTTTGCCGAGGTGGATGTGGTGGAGGAGGCCGCGGCCTATCTGGCTGCTAAGATCGCCGGCAAGGAGCTGGTGCTGCCGGCCGGGGTCTCCTACAGCTTTGCCGGCAGTTATGAAAATCAGATCCGGGCCCAGAAGCGTCTCAGCATTATCCTGCCTCTGGCCCTGCTCATCATCGTGGTGATCCTTTATATGCAGTTTAAGTCACTCTCCACCACCCTGATGGTCTTTTCCGCCATCCTGGTGGCCTGGTCGGGCGGCTTTATGATGATCTGGTGCTATAATCAGCCCTGGTTTCTTGATTTCAATCTCTTTGGCGTCCACATGCGGAGTCTCTTCCAGGTCCAGGGTATTAATCTCTCCGTGGCCATCTGGGTGGGATTTCTGGCCCTGTTCGGCATTGCCAGCGATGACGGGGTGCTGATGGCCACCTACCTCGACGACTCGAGGTCCAGGTTCCGGGGCAGCGACCGCCAGGCCGTGCGCACCATGGTTCTGGATGGCGCTGAACGCCGCATCCGGCCGGCGCTGATGACCAGCGCCACCACCATCCTGGCCCTGCTCCCCATCCTCACCTCCGGCGGCCGCGGCTCCGATATCATGGTGCCCATGGCCATCCCCTCCTTCGGCGGCATGGCGGTGGCCACTTTCACCGTCTTTGTGGTGCCGGTGCTCTACTGCTGGCGTGAGGAGAGGCGGCTGATCGGCCGGGAGTAGGCAAAGAGTCCTGATCTTGACGGATGGGCCGGTTTCTTGGCGGCCACAGCATAGTTTTAAGAGGAAGCTCTGCTGGTTATCCGGCCGCCGTCGGGGCGCAAGAGTGAAGGGTGCTAATAGGTATCCGGATCCTCCGGCGGCAGTTCAGAGTCGTCAAAGGGGAGGATCCCCAGCCTGGTGAGAATCTCCTCAATCTGTGCCATGAAAGGACCCAGGTCGGTAGGGGAATCCCCGCCCTCCAGGGTCTGGTGCACGGTCTGTTCGATGGCTTTCAGCTCTGCTGAATCATCAAGATCCCCGGTCTGCTTCAGGAGGGCTATGACTACCTTGTCGTCTTCCAGTTTTTCCTTTGCCTCCTTCCCCAGCTTCTCCATATGTCTGGTGAGCACATGCCAGCGCATGGCCGACATCAGCGCATCGTAAAGGGTGACGATCCCTTCCGGGCCTTTGTTCTCCTCTATTCTCCTTTTGCCGCCGCGCCAATGCAGTTTAGCGCGCAACAGCAGGGCCTCTTCCTGACTCATTTTCGTTTCATCCAGCAGGCCGAAATGGGGACTCATGGCAACTCTCCGTAGTTAAAAATTTGATTGAGACAGCTCTTAAGCCGTGTCGAGCAGCCTTCTTCTGCCCGTAAGGTGGATCAGGGTTGCGGGCGCAAAAAAAAGCGGTGCCCCAGGGTGGCAGGGGTTGTGCCCCGTTTTTTTTGAGTAGGTTTTTTATCTTACCATGGGCCGGGGTCAAGGCTCAGAGTTTATGTTTCCCCGGGGAATACGCTTCCGGGCCTCGTGCCGGGACCAGAGGGGGCAAGGAGAGCGGCATATCAGGGTTGACCTCGGAAGTATGGCAGGATATATATCTTTATATATCAATATATGCAAAAGGGGAGGGTGTATGGCTATCATATGTGTAGGGGCCAGCAAGGGCGGTGTCGGTAAATCCACCCTGGTGGTCAATCTGGCGGCCATGGGGGCCCTGAAAAGGAAGTCGGTGCTGATTGTGGATACGGATCCCCAAGGTTCCGCCATCTGTTTCCGCTCCCTGCGGGGCGGTGATGATATCAAGGCCACGGCCTGCACCGAGCCCACCATCCATAAAAAAATGGGGGCCTATCGAGACCAGTTTGACCTGATCATCATAGATGCCGGGGGCCGCGATGACAGTGTGCTGCGGTCGGCCATGGCCGCCTCTGACCTCTTTTTGCTGCCGGTGCTGCCCGGGCAGTTTGATCTCTGGGGGGCAACAGATACCATCAAGGCCTTCACGGAGGTGCAGGCCTTCTGCCCGGCCCTGCAGGGCCGTCTGCTGGTCAATCAGATTGACCCGGTGACCAGGGTGACCCACAACTCCATGAAGGCCCTCAGGCAGCTGGAAAAGGAAATGAAGCTGCTGCAATTCGGTATCGGCCGCCGGGTGGCCTTCAAGGCCTCGGTGGAGAAGGGCAAGGGCGTGGTGGAGACCGAGCCGGGCAGCAAGGCGGCCATTGAAATACGCTACCTCTAT
>JAVLBA010000199.1:0-548 GCA_031581485.1 Desulfurivibrionaceae bacterium | reverse complement strand
GAAAGAAGAGGCGGGGAGTGTCTGGGGTGTGGGTTCAGGACTACGTATTGTAGATAGCAAAATTCACGTCAAACGTGGTTATGTTCTTTCAGCAGCCCCCAACAGAAATATTCTGTTGGGGGCTTTTTGTGCGCGGCATACTATATGCACCATACTTTCCCGTTTTTATTGTTCTTTTTCTTCTTTTTGCTATTGTTTTTCCTATTTTTAAGTGGTAACTTTCGGCCTCACCATCAAAAAAGGAGGACCAAAAACATGTCAGAAATTAAAGTGTGCTTAAAAACCAGCCTCCGTCTCCGGGTGGGGATTTGTGAGATGTGCCGGCGGAGATGCGAGAGGGCTGGGAAATGACAACTGTTGCCTTTTTTTCTGCAGGGGTATCCAGCGCTGTTGCCACGAAACTTGTCACAGATCAGGTTGACCGCATCATCTACACCCACATAAACGACCAACATCCAGACACCATGCGGTTTGTGAAGGATTGCGAGGATTGGTTTGGGAAACCTGTCGAGATTATTCAAAGCCCATGTAAAACCGTGGAAAGCGCC
>JAVLBA010000198.1:0-548 GCA_031581485.1 Desulfurivibrionaceae bacterium | reverse complement strand
CTGCTGAAATCCTACGAGCAACTGGGCTTCTCGAAGGAAGACCGGGAACGCTGGCAGGGTATTACCGAGCGCCCCTATGGCATCGTGCTTGTCACCGGCCCCACCGGGTCCGGCAAGACTACCACTCTGTACTCTACCCTCAAGCAACTGGCCACGCCCGAGGTGAATATCTGCACCATCGAGGACCCGATAGAGATGGTGGAACCGGCTTTCAACCAGATGCAGGTGCAGACCAATATTGACTTGACCTTCGCCTCCGGTGTGCGGGCACTCCTGCGGCAGGACCCGGACATCATCATGATTGGTGAGATCCGCGACCTGGAAACCGCCGAAATGGCAGTACAGGCCGCGCTCACCGGGCACCTGGTGCTGACCACGCTGCACACCAACGATGCACCCAGCGCCATTACCCGGTTAATGGAACTGGGCATCCCACCCTACCTGATTCGTGCCACGGTGCTGGGCGTCATGGCGCAGCGGTTGGCCCGAACCCTTTGTCCCCATTGCAAGGAACCCGGGCCGGTGGATGAACAGGCCTGGCAGAGCCT
>JAVLBA010000197.1:0-550 GCA_031581485.1 Desulfurivibrionaceae bacterium | reverse complement strand
TTGTTGGTGATCCTGTCGTTGCCGGCCTGGCCCAGAAACTGGCCGAATACGAGGTGCAAAAAGGCACCCTCCTGGTCGATTACACCGAGGCCCATCCCGCCGTCCAGACCATAAGCAAACAGATTGTCGAGGTGCAGCAGAAAATGCTGGCCACCTATAAGACCAATCTCCTGGGGCTCGACAACCAGCTCAAGGCGCTGCAGACCGAACTGGCCCGCTACGAAGCACAGCTGAAACAGATGCCCGAGGCCGAGCGCAACCTGGTCCACCTGGTCCGGCAGGCCAAGGTCAACGCCGACATCTACACCTTTCTCCTTGAAAAGCATGAAGAGGCCCGCATCCTCAAGGCCTCCACCCTGGGCAATATTGATATCATCGATCAGGCCATTACCCCGGGCAGCCCCATCAAACCGCAGAAGAAGAAGAACCTTCTCCTGGGTCTTGTCCTGGGCGCCATGCTGGGAATAGGCGTGGCCTTCTTTGTCGAATATCTCGATGATACGGTGACCGATCCGGAGATGGTCAAGCGCCTGCTGGGCCTGCCGATTCT
>JAVLBA010000196.1:0-562 GCA_031581485.1 Desulfurivibrionaceae bacterium | reverse complement strand
GCCGATTCTGGTTTGAGCTCGTCTCTTGGTCCAGCTGTTTTCGCCGCCGGGGGCAACCGGGCAGCGTGTCTCGGCCTTTTCCTACTCCAGGGCCTCAAAGCTGGCGATCAGGTCGAACAGCTCGGCATCGATGCTGCTCTGCCGTTGCCGATGGAACGAGGTGTTCAGTTGTTCCAGCAACTCCTCGATATTCTTGTCTGCACGCTGCATTGCCGCCAGGCGGCTGGCGTTTTCGCTGGCGAGGGATTCGGCACAGGCACGAAACAGCGAGACGAACAGGTATTCCCTCACCAGGGCCTGCAGTGTGACGCGGCTGTCGCCGACCACTTCGGGCAGGTTGTCGGTGGGCCAGTCTGTATCGATCAGGGAGGCGATCCAGGCCTGATCCAAGGGAAGCAGCCGTTGACGGACCGGTTCGAACACGGCGCCCGAAGTGGGTTGGTTGTAGAACAGCTGCATCTCGGCATGCTCGCCCTGTGCCAGCTGTGCTTCGTTGGCGAGCAGGATCTGGCCCACCAGGGGGGCGATGGCCTTGACCGCATTGGGTACGTCGAAGCACCCC
>JAVLBA010000195.1:0-582 GCA_031581485.1 Desulfurivibrionaceae bacterium | reverse complement strand
CGTATATTCAGGAACAACGGCCATCAGCGTAGCGCTACAGCCATTGCCGTGAAACGTGTCCGTCTTAAATGCGATACCATCGACATCGACAATTATACCGCCACCCAGCTGGCCGGTGAGCTTGGCGTTGATATTAAGACGGTCACCCGCTGGATAGAAAAAGGCTGGCTGACCGCTACCCGTAAAGGCACCAAGAGAACAGCAGCCCAGGGCGGCGATCAATGGCACATCAAACGCAAGCACATCAGAGAGTTTATCATTGAGTCAATCGGCATCATCGACATCAGGAAAGTTGACAAGGTTTGGCTTGTTGATATTCTGACAGGCTGATTGTTAAACACAAAGACACAGAAGCACAAAGATTTTACAAAGCAGTTCTCTGTGTCTTTGTGCCTCTGTGGTGAAAAAATAACTTTACAACCAACAAAAAACATTAACCGGAGGAGCAATGACAAAAGAACAAATAGAGGAATTAATAGAAGATGCAGTTCTGAAAGGTAAAATGCTGCCAGGAATCTATAATACTGGTATTTGCTTGGTTGTTGTCGATATTGGCGGTGAACATGGTGACGATATCAGCTT
>JAVLBA010000194.1:0-626 GCA_031581485.1 Desulfurivibrionaceae bacterium | reverse complement strand
AGGCGAATCGGATGGACCGCATGGCCTGGGAAGTCAATGGACTCAAGCCTTATCCGTGGACGTTCATGGTAAAGCCAATCCGCAAAATCCTGCAGTACTTTCTACGACCGGATAATTCGATGGCTTTGCTCAATAGAAAAAGGAAAGAGACTGGCTCGGGTTAGGCTTGCGATACATGAATTGTGATAGTAGGGGAGGTTCATGGTTCAAGAAGGGGAATCTGTGGGGTCGGGCCGAAAGCGCCGGGATAAACCGGCATAGAGTAGGGGATGAAAGAGCCCTACATAGAAGGAGAAGCTGCTCCATTATGGCCCCGAGTCATGCGTCGGCTGTCCGTGAGGAAGCGGCGAAGCGTTGACAGGGGAAACGCAGGCCAGCCATTGAGCTCCGAAATCACCTTTCCGGGGCGTCGACCGCGTAGTCTGGTTGGGAAGACAACACGGTAGGCGACGTTATTCAGCGAGTCGTTTACCGGCCCCGCGGAGTCAAAGAACCTGTGCATGTGTGGACACTCTATGCTCGAGAACCGGGAGATCTCAGAAACGCCCACCGGCAGGTAGAGCCGGCGGGCCGGTCAGGGAAGGTCTGTGGCCGTACTCCTGACGTGCACGTTTCTGAGAAGTCGG
>JAVLBA010000193.1:0-628 GCA_031581485.1 Desulfurivibrionaceae bacterium | reverse complement strand
GTCGCTGTGTAACAAAACGACTCTCTTCATCGATGATCATCCACCGTCGGTCACCCGAAGGACCAAAGTTGTCCAGTTCAAAGTGCTCCACTGCGATACCAGCGAGAGATTTAACCGGATAAATCCAGAGCGACTGAACGTTCATGCTGGGTGCGCCTCCCGACCGGATTTCGTAAATAAACAATGGCCGCCGATTATAACTGACCGGGCACTGGAACGCCGTGTTTGTAGTCACCACATACGAAAAAACCCGGCCTCTTTCGAGACCGGGTTTTAAAATCTGGAGCGGGAAACGAGATTCGAACTCGCGACCCCAACCTTGGCAAGGTTGTGCTCTACCAACTGAGCTATTCCCGCTTGATCAACGAGGGCGTATTCTACGGATTCGGCTGTATGCGTCAACCATTTTTTTCAACTTTCTGTTTTACTTCAGGTTCTTGATTATTTTTCACACAGGCAAACGGCAGCCGCATGGTAGAATTTCAGCTAGTATCAGGGTCTCACAACAACATTTCCTGAAGACAGGCACAGGAATCACCAATGCCCTCACCCGGCCAGCTAGATTATCAAGCCGATCGCCTCGTCGTTACGGGCGACTGGACGCTGCCGAATTACGCCAGATTGAAGC
>JAVLBA010000192.1:0-628 GCA_031581485.1 Desulfurivibrionaceae bacterium | reverse complement strand
GCACATCACCACTGCGCTGGCCCATTACAAGAACGGCAACCAGGACGCGCTCAAGGAAATGGGTGACCTGGGCGGCTCGAACTACGCCATCATGGCACCGAACGCCGCCGGCCTGTCCGACAGCGACATGGAGAACCTGGGCGCCTACATCGGCAGCCTGTAAATCCGCCGACTCCACGGCGCCGCAAGAATCCCGGCCCTCATGGGGGCCGGGATTTTTTTGTGCCCGACGACGGTTCAGCGCCCGGAGCGCAGGCGGTCGAGACGCAGCCGATCGCGTTCGTCAAACAGGCGCCGCGCCCCCAGCTGGACGGCGACGAGCGAGCCAAAACCGGTGGCGGCCGTGATCAGGAAGATAATCAGGATCTGATATTTCACCGCCTCGATCGGCGGGGTGCCGGCCAGGATCTGGCCGGTCATCATCCCGGGCAGGCTGATCACCCCCGCCGCAGCAAGCATGTTCAGGGTGGGGATCAGGCCGGCACGCATCGAGTCCGAGCGCAGCTCGGCCGTCGTATCCTTGACCGAATGGCCCAGGATCAACCGTGCCTCTAGCTCTTTACGGCTCTGCCATGCCGTCTGGGTGAGGTTGTTCAGCGCCAAGCCGATGCCGGTCATGGTATTGCCC
>JAVLBA010000191.1:0-650 GCA_031581485.1 Desulfurivibrionaceae bacterium | reverse complement strand
CTTTTCCTTTGGGAATTCGGATTCGTAGGGGCGGCTGTCCAGTGATGAATGAGGCGCTCGTGGCCAAATTGGATAAGGCATCGGGTTTCTACCCCGACGAGTGGGGGTTCGAGTCCCTCCGGGCGCGCCAAAAAACCGGGACGGTAGCTCAGCCGGTTAGAGCAGGCGACTCATAATCGCTTGGCCGGGGGTTCGATTCCCTCCCGTCCCACCAGTAAAAACCTGTTTTCAGCAGGGCAGGCGGAATTCCTGCACAAAAGGTAAGTGCGGCCAATGGCCGGAACAAAGACGTGCGGGCGTAGCTCAGTTGGTAGAGCCTCTGCCTTCCAAGCAGATGGTCGTCGGTTCGAATCCGATCGCCCGCTCCAATTAATGGCATGTAGCTCAGTTGGTAGAGCAGGTGACTGTTAATCACCGGGTCGCAGGTTCGAGCCCTGCCATGCCAGCCAGACGGATGTACCGGGACGCGAGCCCGGATAGCGAAACTAAAAAAGAGAGCTTTTATCATGATCAAGAATGTCACTCCGTTTTTCGTGGACGCCGGGCACATGGCCGGCCTCATGCAGGAAGACAGCTTCCTTGATGCGATGCTCGAGCGCCAGGCGCCGGATGACCTTGATCCGCACCAGGGCGCCGCTCACGGATGGGTG
>JAVLBA010000190.1:0-653 GCA_031581485.1 Desulfurivibrionaceae bacterium | reverse complement strand
CATCGAGGCTGTCTGGATCGATAAGGTTGTCCGGGGTTTCGCCCCGGACGACTTGCTGGTGCTGATGTCTCAGGCGTAACCGTTGGATGAACTCGTAGGCGGCCTTGAGATCTTCCGCCGGCAGTGCCCGTTCGGGCACCAGCCCCAGGCGTTGATCGGTGCGCGTGGCGGTACTGCCCTGGGCCAGCGCCTCGATGCGTGCGGCATCCACGAAGGGGGTGGCGCCGTCGGTCTTGATGTCGATGCCCCGCTGGCCCTGGCGGCTGCGGGTGCGAAAGCCGCCGAAGAGGGTCAGGGGGGGCTGCAGCCGCAGGGCGTTGGCGGCCAGTTGCCGGCGGAAACGGCTGTTGCGTCGAGCCGGCTCGCGCCATCCTTCCAGCCAGCGATCGAACAGCGCCTCGTTGCCGGCGATTGCCCGGGCATCGAAGAAGATGGTGGCGTTCAACAGGTGTTCCGGGGTGCCCTGGTCGATCCAGCCGCGGAACCGATGCTGCCATTCGTCGATCGACAGGCACAGGTCCGGGTTGCCCGCCATGATATTGCCGGGGCAGAGCGGGTAACCCAACTCATCGAGCGCCTGGTTGACGCGTTGCGCCAAGGGCAACAGGCAGTCGCGCGCCTCCTGCGGGTCGATCGGGCCATCGAATACGAGG
>JAVLBA010000018.1:0-39209 GCA_031581485.1 Desulfurivibrionaceae bacterium | reverse complement strand
TCGCAACCGGGCGGCAAGCTCGCCGGTGCGGAAGGGTTTGGTAACATAATCTATGGCCCCCATATCCAAGGCACGGATAACATCCTTTTCCTGACTCTTGGCGCTGACCACTATGATGGGCACATTCTGCCACCCTTCTGTCTTGCGCATCTGGTTAAGCAACTCAAAGCCATCCACATAGGGCAACAGCAGGTCAAGAAACACAGCGTCGGGCACAGTGCCTGATTCGATATAGTCCTTGGCCTCCTGACCGTCGTACACTATCACCGGATCATAACTCTCCCGCCGTACTATGGAAACAAGGATGTCGCTTACCACCGGTGTGTCTTCTATGACCAAAACCTTAGGACGTAATGCCACGGTCTCTCCTTGTGTTTTTCTGCTTAACCAAAAAGGCACTGGGGGTTTAGGTGTTTGAAATAACCTCTTCCAGCACAGAGGCCATGGCATCGATCTCCTCAATGGTGACAATGAGCGGCGGCGTGCAGCGCAGCACCTTGCCGCCGGCCAGGGTAACCAGGACCCCGGCCTTAAACAGGGTGGAGACGATTTCCCCGGCCCGGTCCGCAACAGTGTCGTCAAGGACCAGGCCCTGGATCAGGCCCTGGCCGCGCACCCCCCGGCAGAGGCGGTCGTACTGGTCGGCAATGGATTTGAGGCATTTGTGGAGATGATCACCCCGGCTGCGGACCCCCTCCAAAAAGCCGGCGCTGGTCATGGTCTTGAGGACCGCCACGGCCGCGGCGCATGCCACGGGATTGCCGCCGAAGGTGGAGGCATGGTCGCCGGGCTTGAAGGAGGCTGCCACCTTGTTGGTGGTGAGCAGGGCGCCGATGGGCATGCCGTTGCCCAGGGCCTTGGCGCAGGTCAGGATGTCGGGCCGGATGCCGTACTGCTCATGGGCAAACAGGGTGCCGGTGCGGCCCATGCCCACCTGGATCTCGTCAAGAATAAGGAGGATGGAGTGCTTGTCGCAGAGGGTGCGGATGGCCTGCAGGTATTTTTTTTCCAGAAGACGGACACCGCCCTCGCCCTGCAGGGGTTCCACCAGGATGGCACAGGTCTTGTTGGTGATCAGCCTCTCCATGGCCTCAATGTCACCAAGGGGGGCATGGTAGAAACCCACCGGCAGGGGCTCGTAGCCGTGGTGGAACTTGCGCTGGCCCGTAGCCGCCATCGTGGCCAGGGTGCGGCCGTGAAAGGAGCCTTCCAGGGAGATGATTTCAAAACAGCCGGTGCCGCCATGCTTTCTGGCCAGCTTGATAGCGGCCTCGTTGGCCTCGGCGCCGCTGTTGGCCAGAAAGACCTTGTCGGCAAAGGAGTTCTCCACCAGGAGGCTGGCCAGTTCGATCTGGGGCATGGTGTGATAGAGGTTGGAGGTGTGGACCAGTCTGCCTGCCTGCCGGCAGATGGCATCCGTGACCACGGGATGACAGTGGCCCAGGCTGCAGACGGCGATACCGGCGGTAAAGTCGAGATAGTTGTTGCCTTTGGCATCTTTGAGGCGGCAGCCCTTGCCCTCCACCATGACAGCGGGATGGCGGCTGTAGGTATTGATGAAAAGCTCGTTGCTGATGTCGATCAGGTTTTTCATAGGGTGATCTCCGTGCCGATCCCTTGTCGGGTAAATATTTCCAGGAGCAGGGCGTGGAGTACCCGGCCGTCAAGGATATGGGCCTTGCCCACGCCAGCGCCCAGGGCGTCCTGGCAGCAGCGAATTTTGGGAATCATGCCGCCGGCGGCAATGCCGGCCTTAATGATGCTGTCGGCCTCCTCCCTGTTTATGGAGGAGATGATCTCTTTGGCCTCGTTGAGAACGCCGGCAACATCCGTGAGCAGGATCAGCTTTTCCGCCTTGAGTTCAGCGGCAATGGCCCCGGCC
Organism: Desulfurivibrionaceae bacterium; assembly: GCA_031581485.1. Lineage (GTDB taxonomy): Bacteria > Desulfobacterota > Desulfobulbia > Desulfobulbales > SURF-16 > BM506. The sequence goes on along the minus strand of JAVLBA010000018.1, from coordinate 37,327 downwards.
ACCAGATCGGCGTTGATGTTGTAGGACTGGCCCTTGTCGCCCACCCCCACCGGCGCAATAACCGGGATGAAATCCCTGGTGGCCAGGGTGAGGAGAACCTCCGGATTGACGTGGGTTACCTCTCCCACCCGACCCAGGTCAATGAGTTCGGGAGGGGCATCCTGCGCCAGGGATTTCATGATCTTCATCTTGCGGGCCTGGATCAGGTCGCCGTCACGGCCGGAGAGGCCGATGGCCCGGCCGCCATGATAATTGATGAGGCCGACAATCTCTTTGTTGACCTTGCCCACCAGCACCATCTCCACCACATCCATGGTCTCGCCGTCCGTGACCCGCATGCCGTCCACATAGTCGGAGATGATATTCATCTTCTGGAGGAATTTGTTGATCTGGGGGCCGCCGCCATGCACGATCACCGGATTGATGCCGATGTATTTCATGAGAATGATGTCCAGGGCGAAGTTCTTTTTCAGCTCCTCGTCCACCATGGCGTGGCCGCCATATTTGATCACCACGGTCTTGCCGAAAAATTCCTTTATATAGGGCAGCGACTCTATGAGAATGCGCGCTGTGTCGTTTCCATCAGCCATCTTGAGTTAATCCTTTATTTATGAAAGTCTTCCTGGGCCGCAGGGACCCTGTCCGGCCGCGGCAGAAGAAGATTTTCCGGCGGCTGCAAGGCCGATATCCTACCATAAAGTGACAAAACTGGTCACTAAAAGTCTTTATGGGGAGAGCGGCCAGCAGGGCGCCAGGGACCTTGTTGGAATATCCTTATGGTAAAATTTTGATTTTATTAAATAAAATTTCAGAAAGCCGTTCTTTTAAGCAGATCCGCACTTTTGTCTTGCAATTTTACTGCCAACTCTTAATCTTAGGGGAATGCTTTCTCTTTTTTTCGGGTACTTATGATGATGATGCGTCTCAAGCTCTTTTTTGTTCTTTCCTGTCTGGCCGCCGGCCTCCTGTTGCCGGCGGGCCTGCAGGCAGAGGCCCGGTCAGGGCCCTCGCCCCAGACCCCCATCCATATTGAGGCGGACAAGATGATCTCCGGGGAAAAGGAAAAGACCGTTGTTTTTGTCGGCCAGGTCAAGGCTACCCAGGGTGAACTGATGATCAACTCGGATGAGATGACCGTCTATCACGCGGAGCAGGAAGAGGCAAGCCCGGCCGGTGAGCAGGCCCAGACCCAGATCCAGAGAATGCATGCCAGGGGGCATGTGGAGATCATCCAGGCCGATTTTGTCGCCACTGGTGATGAGGCCGAATATTTTTCCGGTAGCGGCAAGGTTATCATCACCGGCAATGCCAAGATTATCCAGAATAACAACATGGTAACCGGCCACCGGGTGGAGATGGACCTGGCCCAGGGCTCCACGGTCATTGTCCCTGACAAGGAGAAGGAGGGCCGGGTGGTGGGCTATTTTTATCCGGCCGAGGGTGCGGAAGATGATGCCGATGCCGATACCAATGCCGCCGCAGAGAGCCCGGTGGCCGGAGATCAACAGCAAGAGGATGCCGATCATGGCGATGCTGGAAACTAGGGATATCGTCAAAGAGTATAATAAACGCCGGGTGGTGGACGGGGTCAATCTGCGCGTGGAAACCGGCTCGATTATCGGCATGCTGGGCCCCAACGGGGCGGGGAAGACCACCTCTTTTTACACCATTGCCGGTTTTGTGCGGCCCACCTCGGGTTCGGTGTTCATGGACGGCAGGGAAATTACCGGCCTGCCCATCCATAAGCGGGCCCTGCTCGGCATCTCCTATCTGGCCCAGGACCCCTCGGTCTTTAAAAAACTCACCGTTGAGGAGAATGTCCGCATTGTCCTGGAGCCCCTGGGTGTGCCGCGCCAGGAGATCCGCCAGCGCACCGACGAGCTCATGGCCGACCTGAAGATCGAATATCTGGCCAAGAACATGGGCCACGCCCTTTCCGGCGGGGAACGGCGGCGGGTGGAGATTATGCGGGCCCTGGCCACCAGGCCTCAGTTCATCCTTCTTGATGAACCTTTTGCCGGTATTGATCCCCTCTCTGTGGCCGATCTCCAGGAGATTATAAAGAAGCTCAAGGAAAAGGGGTTAGGTGTCTTGATATCCGATCATAATGTCCGCGAAACCCTCTCTGTCTGCGATTTCGCCTATATTGTCAGCAACGGCCAGATTTTGACCAGCGGTACCCCCGAAGAGATTATTAATGATAAAGCGGCCCGGGAAATCTACCTGGGCCTCGACTTTTCCATGTAGGATGGTTTTCTGCATGGAGGCAGAAAAATGGCGTTAGAACTCAGACAGTCACTCAAGCTTTCCCAGCAACTGGTCATGACCCCTCAGCTCCAGCAGGCCATCAAGCTCCTGCAGCTGGGGCGTCTTGAGCTCGTGGATACCATCCAGCAGGAGATCGAGCAGAATCCGGTCCTGGATGATGATTTTTCATCCCTCAATGCCGAAGGGCCGGCCCCTGCCGCTGAGGCCGCCCCTGACCAGATAGAGTCCCCGGCCCCGGAACGGACCAGTGAGGTCAACCTGGAAAAAACCTCCACCATTAACGATATTGACTGGTCCGACTACGCCAATGAGTATGAGCCCATTTCCTCTTATCGGCCCCGGGGAGATGGTGACGAGATGCCGTCCCGCCTCGATATCTTGAGTGAAAAACCCAATCTGCAGTCCCATTTGCGCTGGCAGCTCACCCTGACCGATCTCAGCGCCGAGGAAAGAGAGCTTGGCGAGCATATTCTCGGTAATTTGAGCCGGGAAGGTTTTTTGGAGGCGGATCTTGCCGAGATTGCCCAGCAGAGCGGTCATGACCTGGATGATGTCCACTACGTCCTGGAGGTGATCCAGGAGATGGACCCGGCCGGGGTGGCGGCCCGCAATGTTCAGGAATCGCTGCTTTTGCAGCTTGAGCGGCTGGACTTAAAGGACGACCTGCCCTGTGAGATTATCAAAGAGCAGCTGCATCTCCTGGAGACCAAGAATTATATCGCCATTGCCCGGGCCGTTCATCGTTCCGTTGAAGACGTGGTGGCTGCTGTTGCGATTATTGTCGGCCTTGACCCCCATCCGGGCTGGGCCTATTCAGATGAAGAGCCCCATTACATCACCCCGGATGTGACCCTGCAGAAGGTGGATGGCGAATATGTCATTCTCTTGAATGACGACGGCCTGCCCAGGCTCAAAATAAGCTCCTATTACCGGGATATTTTGAAAAAGCAGGCCAATACCCCGGCCGAGACCCGGGAATATATCCAGGAGAAGATGCGGTCTGCCGCCTGGCTCATCAAAAGTATCCAGCAGCGTCAGCGCACCATCTATCGGGTCATGGAGTCGATCCTCAAATTTCAGTACGATTTTTTTGAAAACGGGGTGTCCCACCTCAAGCCCCTGGTCCTGCGTGATGTTGCCGAAGATATCAGTATGCATGAATCAACCATCAGCCGGGTGACCAGTAATAAATATGTCCACACCCCCCAGGGCACCTTTGAATTGAAATATTTTTTCAACTCTTCCATTGCCCGTAACGGCGGTGGTGACGCCCTCTCTTCCGAGAGCATTCGGCAGCGTATCCGGCAGCTCATCCAGGCGGAAAATCCGGACAAACCCCTTTCCGACAAGGCCCTGGCCGATATCTTTGCCCGGGATAATATCAAGCTGGCCCGGCGTACCGTTGCCAAATATCGTGAGCAGCTCGGCATCCTTTCTTCCAAGTTTCGCAAAAAACCTAAACTTAAATAGTTGAGAATCGTGCGCAGCCTGATCCAGCCCTCCAAGGAGCTTCAATGAGCATGACATCCGGGCCCCGGACCATTCTCCTCACCGGTCTTGCCGGAGCCGGTAAGACCACGGCCCTCAACATCTTTGAGGACATGGGCTATTATTGCATCGATAATCTGCCCTCTTTTCTGGTGGAGGACTTGATGGCCAGGCGAGAGGGGGCCCCCCATCTTGACCGGCTGGCCCTGGTCATGGACAGCCGCGATCCCCTCTTCTTTGAACGTCTGCCCGGCATCATGGCTGCCCTGGGCGAGCCGGGCCACGATTTCAGCCTCTTTTTTCTCAAGGCCGATGACGAGACCCTGATCAGGCGCTTTGGTCAGATGCGCCGGCCTCATCCCCTGGTGGGGGACAGGAGCCTGGCCGAGGCCATAAGCGATGAACGGCAGCGGTTTGAGGGCTTGCTGGCCTGGGCGGTGCAGGAGGTGGACACCACCCATCTCTCGCCCAACCAGTTGCGGGGCGTTCTCCGCCAGGCCTGCGGCGCAGATCTGGCGGGGGCGCCCTTGCCGGTGATTGTCACTTCTTTTGGCTTTAAGCATGGCCTGCCGCCGGAGGCGGATCTGGTCTGGGATGTCAGGTTTCTGCCCAACCCCCATTTTCAGGCCCATCTCAAGGCGAAAACTGGCCAGGAGGATGACGTTGCTGATTTTGCCTTGGACAATGAGGTGGGGCGCGACTTTCTGGCTCTCCTTGAGCCCCTGTTGACCTTTATGGTGCCCCAGTATCAGCGGGCCGGCAAGGTCTCTCTGACCATTGCCATCGGCTGCACCGGCGGCAAGCACCGCTCCGTGGCGGTGAGCCGGCGGATTGCCCAGATGCTCGCCGGCCTGGATATTGAACTCCGCCTCAGCCACCGCGATATCGGCAAGGAGTGAGAGGGAGCATCAGTACGCGCAGGAGTTTTTCAGACGGGCTGAGAGCCGGCACGGGCGCTGGGGCCATCTGGCGCCCTGCTGCTGGTCCGGCTTTTTTTCGAGAATATCCTGAAAAACCTTGCCGTGCCCACCCCCAGCGGCCAGGCTTTTTCACCCTTCACCCTTCACCCTTCACCCTTCACCCTTCACCCTTCACCTTTCAAAGAAGCCGCACCACTTCGCCATTTGCCACCTTGATCTCCCGGAAAAGGGAAAGGGGCTGGTTGTTGTAGTGCAGCAGCAGGCAGCGGGCCACAATGAGATGGGTGACCAGCAGGACAATGCCCTCTTCCCTGGCCCCTATTTCTTCCACCGCAGCCACGGCCCTTTTCTGGACAGTGGCCAGGTCCTCGCAGCCGCTGACCCGGAATTTTTCAGGGGCGGCAAGCCAGGTGGGATACTCTTGGCCAAAGCGGTGGCGGATTTCAGCCTTGGTCAGGCCGTCCCAGTGGGGCAGGTGGATATCGGTCAGGGCCGGTTCCTCACGGAGGGGAAGCAGGCAATGGTCGGCCAGGATCTGGCCGGACTGGAGAGTGCGGCGCAGGGGGCCGCTGTAGAGGGCGGTAAGACCCATGGTGGCGCATTCTGCGGCCAGTTCCTGGAGCTGCATTCGGCCCTCTGGGCAGAGGGGTTCGTCACTGCGGCCGGCAAAACGATTTTCCTGGTTGGCCAAGGTCTGGCCGTGTCTGGTCAGATAGATTTGAGGTGCCATGATTTCCTTACAAAACTGCTTGCCGCAGGGAACTTTTTCCGAGTAGAGTGTTCAGGTTTTGTAACAGCTGCGGGGCTCAACTACTCTTTTGCCTTCTCTCCCCTTGACGGGGAGGCAGGAAGGCGATCTTCTTTATATCAAGGGGCATATTATCGTGAATTTTCTTAAAGGTCACACCAAATCATACCTTTTGCTGCCGTTCTTTATCCTGTTCTTTTGCCTGGCCGGGCAACAAACGCTCCTGGCGGCCCCTGTCGAAACCATCCACATAAAACCCTTTGTAGTGCATGCCCAGACAGATATCTCTTTTTTAAAGGACGCCATGCGCAACATGATGGCCAGCCGCCTGGCGGCCAACGCCAACCTGCAGGTGGTTACTGCGGAGGAAGAGGCTGATTATCTGCTGGCAGGCGCCATCACTGCCATCGGCAATACCCTCAGTATCAATACCGAGATCATAACCCGGGACGGATCCCGGCCGCCGGCCACCTATTACGCCTCGGCTGCCAATGAAAATGAGATCATAAGGGCGGTGGATCAGCTGGCGGCAGATATCAGCCAAGGCTCCTTTGGTCAAAAAGCAGCTCCGGCACCGGCCCCGGCCCCAGAGCCGGCGGTGAGCCAGCCTGCCCTCCCTGATGCCCCCGGCTTTCAAACCGCCCACCCGGATCGCGCCTTTATCCGGCCGGCCCCTCCGGAGATTACCCCAGCGCAACCTGCGGCCCCGGCCCAGACCAGTTCCGCCTTGATCACCTCACTGGCCATTAATGAGGCCCTGGGGTTCAGCAAGACCCAGAATCTGCAGCTGGCCATCCAGGATATCAGCGTGGCTGATCTGGATGGTGACGGTGTCGATGATATTGTGGTGGCCGGCAAAAATGAGATACGGGCCTTTCATTTCCAAGGCAGTCGGCTGGTTCAGTTCGGCATTCTCTCCCTCTCCTCCACGCAGAAGATCATCTCCATGGGGGCGGCTGATCTCAACGGCAACGGCCGGGCCGAGATTTATGTCAGCGCCATTGCCGGCAATCGTCCCCTGGCCCTGGCTGCGGAGTGGCAGCAGGGAGGGTTCAGCACGCTCTTTGAGGATCAGCCCTGGTACATCAAGCCCATGACGGCTCCAGGTCGCGGCCTCTTCCTGGCCGGACAGCAGGACACCCTTGATGCCCCCTTTATGGCGGGTATCTTTGAGCTCACTCTGGTGGATGGGGCCTTGGTAAAGGGGGAGTCTCTGCCTGTTCCTGCGGAGGTCAATCTTTTCAGCTTTGCCCTGGCGGATCTGGAGGGCGATGGCGCCGTTGAGGTCATCACCATTGATCAGAATGACAGGCTCAGGGTCCTTACTGCCGGCGGCAAGCAGCTGTGGCAGAGCGATGATTTTTTTGGCGGCAGTCTCCGCTATGTGGGTGGCCCCAGCCTGAGCCGGTCCAGGAGCGGCAGTGCCCAGGATCAGGACAAGACCTATATCCCGTCGCGGATCATCATTACGGATATCAATAATGACAATCTTCCCGATGTGGTGATTAATAAAAATCTCTCCACCGCCTCCCGGGTTTTGCGGAATCTGAAGTCCTATCCCAGCGGCGAGATCCAGGGGCTGGTGTGGAGTGGTATCGGCCTCACGGAACTGTGGCGTACCAAAAAGATTGACGGCTATGTGGCGTCCTATGATTTCCGCAAGGTCGCCGGCTCCGATCAGGCCCTCCTCTATGTGGGCCTGATCATCAACAGCGGCTGGATGGATATGCTGGGCGCCAAGGATTCCACCGTTCTCATCTATCCCCTGGATCTCTCTGCCGCGGGCCGGTAATCAGGCGCGGCCTTGGCCTGAGTTCGTTCTCTCAGCCAGTGCCAGAACGGCGCCAACCCGGCACCGGTGCTGGCTGAGAGGGGGAAAATCTCCAGCCCTGGTTTGAGCTGGCGGGCCTGAGAGCAGCATTGTGTCAGGTTGAAATCGACATAGGGCAGCAGATCAATCTTGTTGATCAACAGGAGATCTGCCGTGAGAATGAGGTCCGGGTATTTGGCCGGCTTATCCGCTCCCTCCGGGGTGCTGACCATGGCCACCCGCAGATCTTCCCCCAGATCATAGGCGGTTGGACAGACCATGTTGCCTATATTCTCAATGAACAGTACCTTTGTGGCGCTGAGATCCATACCCTTTATGGCCCGCTGCACCATGCGGGCATCAAGATGGCAGGCCGCGCCGGTATTGATCTGCACGGCCGCCAGGCCGGACCTGTGCAGGCGTTGCTGGTCGTTATCCGTCTGCTGATCGCCGACAATAACGGCCATGCTCAGCTCCTCCTGGTACTCCCGTCCCACTCTTTCCAGAAACGAGGTTTTTCCTGAGCCCGGCGCACTGATGATGTTGAGGCAGAGAATGCCCTTGGCGGCAAGATAGCGGCGGACCTCACCGGCAATCTCATTGTTGAGGGAGAGGATATCCCGGCCCAGACTGATTTCTTTGGCGGGCTCGCTGGCGTCGGTGGGGCAGCCGCATGTATCACACATTATTCTACCTCGATGGAGGTTATTTGTAATTCCTGGCCGCGGACCACTTCCGGATAAAGGTCGCATTTTGGGCAGGGGCTGCTGTTTTCTTGGGTTTCTCTGGCGCAGGCAGGGCAGCGGTAGCAGAGGGCGATTGTGGTGATGACCAATTCGGCGCCGGCGGCCATGGATTTCGGGCTCATGGCCTCAAAGGCAAAGGCGAGGGCATCAGCCACCACCCCGGCCCGCTCCCCGATGGCCAGGTCGATACGGGTCACCCTGGCACCTTGAGCCTTTTGGGCGGTGGCGGTGACAATCTCCAGGATGTTGGCCATGATGGACATTTCATGCACGGCTGTTCCCCGCTGCTAAAGAAGAGGGGGGTGCCTCTTTTTTATGATAGAGGGCGGCGGCCACTACGGCCTGACCCAGGGCCAGCCCCCCGTCATTGCAGGGGATTTTATGATGATAATAGACGCGCAACCCCGCCCGGGCCAGGCTTTTCTGCAGGCCCTCACTGATCAGGCGATTCTGGAAAACCCCGCCGCTGCAGGCCACCTCCCTGATCCCCTCTTCCCGGGCCACAACCAGGGTGGCGGCGGTGAGCATCTGGATGATGGTGTTGTGGAAGCGGCCGGCAATGACCGTCGCTGGTGTCCCCCTCTCCAGGTCGGCAAGAATGCCCTGCAGCAGGCCTCTGGTCTCCAGGATGCGGGGGGCCTTCTCCTGACACATACTTGTGTCAAAAGGATAGACCCCTTCCTCGCCGGGAGTGCAGATGGCCTCAAGCTCCATGGCGGCCTGGGCGCTAAAGGTGATGCGGGACCTGAGATTGATCAGGGCGGCTGCGGCATCAAAGAGGCGGCCCAGGCTGGAGGTGAGGGGGCAATTGAGTTCTTTATCCAGCATCTCGATGAGCAGCTCTTTGGTTTTTTTGGGTATGGCCTTCAGGAAGGCGAGATTCTGGTGCTGGTGGTGCCAGCCTTCCCGGTGCAGCCAGGCCAGGGCCAGGCGCCACGGCTCTGTAACGGCCGTGTCGCCGCCGGCCATGGCCAGGGGGGCAAAATGGGCCAGGCGGCGGAAGCCGGTGAGGGTGCAGAGGAGGATCTCGCCCCCCCAGATTGTGCCATCCTGGCCCAGGCCGGTGCCGTCCAGGGCCAGGCCGATCACCGGGCGATCAAGGCTGTTTTCCGCCATGCAGCTGGCAATATGGGCGTGGTGGTGCTGGACGGCGATCTGTTTTCTGGCCCGCTGCTCCAGGGCAAAACGGCTGCTCTGATAGCCGGGATGGAGGTCGCGGGCCACCAGGTGAGGGGTAATGCGGAGAAGGGCCTGGAGATGGCCGGTGGCCTCCTGGTAATGGCGGTAAGTGGCCGGGGAGCTGTTCTCCCCCAGGTGCTGGGAGACAAAGGCGCGCTTGCCGCGGGTCAGGCAGATGGTTACCTTTTCCTGGCCGCCACAGGCCAGGATGGCGGGGCATTCCATGGTCAAGGGCACCGGCAGGGGGGCATAGCCCCGGGAACGGCGCAGGATCTGGGCATGGTTGTGGTGCATCCGGAAGAGGGAGTCGTCACAGCGGTGGACAATCTGCCGGTTGTGGCTGAGCACGGCGTCACAGGCCCCCCCCAATCCGGCCAGCGCCTCGCTGGTCTTGATGAGCATGGGGCTGCCCGGCTCATTAAAGCTGGTCATCACCAGCACCTGCGGCCCTTGGTCAAAGAGGAGATAGTGAAGCGGGGTATAGGCCAGCATGATGCCGATTTCTGTCAGGCCAGGGGCGATCAATCTGGATAGAGGGGTGTTCTTTTTTGCCGGCAGGATGACGATGGGTCGGGCCGGCGAGGAGAGCAGCTCCCCGGCCGGCTGGGAGATACGGACCAAGCCGGCAGCGCTTTTCAAGTCGCGGACCATGATGGCCAGGGGCTTGTCCAGCCTTTGTTTCGCGGCCCTGAGCCTGGTAACGGCCTCATCAGAACAGGCATCAGCGGCCAGATGAAACCCTCCCACCCCCTTGATGGCCACCAGCCGGCCCTCCTTGAGCAGGGCCGCTGTTTTGGCCAGCGGGTTTTTTGATTCCGGGCCATTTTTGTCATATAGGCAGAGGCGCGGGCCGCAGCAGGGGCAGCAGGTGGGTTCGGCATGAAAGCGGCGGCTGGCTGGATCCTGGTACTCCTGCCGGCAGCGGCGGCAGAGGGGAAAGGCGGCCATGGCCGTCAGGGGGCGATCATAGGGGAGGCCGTCCATGAGGGTGAAGCGGGGCCCGCAGGCCGTGCAGGAGATAAAGGGATGCTGGTAGCGGTGATTGGCCGGATCAAGGAGTTCCCCTTGGCAGGCGGCACACATGCCCAGATCAGCCGGGGCCAGAGGGTCCGGGCTGCCGCTGTTGCGGCTGGGGCCAATGGTGAAGGCGGGGTATTGTCGGGATGGTATCTGCTCTTGGTCCAGAGCGGTAATGGCGGCCCCCGGCGGCGGGCTGGCCTGCAGGGTGTCAAGAAGAAGGGCGATCTTGCCTTCGTCCCCCTCCAGGATAAGCTCCACCCCGGCCAGGCTGTTTGCCACCTCACCCCGCAGGCCGTGTTCCATGGCCAGACGGTAGAGGTGGGGCCGGAAGCCCACCCCCTGCACCATACCGCTGATGAGAATCTTTTTGGTTATGCCGGTAACACCGGCTTGGGGCAGAGGCATGCAGAGGGGGTGGATTGGCGGCCAGTGCAACCCCTCCTTTTGAGGGGATGCACTGGGGCGGCAGGGAGTATTTTTACACATTCAGGACCAAAAAAGAGGCCGGGTCAGATGGCATCGGCGCCTTTTTCCCCGGTGCGGACCCGGATCACCTCGTCAACGGTCATGACAAAGATCTTGCCGTCACCGATTTTGCCGGTGTAGGCGGCCTTCATGATGGCCTCCACCACCAGGTCGGTCTGGGAGTTGTTCACCACCAGCTCCAGTTTGATCTTGGGGATGAAGTCAACATTGTACTCAGCGCCGCGGTAGATTTCCGTATGGCCCTTTTGGCGGCCATAGCCTTTCACCTCGGACAGGGTCATGCCGCTGATCCCGATTTCGCGCAGGGCATCTTTTACATCGTCAAGTTTAAAGGGTTTGATGATCGCTTCAATTTTTTGCATGAGGTACGCTCCAGCAGTGGATAAAAGAGCTGACCTGGACCACAGGCCAGCTCGGAAGTTTTGTCTTAGAGGGTATAGCCGATCTCACTGTGCTGCGAGAGATCCAGGCCCTGGATCTCATCCTCCGATTCTACCCGCAGGCCGATGAGCAGATCAATACCTTTGAGGATGATGAAGCTCATGATCAGAGAATAAACAATGGTGGCGCCGGCATCAACCGCCTGAACCAAGAGCAGTCTGGCATTGCCGAAGAAAAGACCGTTGGCGCCGCCGGGATTGACGGCCAGGGAGGCGAAGAGGCCGGTGGCCAGGGCACCCCAGAGCCCCCCCACCCCATGGATGCCCACCACGTCCAGGGCGTCATCATAGCCGAGCCTGTTCTTGGCCAGCACCGCAATATAGCAAAGCATGCCCCCTGCCAGACCGATGAGGATGGCGGAGGTCGGCGAAACATACCCGGCTGCCGGCGTAATGGCAACCAGACCGGCAATGGCGCCCGAAGCGGCACCGAGAATGGTGGGTCTGCCCTGGTAGAGCCATTCGGCCATGAGCCAGGCCAGGGCACCGCAGCCGGCAGCTACCTGGGTGGTCATGAAGGCGGTGGCGGCAATGCCGTCGGCGGCAAGGGCGCTGCCGGCATTAAAGCCGAACCAGCCGAACCAGAGAATGCCGGCCCCCAGCAGAGTCATGGGCAGGTTATGAGGATGGAGGGACTCCTTGCCCCAGCCTTTGCGTTTGCCCACAAGGAGGGCAGCAACAAGGGCAGCGGCCCCGGAGTTGATATGGATAACAGTGCCCCCGGCAAAGTCCAGGCCGCCATGGCTGCTGATCCAGCCATTGCCCCATACCCAGTGACAGACCGGCAAATAGACCAGAGTGGTCCAGAGAATGGTGAAGAGGAGGAAGGCGGAGAATTTGATGCGCTCGGCAAAGGCGCCGGTGATGAGGGCGGGGGTGATAACGGCGAACATGAGCTGAAAGGCGCAGAAAACCAGATGGGGGATGGTGCCGCCCTCCATGGTCTCACCGCCGACGCCGCGGAGCAGGAGAAAGTCGAGGCCGCCGATGAGGCCGCCCACGTCCGTGCCAAAGGCCAGGGAGTAGCCATAAAGCACCCAGATAATGGTCACCACCGCCAGGCAGATAAAACTCTGCAGCAGGGTGGAGAGCACGTTTTTGGAGCGGACCATGCCGCCATAAAAAAGGGCCAGTCCCGGGGTCATAAGCATGACCATGGCCGTTGCTATGAGCATAAACGCAGTATCGCCACTGTTCATTCTCTTTTCTCCTTTGCTTTGGGCAGGGCTGAACGCCCCCTTTCAAGCCATTATCTAAAAAATATACTTCTGAACATGAGTGAAAAGCAAGCACTGTGCCAGGGGCAATAAGGTTCTTTTATTTGTCCACATAGCTATTATATTTATTTGATATAATAGAAATTTTATCATGAAGAGAGGTGGGCGCCGGGTTTTTTTATTTACAATAATGTGTAGCAGCGGCCACCTGTTTTCTTTTTTTGTAATAATAGGGTGTGGCCGGTTGGAAACGGCCTTCCCGGGGTCCTGTTTCAGGCGGGCATGGGAAACCTGGGGGTTGATGGAAGAGAGGAGCGCAGGCGAGCCTTCAGGGGGCGTCCGGGCCGCTGCAGTTGGCGGCATAATAGGCCGCCAGCAGGTCGATGGAGGAGACAATACCCCTGATATCGGCATTCTGGGAGACCACCAGGTGATGGATATTGTTTTTGATCATCAGGATGGCGGCGTCATGGACCGACAGGGAGGGGTCCACCTCGATGAGCAGATGAGAGCAGATTTCCCAGGCCCGTACCTGTTTCATGTTGCGTCTCAGCATATGGGACTTGAGAATGTCATTGGAGGTGATGATCCCGAAACAATGGCCATCCGGGTCCAGCACGGGCACGCAGGAGTATTTGTGCCCGGCAAGGATACATTCCACATCTTCCAGGGTGTCATCGACATCAACAACGGTGATGTTTTCTGCCATAATCTCAGACAGGATTTGCGGCATATGTCCTCCTTGGGGTCTTCAGGGCCCCGCCAGAAGCGGGGAGATGTGGGGTGATGGCAGCGGCCCTTTGCAGATGGCCTTCAATGGTCATCATCCACCAGATATTCTTTGAGTTTTTCCAGCAGGGATTCCGGCATATCTTCATGATAAAGGAAGGCATGGGCCTCTTCGCCGCTGATCTGCTGTTTGATTTCAAGGGGCAGGGCGCGGAGAAGGGCCATCCGCTCCGGATCTGGTTTTTTGGGGGGCTCGGAAGATTGCGGGCTCATTTTCGGATACTCCTCCAGGGAAAGGGGAAAGAAAAAAGAGGGCCTTGGGCCGGCCATATTCAGGGATGTGCCTGCCTTGATTTTTTTCTTTGACGCTTGTTTTCGTACATCAGGTCATCCGCTTTTCCCATCAGTTCTTCCAGAAGGCAGGGTGTTTTACCCTGATATTTGACCAGCCCCGTACTGATGAGCAGCACGTAGCCGCGATTTTCTTCTTCATTAAGGAGGGCCAGCTGCTGCTCAAATCGGGCCACCACCTCCCGGGCATTCCGGTTGTCAGCAATGGCGGTAAGCAGGACTGTAAACTCATCTCCCCCGATCCGGGCCATGATATCGCCATCACGGAAGGTTTCCCGGAGGAGGCGGGCCGTGTCGGTGAGGGCCTGGTCGCCCACTTTATGGCCTTTATGGTCGTTGATCCATTTCATGTTGTCAATATCCAGATAGAGGAGATACAGATTGCCGCCGGAACGGGCGGTTATGGCCAGTTGTTTTTCGGCCAGGGCAAAAAAGCCGCGCCGATTCAAGAGCTGGGTGAGCTCATCGGTGATGGACAGTTTTTTAAGCTTTTCCTCAAAATGTTTGCGGTCCGTGACATCGCGGAAGATACCCCGGGTGGAGACCAGTTTGCCGTTTTTGATATGGCCGTTAATATGGCCTTCCACGCAAAAGCTGCGGCCATTTTTGGTCAGGAAGGTTGTTTCCAGCAGATCCACCTTGCCGCCCTGACAGAGCTGGCCAAAGACCTCCTGGCAATGGGGCCGGCAGTCGGGATGGATGATGTCAAAGGCGGAGAGGTGGGGGATTTCGGCGGCGCTGTACCCCAAGGCCTTTTCCCAGGCCTTGTTGACATATAAAATCTTGCCGTCCGGCCCCACCATCTGGATGATATCCTGGGAATTTTTAAAAAGGTCGTGGTAGCGGTCTTCCGAGGCCCGTAATTTCTGGAAGGTGTTGGCACTGTGCAGGGCCATGGCCGCTTGATTGGCCAGGCTGTCATAGAGAATAATTTCCTGGTCCGTGAAGGTTCTTGGTTTCAGGGTGTGCCCCACCAGAACCCCCAATACTTCCCCGGTGACGACCATGGGTACACCCAGGGCGGAACGGATATCGCGCGCAAGGACAAAGGGCGGGATCTCAAAACGGCTTTCTGTCAGAAAGTCCTTCACTACCTGCGGGGATTTTGTCTTTGTCACATGGCTGGCGAGTCCCTGGCCCTCCACAAAGGGGACGCTGTTAATCATTGATTCGGGAAAACCCATGGTATCCTGAACCACCAGGCTTCTCTTGTCCTCAGAAAAAAGGAGCAGCGTGGAAAAGTCAAACTGCAGCAGATCCTTGGCGTGGCGGACAATATGGCGGTAGAGCTCTTTGCGGTCCGTGGTGGTGATCTTTCGGGAGGCAATAAAAAAATCGTCCTGGCTGCGGCTGTAACGGTCCAGGGCTGAGGCCATTTCCTTGGTGCAGCTGATATCATGGATGGTCTGGACAACGGAGACAACCTGGCCTGTCTCATCAAAAAGAGGCAGGGCCTTGATCTGCAGCCATTTTGTCTGGCCATTGGCAAAGGCAACTTCCCTGATCACCTCGACCTCTTTTTGACTCTCCACCACGAGTTTAAGGGGGCATTGCTCGCCATGCTCCTCACAGGGGCGATCAAGATTGAAGATCATCTGATGGCAGGAGCAGGCCTTTTCCCCCTGGCAGGGGGCGGCACCAAAGAACTGGCCAGCGGCCTTGTTGGCAAAAAGAATGGTGAAGCCGCAATCCAGAATAAGCACAGGATCGGCAATATTATTGAGGGCGGCGAGCAGAAAGGCGGGAGTTTGCAGGAGGAGGTTGTTTTCTGAAAAGGCCATAAATGAAGGTCCGAAAAAGAGCCCATGATCGTTGAGGTTGAAGGCCACCCAGAACTTTTCTGGTGGCACTGAAGGTAACAAGATCTGCCTAGCCACAGGCGAAACATAAGCAGCATGATAGAATATGAAATAATTTTTCCGGAAAAACAAGGTGTTATTATGCCAAAATCCAGAGGCAGGTCAGGCTGAACAGGGGATCCGGCCTCGCATTATGGGCGGTCTGCGACATTTTACTTGCCCAACAGCTCCTTCCATATTCTTATGGATGCAAAACAGTCTATCACAGGGGGTATGGGTCTATGTGTGAGTTTTGTATGAAACATGGGGACGGTAAGGTCTGGTTCAAGAATGGTGCCAATTATGGCCGTGACCTGATGGCCGACCTGGAGCGGCGCGGCTATATCAAGGATTTTTTTCGCTCCACCATTGAGGATGGCATTGTCACCCTGGGCCGTCTGGAGACCCTCTACCAGAAGAAGAAGCAGCTGCCGGACCGGCTGGTCCAGGCCATGGTGGCCAAGGCCAGGGAAGAACATTTCGGCCAGGTGGTGACCATGGAGGATATCCGCGCCATGGTGGGCAAGGCGGCCACCGTGGTCCGCCTGCCCTGTGCCTGTCGCTGGGCCTCCATGAAGAAAGAAAACCGCTGCTGCTACAGCGTGAGCTATACAGCGGACGCCTGGTACAATGACCTGGACATGGGCTATTTCGGGCTGGCCCAGGATGAGGGTCTGGAAAGGGTCAGTCCGGCAGAGGCCATCGCCCAGATGGAAGGTCTGGAGGAGCATGGCGCCATCCATACCATCTGGACCATGATGACCCCCTTTATCGGCGCCATCTGCAACTGCCAGCCCGGCGACTGCCTGGGCCTGCGCACCCTGGCCCTGGATGTGGAGACCATGTTCCGCGGCGAACAGGTGGCCGTGGTGGCTGAGGAGAAGTGCAGCGGCTGCGGGGCCTGCGAGGATGCCTGTCAGTTTCAGGCCATCAGCAGCCGCCAGCTGAGCGGCGCGCAGGTGGCCACAGTCAGCGCTCACCAATGCTTCGGCTGCGGCCTGTGCCGCAACACCTGCCCGGAAGAGGCCTTGACCATGGTGGGGCGGTAGCACTCCTGCCTCTCACCCTGAGGCCCGGGCCAAAATTTCAGCGGAGAGAGATGCGTGAAAAGATCCGAAAAAGGTGGGCAGATTCCGGTCCGGGTCACCGGCCTGAAAAGAATCAGGCGGGCGGCCGGCTACTCCTTTGCCGGCCTCAGGTACACCTGCAGACATGAGGCGGCCTTCCGTCAGGAGCTTCTGCTCTGCCTGCTGTTGGCGCCGCTGATCATCCTGGTGCCCCTCGCCCTGCTGGCCAAGCTCTATCTCCTGGGCTGCCTGCTCCTGGTCTTGATCTGTGAGCTGGTCAATACCGCCCTGGAGGTTATCCTCAACCATCTCTCTCCCGGCTACAGTGAGGCCGCCAAAAACGGCAAGGACATCGGTAGCGCCCTGGTCCTGGTCAGCCTGGCCAATCTGGTCATCGCCTTTGTGGCCCTGATGGCACCTCTGGTCCCACCTTGGTGGCAGGGTTGAGGAGCCCCTTAGTATGGAACCCTCGATCTCTTTGGCCAGGGGAGAGAAGGGGCTCACCCCCCGCAGCATTTCTTGAATTTCCGATCGCTGCCGCAGGGGCAGGGCTCGTTGCGCCCTGTTTTCCCCTGGGTCTCTGCTTGCTGAGAGTCGCCCTCCACATAATACCAGCGGCCCTTTTCTTTGACAAAGCGGCTCACCTCATGGAGGGTGAAGGATTTGCCGCCGCTCCTATAATGGGCCTTAAACTCCACCACACCGCTGTCGTCACTCTCCTGGCCGTCTTGGGTGGCCAGGACCTCCAGACCGCACCAGACCGGTGACGTTTCCAGAACCAGGGTGGCAGGGGCCGTTTCTGGGTGCCATGACTGGAGAAGATAGGCGCCCTTGCCCAGGGCAAAGGCAGAGTAGCGGGAGCGCATCAGGGCCTCGGCCGTGACCGCCACTTTATGCTCTTCCAGATAGGGTTTGCAACAGGATGGGTAAGGGTGACTGCTGCCGCAGGGGCAGGGTGTTGATGGTGGCCTGTTCAGGGAGACTCCTTGGCCCCGGGCAATAAGGGCCCTCTTTTGTGAGAGGGTCAGGCGTTTAATGGCGTACTCCCGTTTGCTGGCTGTTGAGCGGCACGGGCTCTCTTCCAGGTAAACCAGACGGACAGGCCGCCGGGAACGGGTATATTTGGCACCGGTTGTGCCGCTGTTGTGTGCGGTGAGCCGCTGCGCGGGATCCGTGGTGATGCCGGTGTAGAGGGTCAGATCCTGACATCGGACTATGTAAACGAACCAGTTTGTGGCCATGGGCGCGTATCTGTTTGGGCAGCTTTTTCGGGTTGGGCCCTTTTGCCGCTGTCAGCGACAGCATAAACCCTTTCTGGGCACGACGCCCGGGATTTTAGGGAAAATAGGTAAAGTGCTATCCGGGGGGAATCCCCTTTGGCGCCTGTGGGGCCAAGCGTTCCTCTCCCCCTTTCTGTTGAGCTGCGCCCCTCAAAAGAGCACCACTGGCGGTGGCATCATTTTTCCCCCAGCAATCGGGGCCGGCGCTCCGCCCTGCCGTTTGGGACTTTCAGGGAAGAAGGGGTGAATATTTTTATTGACCTCTGCCGGGCATGGCAATAAGGTAAGCCTGTTCTTATAAAGTAAGATATTGATTTCACTTCTATATGCAAGTGAAATATTGCGTTTTCAGGTGTTGCTGGAGGGTTTTTGCATTGGGTGATTGGCTGAACCAGGAGATCAGACGACTTGCCTATCTGATTCAATACAATCCCAATACCATTATATTTACCGATCCCAGCGGCAGGATAGAATACGTCAACACCGTTTTCACCTCCCAGACCGGCTACAGTGCCGATGAGGTGGTGGGCCGGCCCATTGCTGATCTTGGCCTTGATGATTTGAGCTCCATCACCAAGGCCTACAGCTGGCAGGATATCCTGGACGGCTATGTCTGGGAAGGTGAGCTGGCCAGCATCAAGAAGGATGGTTCTCATTTCCAGGAGCAGGTTTTTGTCCTGCCCGTTACCGATGGTCAGGACACGGTGACTTCGGTGGCCTTTATCAGGCGGGACATCACCGAGAGGAAGCTGGCTGAACACGGCCTGCTGGAACTTACCGATAGCCTGGAGCAGCGGGTGATTGAGCGCACCAGTGAACTGGATGCCTCCAATCGGGAACTGAAGGAGACCCTGGC
The DNA here is from genome assembly GCA_031581485.1 of Desulfurivibrionaceae bacterium. Classification (GTDB taxonomy): domain Bacteria; phylum Desulfobacterota; class Desulfobulbia; order Desulfobulbales; family SURF-16; genus BM506. The sequence continues at coordinate 18,884 of JAVLBA010000018.1, read as the reverse complement.
CAGGATGCAGTGCATGCAGGATCACCTGGTGCAGACAGAAAAAATGGCCTCCCTGGGCGGACTTATTGCCGGAGTGGCTCACGAGATCAATACCCCGGTGGGTATTGCCTATACCGCCTCCACCCATCTGCGCCAAAATGCCCGTGATATAAGCGATCTCTATGCCGGCGGTGCGATGAAGCGCAGTGACCTGGCGGAATTCCTGGATGTGTGTCTGGAATCCACCCGGCTGCTGATCTCCAACCTGGATCGGGCCAGTGAGCTTATCCGCAGTTTCAAGCAGGTGGCCATTGACCAGTCCGGCCAGGGCACCCGCCGTTTTTATCTGCGGGAATATATCGCCGAGGTCCTGCTCAGTCTGCGACCCATGTTGAAAAAAACCAGCCATGTGGTGGCCCTGTCCGGTGACCGGGATCTTGTGCTGCACAGTTTCCCAGGGGCCTTTTCGCAGATCCTCACCAACCTGATCACCAACTCCCTTATCCACGCCTATGATGAAGGGCAGGCCGGCAGGTTGGAGATATCTTTTTACCAGGATGATGGCCAGCTTGTTTTGACGTTCAGTGATGACGGCAAGGGTATTGCCAGAGGCAATATCGACCATATCTTTGCGCCGTTTTTCACCACCAACCGGGAAAAAGGGGGCAGTGGTCTGGGGCTCCACATTGTCTATAATATTGTCAGCCAGCGGCTGCACGGCGCCATTCGCTGTCAGGAGAGGCCGGGGGGGGGGACGCTTTTCAAGATCACCCTGCCCCTTGCCCAGGAAGGAGAAAGTCTGAATGTATGATGACGCCATAATCTTTGCGCCCGAAGATCCGCTTCAGGCAGATGGTTCGCACCGTCTCTCTTATAAGAAACCGTGGCAGATCCTCATCGTTGATGATGAAGAGGAGGTCCACGCCATCACCACCCTGGTGCTCCGCCATTTTCGTTATGACGATTCCCCCCTGCAGTTTCTCCATGCCTACAGCGGGGCCGAGGCCAAGCAGTTGATTGACAGCCGGCCTGATATCGCTGTTATCCTTCTTGACGTGGTCATGGAAAAAGAGGATGCCGGTCTGGAGGTGGTGGAGTATGTCCGCAAGGAAGTGAAAAATCCCTTTGTCCGTATCATTCTGCGCACGGGTCAGCCTGGCCAGGCCCCTGAGGAAAAGATCATTGTTGAGTATGACATCAATGATTATAAGGAAAAAACGGAGCTCTCTTCCCAGAAGCTCTTTACCGTGATGCTCTCCTCCCTGCGCACCTATCGCCACATGCTCACCATTGACGCCAATCGGGAGGGCCTCAAGAATATTATCCAGGCCTCGGCCTCTCTCTTTGAGCAGCGTTCCGTCAAGCTCCTGGCCTCCGGCGTCTTGACCCAGTTGGTGGCCATCCTGGGCATGAGCCCGGATGCCATGGTCTGCAAGATTCCAGATATGAATCACGACATAACCCTGGAAAATATCGAGGTGCTGGCCGGGTCCGGCTGCTATGAGAATCTGCTGAAAAGTGCGGTGGCCAGGCTGCTGCCGGCCCATCTGGTCAATGACCTGAAACAGGCCTGGCAAAAAAAGAGCCGCCTCTGCCTTGAGGATCGCTTTGTCGGCTTTTTCCCCTCTGATTCCGGGGTGGGCGTCCTCCTCTACTGTGAAGGATGGAATCATCTCGATGATCTGAGCAAGTCCCTGGTGGAGGTCTACTGCACTAATGTCCATGCCGCCTTTGAAAATGTCCTGCTCAACCAGGAGATTGAAGATACCCAGAAGGAGATTATTTACACCCTGGGCGAGATTGCTGAGGCCAGATCTCTGGAAACAGGGGTCCATGTCAAAAGGGTGTCGTGTATCTCCAGAATCCTGGCCAGGAATTTTGGTCTGTCCCAGGCTGAGGTGGAGATGCTGCGACTGGCCGCCCCCATGCATGATATCGGCAAGGTGGCCATTCCCGATAATATCCTTCATAATCCCGACAGGCTGAATAAGGATGACTTTGCCATCATCCAGCAGCATTCCCGGATCGGCTCGGGCATGCTCAGCTCATCACCGCGGCCCATTATGAAGGCAGCGGCCCTCATTGCCCTGCAGCATCACGAGAAATATGACGGCAGTGGCTATCCCCAGGGCCTGAAAGGGGAGGAGATCCATATCTTTGCCCGCATTGTGGCCCTTGCCGATGTGTACGACGCCCTGAGTAATGACCGGGTCTACCGCCAGGCCTTTCCGCCTGCAGAGGTCTTGGCCTATATCAAAAAGGAGAGGGGCGGTCATTTTGATCCCGCCCTGGTGGAAGTCTTTTTGGACAATCTGGCCGCTATCCAGGCTATCCAGTAAGAAGTGGGCCCTTCTCTGCAGTTACCAAGGAGAGGGGGCGGCATGGAAAAATAATCGGCACCAGACCAGCACCCTTTTCAGGGAATTTGCTCGTCAGGTGCACCATAAAAAAGGGCGCGGTTTATAACCGCGCCCTTTTTTATGAAGATGCCCATGATCTCTGTTCAGCTGGATTTTTTTTCCTCTCCCGGGGGCTCTATGGGGATCTCGGGTCCGGCCTGGTGGTCCAGGGGGTCTTCCAGCCTGAAGAGCATATCACCGTCAAGATCGGGCATGGTCGGGCCAAAGTCGTCGCCTTCATCCATGACAAATTGAGTCGCTTTCTTTTCCGGTGCCGAATCTTTGCTCTCGGTGGAATCTGCCGGCTGCTCAGCCAGATCTTCTTCTCCCAACTCCGAGAGATCAATTTTTTCATAAAGGGCGGTCAGGTCATCCTCTTCGGTGATGGCCCGGGACTCGGCCTCTTCTTTTTGAGAGGAATCGTGGCGGGCTTCTGATGCAAAGGCTTCTTTTCCGGTCTGAGGGGCAGAGGCGTCCGGGTATTGGCTTTCCAGACGATCCAGGTGGGAGGTGAGAAAGCCCTGCAGCTCTTCCTTGATCTGTTGTTTTTCCAGGAGAAGGGAGGCAATCTGTTTCTTGAGAGATTGCTCCAGTTCCTTGGCCTCATCCACCAGGGCTGCTGCTTCCAGGCGGGCATTTTCCATGAGGAGATCGGCCTCCTGCCTGGCCTTGGCCTGCATCTCGTCAGCGATGTTCTGGGCCGCGATAATGGCGTTTTTGAAGGAGCGTTCCTGGGCCTGGATCTGGTCCCGCTCCCCCTGGACTGCTGTCATCTCATCGGTTAACTGCTCATTTTTCTTGACCAGGACGAGATAATTTTCGGCAACCTTTTCAAGAAAGGCATCTACTTCATCCACATCAAAGCCGCGGAAGCGGACGTGGAATTGTTGGTTCTGAATGTTCTCAGGGGTAAGCGGCATGGTCATAATCTCCTTCATCTCCTTAAGGGGCGAACCGATTTGTTCAGCCGACAGCGGCAGCCATATAATAGAGAGTCTTGACTAGAAAATCCTTCAGAAAAATAATCGCCAGCATGACCAGAAGCGGGGAAAAATCAATACCCGAGGTGTAGGTAAAGGGGAGGGCCCTGCGGACCCGGTAAAGGACAGGCTCGGTGGCTGTATGGAGAAAGCGGATAATAGGATTGTATGGATCAGGGCTTACCCAGGACATGATGGCCCGGGCCAGCAGAATGATCATGTAGGCATCAAGGACGAAGTTGACCAGACCGGCAATCGCTTGGAGGAAAAATCTGATAATAGCCATGGGTCACTCAACTATAGAGGAGATTGGTGGTCTGGGCCGGCTTGGAGCCCTGCCTGGGTGAAGATGTGGCCGGCCATGGTGCGGATGGCCCTGGCTGCCGGACAAGCAGGCGAGGCATGCAAAAAAGGTTTTTGGCTGCGGATGGCCTGGATCACCTTGCTATCTTTGGGCAACGGACCCAGATAAGAAGGGGTCTCCTGTAGAAATCGGCCCAGCACGGCAGCCATATTGGTGAAGGTATCCTGTGCCTCCTGTTTACTTTTAACATTGTTTATTACGAGTTGAAACCCCTTTTTCAGGTGACGGGAGGCCAGGACCTTCATCAGGGCATAGCCGTCTGTAAGGGAGGTGGGGTCTGGAGTGAGAATGACGATATTGGCGCTGGCCCACTGATTGAACCAGAGCACCGAGTCGCCAATGCCGGCCGCAGTATCCACCAGAACCAGGTCGAAATCCTGGATGAGAGGTTCAAGGAGCGTGGTAAGGGAGCCCTGGCCCTCCTGGTTCAGACCCGCCATTTCAGGGACGCCGGAGCTGGCAGGCAGGACAAAGAGGTCTTTCTGGACCTCAACCATGATGGCGGCTGGATCGCGGCCTTGCTCCACGGTTTCCCGGAGGGTGTGGTTGACCTGCAGGCCCAGAACCACGTCGACATTGCCCAGCCCCAGGTCGCCGTCGATCAGCAGCGTCCTGGCGCCTTTTTCCGCCAGGGCGGTGGCCAGATTGACGCAAAAGGTGGTTTTCCCTACGCCACCTTTACCGCTACTGATGCAGAGAATGGGAGGTATTTTTTGGGCGGGGCGCATAGGATTAACCGGTAAGGAATTTAAAAAGCTGGGCTCGCTCTTCCACGGAAACCTGGCAATCCATGGTCTGAGTGGCTGCCGTGCTCACCGTCTTCTCCATCTCTTCTGCCTGGGGCACGGGCGAGGTGGGGTCGGCGGGTTGGAGGTCAGCAATAATTTTTTTCAGGAGGGTATATTGTTCAGAGGGGGTTATGCCTTCGGCAAAAAGGAGAAGGCCCTGGTTGCCGGCCAGGGAATGGGTCTCAATGCCATGTTTTTCGGCACCATGCAGGGTGGCTTCAAGAAAGAGGGGGGGGAGGGTCGCCATTAACAGGATCTGTGCAGGGTTAATAAGGGATAAGGCCGTTGTGGTCAGCCGGTCCGCCGGGATGAGGCCGCAAAGATCAGGCCACCCGGGAGCCCACGGCAACCTCTGCCGGCACCATGGCCAGGACCAGGCGGTCGCCATCTTTGGCCGCCAGCACCATGCCCTGGGAGCGGACGCCCATCAGTTTTGCCGGCTGGAGATTGGCAACAATGATGACCCGGCGGCCCAGCAGCTCTTGGGGCTGATAAAACTCGGCGATACCAGCGACAATAGTCCGTTCTTCCGGAGCCCTTACTGTTATTTTGAGCAGTCGGTCTGATTTTTTGATTTTTTCAGCAGCAATAATTTCCGCCACCTTCAGCTCCACCCTGCCGAACTCTGCAAAGGTGATGACCCCGGGCAGGCTATTTTTGGGCGTGTGGCCGGCTTTTTCCGCCTGGGAGGCCGGCGCTTCTTGGGCCGCCTTTTTCTTTTCCAGGCGGGGAAAGAGGGGCTCCGGCTTGGCAATGGCCGTGCCAGGGGTCAGCCGTCCCCAGGTGGACAAGGTGGCCAGGTCGCCTTGGTTGTCAACACCAAGGCCGGCCCGCATCTTGGCAGCGGCCGCGGGCATAACCGGCTCCACAACGAGGGCGATGAGACGCAGGGTCTCCAGCAGGGTGTAGAACACCGTGCTCAGCTGACCCCTTTGTCCCTCATCCTTGGCCATTTCCCAGGGGGCGGTTTCCACGATGTATTTGTTGGCCTTGCCCACCACCTCCCAGATGGCGCGCAGGGCCAGGTGAAAACGGAAGGCGTTCATTTCTCGGGTGTAGGTGGCAACCATGGTGCTGCAGGCCGCAGCCAGGTCCGTGTCGATCTGCCGGGGTTCACCCGGATCAGGCACCTTGCCGGCCATGAATTTGCCCACCATGGTCAGGGAGCGGGAAAAGAGATTGCCCAGGTCATTGGCCAGATCAGAATTCTGACGGTCCACCACCGCTGCCGCTGAAAAGGAGGCGTCCAAGCCAAAGGACATGTCGCGCAGGAGAAAATAACGCACCACGTCGGCGCCGAACTCCGCCACCATCTCCCTGGGTCCCACCACATTGCCCAGGGATTTGCTCATCTTGGCCTCCCCCATGTTCCAGTAGCCGTGCACATGCAGCTTTTTATAGGGGGGCAGCCCCATGGCCCTGAGCATGGTGGGCCAGAAAATGGCGTGGGGCTTGAGGATGTCCTTGGCGATGACATGTTCGGCCACCGGCCAGTAGGTGGCGAATTTCTCCTCATCCGGCAGGCCCAGGCCGGAGATATAGTTGATCAGGGCGTCAAACCAGACATAGGTGACGAAGTTGGCGTCAAAGGGCAGGGGGATACCCCAGGTCAGGCGGCTGGTGGGGCGGGAGATACAGAGATCCTCCAGGGGTTCGCTCAAGAAGGAAAGCATCTCGTTCTTGTAACGCTCCGGGGTGATGAAGTCTGGGTTGCTCTTGATATGGTCGATGAGCCACTCCTGGTAGTTGCCCATGCGGAAAAAATAGTTCTGTTCGCGGATCCTGGCGGGGGGCGTGAGGTGGTCGGGGCAATTGCCCTCCACCAGCTCCTTTTCGGTGAGAAAACGCTCGCACCCCTGACAGTAGAGGCCCTCATATTCGCTGAAATAGATGTCGCCCTGGTCGTAGACCTTCTGCAGGATGGCCTGGACGTTTTTGATATGCGCCGGGTCAGTGGTGCGGATGAAGTTGTCCGGGGCGATCTCCAGCAGGGGCCAGGAATCGCGGAACAGGGCGCTTATCCTGTCCACATAGGCCTGGGGGGATTCACCGGCCTGCTCTGCCGCCTGGACGATCTTGTCGCCATGCTCGTCGGTGCCGGTCTGGAACAGGACATCGTCGCCGCATAATCTCCTGAAGCGGGCATAGGTGTCGGCGACAATGGTGGTGTAGGCGTGGCCCAGATGGGGCTGGGCATTGACATAAAATATGGGGGTGGTGATGTAGGTGCTCATTTCTGTCTTCCGCGCGTTTTGGCTGGTTGTTCGGAGGAGTGAGGCGCTTTCTTGTCGCGCCGGACCCTTTTGCCCTGGCTCTGCTGCTGCATCTCCTGGGTCACCGGTTCCCAGATGGAGCGGGGCAGCTCCATGACCAGGGCCCGGTCTTCCGGATCGATGACGGTGATGGTCTCTTCCAGGACATTATGCTTGATCACCTTCAGGGCTTTATCCTTGACGAGGATGATCTTGCCGCAACGCGGCATCTGGCGCCTGATTTCCTTGTACATGGGAAACTCATAGGTAAGGCAGCAGAGGAGGCGGTTGCAGATGCCGGAGATCTTGGTGGGGTTTAAGGGCAGGTTCTGCTCCTTGGCCATCTTGATGGAGACCGCGGCAAAATGATCAATATGGGAGGAGCAGCAGAGCTCACGGCCGCAGCTGCCCAAGCCGCCCAGCATCTTGGTCTCGTGGCGCACCCCCACCTGCCGCATCTCCACCCTGGTCCGGAACTCCTGGACCAGGTCCTTGACCAGGGCCCGGAAATCCACCCTGTTTTCCGCGGTGAAATAAAAGATGATCTTGCTGCCGTTGAAATAACGCTCCACCTTGATCAACTTCATGGCCAGCGCATGTTTTCTGATGAGCTCGCTGGTGAAGGTGATGGCCTCCTTCTCCTTTTGCACCAGCCGGAGAAATTTTTCCTGTTCATCGCTGGTGCAGCGGCGTTGGATCTTCAAGGAAGGTTTGAGGCCCTCCAGCTTGCCCTCCAGGACAAGCTGGGGGCCCAGGCTGACGATGGTGGCCGGTTCAGGGCCATGATCCGTGACCATCATCACCTCTTCACCCTCCTGCAGGTCCTGGAGTCTGGAGCTGGCGCTGAAGATCTGATCTTGAAAGCGGAAGCGGATCTTGTACCATTTTTCAGAGGATTCCGGGGTGTGATCGGTCTCTTGGACGGCCTGGGGTTCGAGGGTAGGGCTCATGGGGTATATATGGTCTGAAGCGAGAAAAAGCTCAAAAAGGATTCATCCTGTGCCCGTGGGCACTCTCAGAGTTCCTGCTGGCGGCTCAGGCGGCTGGGCATGCGTAAGCCACGAAAAGTGCCAACATTACCATTTTTCCCTGAGCAAGGCAAAGAAAAGAACCTCACAGACCAGGGTGCGGTTGCAGTTGCGCAGCAACTGACGCCGGGCCTGGCGGATATGGTCAAGGGCGGCCAGCAGGCCTTCAGGCCTCCAGGCCCGACGCCCCTCCTGGAGAAGGTCGGCAAGGTCATGGTTGATCAGCTGCCCCTGCTGCTCCAGGCCCAGGAGGGTGAGGTCGCGCAGCCAGGTGGCCAGAAGATCCAGAAGCTCATGGAGTTTTTCCTTGAGCTCCGCGGCCTGGGCGGCCAGGCCATAGACCAGGCCAACGGCATCGGGGCTGTCGGGGTCGAGCCGGGTGAGGGTGGCGATCATCCCCTGCCGCAGTTCCAGGAGGCCCGTCTGGTGCAGGAGCAGGGCCCGGCCCGGACTGCCCTCGGCCACCGCGGCCAGGGTCAGGGCCTGCCGGGGTTCCACCTCCGGGGCCAGCAGGCCGGCGACCTCCCGGTAGGTAAGGGGGGAAAAGGCGACGATCTGGCAGCGGGAGAGGATGGTGGGCAGAATGCTGCCCGCCTCGTCGCCGGTGAGGATAAGCAGGGTGTGGGGTGGGGGCTCCTCCAGAGTCTTGAGCAGGGAGTTGGCCACCTCTGGCCGCCGCATGGTGTCGTGGATGTCGGGGAGGATCACCACCCGGGTCCGGGCCTCAAAGGGGGGGTAGGTCAGGTCCTTTTGGAGCCTGCGGATCTGGTCGATCTTGATGCCCACGCCCTGGGGTTCAATGATATGCAGGTCAGGATGGTTGCCTGAGTTGAATTTCTTGCAGGAGGGGCAGCTGCCGCACGCCTCTCTTTGCTGGGGTGCCCGGCAATTTATAAAGGCGGCAAAGGCGCGGGCCAGCATTTTTTTGCCCACCCCGGAGGGGCCCTTGAAAAGATAGGCGTGGCTCATCTTGTCCTTGGCAGAGGAGGAGGTGAGCAGGTTTTTGGCCCGGGTCTGGCCCATGACAGCGGAGAGAGGGATGAGCATGATCTATGTCCTGGCAGGATGTCGCATTTCTGCCCTTTCCGTACAAAGGCAGCCGGCCATGAGTATACCCTATTTTGTCCGGATGAACAGCGGTGCAGGCCACCTCTTTTTCCTTCTGTGCCTTATCTGGCAGGGGAGTTGTTTTTTATGACAAATAATATCGAATGGTTAAGTAGTAAGAAGAGTGGTTCCCCATATTTTTTATTTGCCAGCCGGCAGACCGTGGGGTAGGTATCTTTTTGGGGCAAATTGTCGCACTGCGCACGGGCTGTGTAATTTTCTTTTCGACGACATTGGGTTGCTTGGGCACGAAAATACAAAACAGGAGGTGGCAAGAAGGAGCAGGTGCCAAGCATTATATGTTGCCAGAAAAGGTGTGAACCCGACTTAGGAGTATGGCATGAAAAAAAGAGCAGCATTAGTATGTGCCCTGGTGATGACAGTGGGTCTCAGCGCCCAGCATGTTCTCGCAGGGAAGCCCGTGGACAGTGATGGCGATGGCTATATGTCCAATAAGGATTGCAATGATAACGATCCAGGGGTGTGGATTCTCAACTCCTGCGGTGAATGTGCGCCGGAGCCTATAAATGGTTGTGGCAGTGAACCGGAACCTGTCCCAGACCCTGACCCTAACCCCCATAGCGGTATAACCGGCACCTTTGCCACCCCGGCTGACGTCACTGCCAAATGTCTTGAATGCCATGCAGCTGAAGGCTTTGAGGCCGTCAACTCCTTGCATGGCATGAAACCCACTCCTGCCCCCAGTGTCCTCAATACCAGCGGCGACAGCCAAAAATTAAGTGAAATCAATACATTCTGCAGCTATCCAGACCCGGGTATGGCCGGCGCCGCCTGTCTGGGCTGCCATCCAACCCTCGGCAAGTATGAAAACCTGACCGCTGCTGATATCGATTGTCTGCGTTGTCATAATGACGCCTACCAGAGTATGTATCCTGGTGATCCTGATCCGGCCAACCATGATAATATTGTTGATTGGCAGGGTACCGCCAAGACCTATGTGCCGGCCGACCGGGATGACGTCACCGGTGAATTCTATGTCACCTTTAACTGGGATGCCATGCCCGGTCTCACCGCTGAAGACCTTATTCAGGGTGTGCACCTGCCCACCACCTCCACCTGTCTGAGCTGCCATGCCAAGGCCGGCGGCGGTGACTGGACCAAGCGTGGTGATATCGGTCTCTCCTCCGCCAATCCCACCCACGACGAAGACGTTCATCTGGCCTCAGTGGCCAGTGGCGGCGCCGGTCTGCAGTGTGCAGACTGCCATACCCCGGTCACCCACCAGATTCCCGGCCGCGGCATTGACCTGCGTCCCGAGGAGGGCGGCCCGGTGAAGGCCTGTATTGAGTGCCATGCGGGCAAAGATGCCCCTGGCGGCCATGAGGCTGCAGGGCGTCATACCGCGCGGGTGGCCTGCCAGTCTTGTCATATCCCTGCCTTTGCCAAGGGCGGCGCCACGGAGATGTGGCGTGACTGGAAGACCCCCCACTGGAATCCCGCCCTGTGCGGTGGCCAGGGCGCCTGGGCCGGTGAGGAGCACAAGGTGGCCGACGTTGCCCCTGACCATGTCTTTTTTGACGGCACCAGCTATGTCTACGGTCTGGACCAGACCCTCTCCCAGGTTGATCCTATCAGCGGTTTTGTCACTGTGGCGGATGCCAACGGCCATGTCAATGATGCCGTGGGGGTCAGCAAGCTCGTCCCTGTCAAGCGCCATCAGTCCAATATGGCGGTGATGAGTTCCGGTGTTGATACGGGTAAGGTCATTCCCTTTGATGTGGTTTGGCAGTTTAAGACCGGCCTCTTTGACGAGGCAGCGGAAAGGGGCAAGGCCTATGCCGGGTATGCAGGCAGCCATGAGTGGAAATGGCTGGAGGCGGAAATGGCCATCAACCACGGGGTGAGCCCGGCCGACAATGTGGCGGAGTGTACCAGCTGTCACCATGCCAAGGGCGACTTCAGCGTGGAGACCGAGAGCAAGCTCGACAAACTCGGCTACCGCCTCAAGGATGCCGACAAAAACGGTGTGGTGGATGGGGCTGATGCGGCCATTATCTGCAGCCAGTGCCATGGTGACAAGTCGTTCAAGCGCGACTGGCAACAGATGCATGCCCATACGGACAAGGGTTCCGGCATCGGTTGTACCTTCTGCCATGACATTGATCGGCCCGAGCGTGGGCTGAGTGAACCCTGCAACTCAGACGGCACTGAAAACAGTGCTGCCATCAATGAGTTTGTGGAGAACAACTATTATGACCACTGTACGCCCTGAGTAAGGCAGGTTTTGTAAACGATCCTTGCCCACAAAAAAAGGCCGCCCTTGATAAGGGCGGCCTTTTTTTTGTGGGATGAGCCGGCCCTGACCATGGTCAGGGCCGGCGTCTTAGAAAAGGGTGGGCTGTTGCCGGGGGGGCGCCGCAGGCAGCACCGCTTCTTCTTCCGGCTCCGGCTCTTCGTTGCTTTGGGCCGGGCGGCCCTTGACAAAGAGGAACCGTTCCAGGCTGCGCTGGTAGTCGCTCCACTGGTATCCCTCTTCCTTGGCCTGGCCGCTTACCTTGTCAATGGTGTTGACCTTGGCGTCCAGGTCATCGATGAAGTTGAGGACAAAGCCCTCCAGGAGCATGGGCAGGGTGGGGGAGCCGAAGTCGTGGCGGCCGTGGTGGCTGAGGATCAGATGTTTGACCCGCACGGCCAGCTCTTGCGGGAATCCCTCGATGGTGTTGAGCCGTTCCTGGACCATCTCCACTCCCAGCACCATGTGGCCCACCAGGCGGCCGCTGTCCGAGTAGTCAAAGCGGTGGGAATCAAAGGAAAATTCCTTGGTCTTGCCGATATCGTGCAGCATGGCCCCGGCCATGAGCAGGGAGCGGTCCAGGGAGGGGTAGAGCCGGCTCACCGCCTCGGCCAGCCGGGCCACCCCCAGGGTGTGTTCCAGCAGGCCGCCCAGGTAGGCGTGGTGCATCATTTTGGCGGCAGGCGCCTTTGTAAAGAGGGCGAAGAAATCCTCATCCTCAAAGAAGCTGCGCAGCAGTTTCTGGATAAAAGGGTCGCTGACCCCTGCAGCCAGGGCCAGAAATTCGGCAGCCATCTCGTCAATATCACAGGGAGACGTGGGCACAAAGGCGGTGAAGTCCACCTCCTGGTCCGGGAGCCGTTTTATCTCCGAGATGGAGAGCTGCAGATTATTACGGAAGGAGGAGCATCTGGCCTTGATGGCGATCACCGCCCCGGCCGGGCATTGGGGCTGGAGCTGCTCGGCCCGATCCCACACCTTGGCCATGATCTCCCCGGATTTATCCATCAGCTTCAGGGAGAGATAGGGCTTGCCTGTCTTGGTCTCGGCCATGGTGACCTCCTGGACCATGAACAGGTCTTCAACGGTCTGGCCGTCGGTGATGTCGCTGATAAAGAGAGATTTCATGAGTAAAAAGGGGTGAAGGGGGTGGATGGTTGAGGATGGCGGCAGAGGCGTGAAGGCAAAAGCACTACTTTGATCCTTCATACCTCTGGCGCCCTTTTGCTCTAAAAGTCGAGGGTGGCCTGCCAGGATGCCTTGAGCTGGTCCAGCTCGGCGGCAAGCACTGTCTCCCCGCCCAGGCCCTTGACCCGCAGGACGGTTTCGGCGGTGACCACGCCCAGGCGGCCAAGGCCGGTGCCGGCCATGGCCATCTCAAAGGCATCGGCCTTGTCCGGGGCCACGGTCACCACAAAGCGGCTCTGGGACTCGGAAAAGAGCAGGATGTCGTCGCGGTCGATGCCTTCTTTGGGGGCCTCACTCAGCTCGAGATGCAGGCCCAGATTGCCGCTGAAGGCGGTTTCCGCCAGGGCCACGCCCAGGCCGCCGTCAGAGCAGTCATGGCAGGAGGCCACCAGGCCGTCCTTGATGGCCGCTGCCAGGGCCCGGTAGCGGGGCAGGGAGTCCGCCTCCCGCACCCTGGGCACCTTGTTGCCGATGGCGCCGTGCAGCACGGCATACTCGGAGGCCCCCAGCTCGTCATAGGTGGTGCCCAGGACATAGACCAGGTCGCCGGCCCTTTTGGCGTCCATGGTCACGGCCCGGCGGACGTCGTCGATCTTGGCCACCACCGAGAAGAGCAGGGTGGGCGGAATGGAGATCTTGGTGCCCCCCACCATGTAGTCGTTCTTCATGGAGTCCTTGCCGGAGATGGGCGGCACGCCGTAGGCCTTGGCGTAATGGGCCAGGGCGCGGTTGGCCCGCACCAGCTGGGCCAGCTTGTAGTGGCCGTCCGGGGTCTTGTCCGACTGGATGGGGTCGCACCAGCAGAAGTTGTCGAGGCCGGCCATTCTCTCCAGGGAGCCGCCCACAGAGATGGCGTTGCGCACCGCCTCGTCAATGGCGCAGGCCGCCATGTGGTAGGTGTCGATGTCGGAGTAGCGCGGGCAGACCCCGTGGGAGATGACCAGGCCGGCATAGGAGTCAAAGAGGGGCCGCACCACAGCGGCATCAGAAGGGCCGTCGTTCTGGATGCCGGTGAGGGGCTTGACCACCGAGATGCCCTGCACCTCATGGTCGTACTGGCGCACCACATACTCCTTGGAGCAGATGTTGAGGCTGCCCAGCAGTTTCTGCAACTCCGCACCCAGGTCGGGGGCGTCGGGCAGCTGGGGTTCGGCAAAGGTCTTCTGCTGCCACTTGGCCACCATCTCCATGGGGGGCAGGGCCTTGTAGACAAAATCCATGTCCAGATAGGCCACGGTCTTGCCGTCGTAGAGGCAGTGGAATTTGCCCGAATCGGTGAAGGTGCCGAGGACGGTGGCCTCCACATCCATCTTGGCGCACAGGGCCAGGAAGGCGTCGATCTTTTCCGGCTGGATGGCCAGGGTCATGCGCTCCTGGGCCTCGGAGAGAAAGATCTCCCAGGGCTGCAGGCCGGCGTATTTGAGGGGGGCGCGCTCCAGGTGGATCTCAAAACCGCCGGTGAACTCGGCCATCTCGCCCACCGAGGAGGAGAGGCCGCCGGCGCCGTTATCGGTGATGCAGCGGTAGAGACCGAGATCGCGGGCCTTGAGCAGGCAGTCGAACATCTTTTTCTGGGTGATGGGGTCGCCGATCTGCACGGCAGTGGCCGGCGAGGTTTCGTTCAACTCCTCGGAGGAGAAGGTGGCGCCATGGATCCCATCCTTGCCGATGCGGCCGCCGGTCATGACCATCAGATCACCGGGCAGGGCCGTCTTTTCATGGGAGGGCTTGCCCCCCACCAGCTTGGGCATGATGCCCACCGTGCCGCAGAAGACCAGGGGCTTGCCGGCAAAACGGTCGTCAAAATAGAGGGAGCCGTTCACCGTGGGAATGCCGCTCTTGTTGCCGCCATGCTCGACGCCGGTGCGCACCCCTTCAAAGATCCGCTTGGGATGCAGCAGCCGGGCCGGGATCTCCTTGTCGTAAAAGGGGGTGGCAAAGCAGAACATGTTGGTGTTGCAGAGCAGCTTGGCGCCCATGCCCGTGCCGAAGGGGTCGCGGTTGACGCCGACAATGCCGGTGAGGGCGCCGCCGTACGGGTCCAGGGCAGAGGGGCTGTTGTGGGTCTCCACCTTGAAGACCACGTTCCAGTCGTTGTCAAAGCTGATCACCCCGGCGTTGTCTTTAAACACCGAGAGGCACCAGTCATCCTTGCCCATCTTTGCCCGGATCTCGGCGGTGGGGGTGCGAATGCAGGTGTCAAAGAGGCTCTGGATATGCTCCACGGTGCCGCTGTCGAGATCGTGATACTCGATATTGCCGGCAAAGATCTTGTGCTTGCAATGCTCGGACCAGGTCTGGGCCAGGGCCTCCAGCTCCACGTCTGAGACCTTGGCGCCCAGGCCATGGGCCCGGCGCTGCTCAATGATCTCGGGCCGGGCCAGGTAGGTGCGGATGAAGATCATCTCCGTCAGGGTCAGGGCCAGGACGCCCTCCTTGCTGATCCGTATCAATTCGGCATCGGAGACGTCCAGGTCGATCTGGTTGGTCACCGCCTTGGTCTCGGCAACCACCTTGGGGGCATAGGGTTTGAGGCCGTTTGCCCTGACAAAGTCGTCATGGTTGATGACGGTGAAGCGCTGGATCAGTTCGTTGGCCAGGGCCTTTTTGGCAATGGTCTCTGCTTCCGTCTTGCTCAGGCTGCCACGGATGAGAAACTGGGTGGAGGTGTAGACCGCCTCGTTGCGGTCAAACCTGCGGCCCAGCATGAGCTCCAGGGCGGCGGCGGCAGTGCGCCCCTCGTTGTCGGTGACCCCGGGCCGGAAGCCCACTTCAATGAGCCAGTCAAAGGCATAGTCCCACTCCAGGGCCAGGGGCCCCAGGGAATAATCCTGGATAACCGGGTCAGAATAGGGGCCCTGGGCGGCAGCGAGAAGCTGCTGGTCGGTGATCGCCGCCTCCACGGTAAAGACCTTGATGGTGCGGACCGAATCCACTGGCAGGCCCAGATCATGTTTGAGGCGGCTGGCGGTGGATTCGCCGAATGAATCACGAAAGGCGGGTTTCAGGCCGACCTGGATGCGTGCGAGCATGGGAATGACTCCTCTATCCTTGTTACAGAGAGACAGATTATTGGGGGAAAAGCCGGGCCGGGCACAGGGGAGAGCAGGCGGCCCGAAAAACCATAAAGTTCAAGGAAAATAACATACTTCTTTGAGACTTTCTTCTTTTTACGTTACAACTACGAGTATGAATCGGCATGATTGCTGACTCTGGCGGTTCCTGGCCCTTGTTTTTTTCAGCCGCGGAACCTTGCCAACATCTGTATACTAAATCAGCCTCCATTTTGGAATGTTGTTTCCCATTTTTCTCCACCGGATGCCGGAAAAAGATCACCATGCAGCTTCTTAAAAACGAACAATACCTGCTCGACCTGCTTTTTCGCCACAAACTCATCAGCAGTGAACAGCGTCAGATGATTTCCCTGAAAAAAGAGCTGCAGCGCCAGAATCTCATGCACAAGCTGCGTGACCGCGGCATTGACAAGGATGAACAGCGGCTGGACCTGGTGGATGTTATCCTCTCTTTTAATCTGGAAATCCCGGGCCGGGCCGGCGACCTTCTCACGGAAGAGGAGATAATCCGCACCGTGGCGGCCGACCAGAATCTGCCCTTCAAGAAGCTCGATCCCCTGGAGCTTGACATGGAGGTGGTCACCAAGACCATTCCCCAGAATTTTGCCATGAGCCACCTCCTGGTCCCTTTTGAGATCAGAAACGGCGTGCTGGAAATGGCCCTCTATGAGCCCGGGGAGCTGGCTATCCTGGAGGATATCACCCGCGCCAATCAGGTCAGGATCAATCCCCATCTGGCCACCAAGAGCGAAATAAGCCGCGTCCTTTCCGAATTTTATGGCTTCCAGAGCTCTATTTCCGCGGCTGAGGTCCATCTCTCCGGGCCCGGTGTCGATATCAGCAATTTCGAACAGCTGGTGAAGATCGGCACGGCCCGGGAGATCAGCGCTTCTGACAAGAATATCAAGGCCGCGGTCAACCATATGTTCAACTATGCCTTTGACGAGCGGGCCTCTGATATCCATATCGAACCGAAGCGGGAAAAATGCATGGTCCGCTTCCGCATCGACGGCGTCCTCCATACCATTTACGAGCTGCCCAAGGTGGTCCATGCCGCCATGGTCAGCCGCATCAAGTACCTGGCCCGCCTGGATATCGCCGAAAAGAGGCGGCCCCAGGATGGCCGCATCAAGGTCCAGCACCACGGCCAGGAGGCGGAGGTCAGGGTCTCCACTATTCCGGTGGCCTTTGGCGAAAAGACGGTGCTGCGTATCTTGAATGCCGAGGTGCTCTTCAAGGACATCAGCGATATCGGCTTTAATGAGCGCGATCTGGCGGTCTATACATCCTTTGTGGAGGCGCCGCACGGGGTTGTGCTGGTCACCGGCCCCACCGGTTCAGGCAAGTCCACCACCCTCTATTCCACCCTCCATCACGTCTCCACTCCGGAGATCAATATCACCACCGTGGAGGATCCGGTGGAGATGGTCTATGAGGAGTTTAATCAGATCTCGGTCCAGAATCAGATCGGCGTCACCTTCTCCACTATCCTGCGCAATATCCTCCGCCAGGACCCGGACATCATCATGATCGGTGAGATCCGCGACTATGAGACCGCGGCCCATGCGGTCCAGGCCGCCCTCACTGGCCATCTGGTCTTTTCCACCCTGCACACCAATGATGCGGTGACCTCCGTCACCCGCCTGGTTGAACTGGGGGTGCAGCCCTTTCTGGTGGGCTCCACCCTGCTGGGGGCCATGGCCCAGCGCCTGGTGCGCACCATCTGCCCTGACTGCCGGGAGGATGTTGTCATGCCCATCACCGACCTGCAGGGCTTTGGCTTTCCCCTGCCCGACAGCCATGAGATCGTCCTCCAGCAGGGCAAGGGCTGCCCCAAATGCCGGGGCACCGGCTATTACGGTCGCTGCGGGATCTTTGAGATCTTTCCCATGTCCGATGCCATCAAGGCCCAGGTTGCCCTGTCTGTGCCCGCCTCCCAGCTCCACAAGGTGGCCACGGCCGAGGGCATGACCACCCTCAAGGAGGATGCCTGGGACAAGGTGCGGCGCGGCATCACCACCTTCAGCGAGGCGGTACGGGTCACGGGTACGGTGTAAAAAAAAGCGGCCCCGGCAGCATGGAAAACCCAGCGGAATTTTTTCCCGTCTCTTGGGGGCTAAAAAAAATATCTGGCCGCGGCTCCTGATGGAGCTGCGGCCAGGTTCCTATAATGAGGTGTTTTTGTGAAGGAAGGCGGGAAAAAGACCATCAAGATCGTTGCCACCAATAAAAAGGCATACCACGATTTTCATATTGAAAAAGAGATTGAGGCGGGCATCGTCCTGGTGGGGCCGGAGGTCAAGTCCCTGCGGGCCGGCCGGGTCAACCTGCGCGACTGCTATGCACGGGTCAAAGATGGTGAGATCTGGGTGCATAATCTCCATATCTCTCCCTATAAACATGCGGCCCTCCACGCCTCACCCGAGCCGCGGCGGCTCAGAAAGCTTCTCCTCCACAAGAACGAGATCGCCAAACTGGCCGGCAAGGTCCAGGAGAAGGGGTTTTCCCTGATCCCCCTGAAAATGTATTTCGCCCCCAATGGCAAGGCCAAGGTGGTTATCGGCCTGGCCAAGGGCAAGACCGAGTATGACAAGCGTGAGACCCTGAAGAAGAAGGAAGCGTCCCGGGAGATGGACCGCATCCGCAAGGATTATCGCTGACAGGGCAGAGGGTTCCGGGGAGGTTTAAGGTATGAGCGAGGCGGCAACATCCATGCACAGAGGCTATTACAGGCTCAGCATCATTGATCTGGCCACCATTCTGCTTGATGATGAGGAGGGAGGGCTTGACGAGCCCGGCAGCCCGGACCACGCCAAGGAGCTGGAGCAGCTGGTGCCGGAAATAGATCCCCTGGTGGACCTTTTTTACGGCAGCAATGAGGAGGCCCTGGGCCGGTATGAGGATTTCCTCGACCTGCCTGAATCATCCCTGCAGAGCGCTGAAGTGCGCAAAAAGAACGGGCCGGCAGCCATTCTGCCCCTGCCGCCGGGCTTTGAGCGGGCCTACCTGCGCCTGCGCTTTCCCCTGATGGAGGGAAAGAAGAGCCGCTGCCTGGAGATTTCCCTGGTGCAGACCGCCCCCCTGCCCCTTGCCCCTCTGGCCCGGCTGGTCATGGAGGTGGAGCTGCTGCTGGAGCGCCATCTCCAGGAGGGAAAAGAGGACCCAGCTTCCTTGAAAAATCCCTAAGAAAGGAGAGAGTGGCTCATCTCAAAACAAAACAGCGCCTTAGGGGACGGGGTATGGTATAAGGGGGCAGTAAAAGAGTTTGCCTCCTGGTCTGTAACCATTTATCTTGAGATGAGATGGAACTTATAACGGGTTTATGGATCATATAGAGTACACACATTATAAATATTGAATTTTAAAAAATATGGGGGTGAAACGGGTTCGACGGGGATATAAAAGCTCAGGTTGCATGTCGAGAATTCTATCTTTCTCGTAAACATTGATAGAACTTTAAATATAGTCGCA
>JAVLBA010000189.1:0-659 GCA_031581485.1 Desulfurivibrionaceae bacterium | reverse complement strand
GTGCCAGCCCTGCTTGTTCTTGTTATGTCCCTTTCGGGTTGGTTTTTTATGGAATGGAGCGCTTTCAACCAGGCCCAACAGAAATGGGCAACTGTTCAGCCCCTGCTTGCCAAGGGTCACTATGAGCAGGTCAGTCAGCGCTGTACGGAAATAACGCAGTTATTGGGCCGGGTCCATGTAATCATGGTTTCCGGTAAAAAGAAGATCCTTGCCCAGATTGAGGACATTGTCGGTTCAGACCATTTTCAGGAGGCCATTGGCGGCAAGGTATATTACCAGGCAGAATATATTTCGCCCCAGGCCCATGCCGCCTATCTGGAGATCGGTAAGCTTGTTGCCGAAGGAGAAAAGCAGGGGGCACTTCCTGACTGGCCGGCTGCCCTGCTCAGTTATGAGGCCGCCCTTGAGCTGGCCGAGAAAAACCGGCAGCGTCTTGATGAAGATTTCTATAACCAGCTGCTTCTCAAGGTCAAAAAGACGCGGTTTGCCAGCTATGTCGCCCAGGGCAAAAGGGCCTTTGTTGCCAAGGAGTGGCTCAAGGCCGTGGACCATTTTGATCAGGCCATGCAGCTGGCTGCGTTCAAAGAGGTTGCCGATGGTGTTGCCCGTCATGATGTGGAGAGGTATCTCCAATTGGCCCGGTTTTCACAGATTCTTGT
>JAVLBA010000188.1:0-690 GCA_031581485.1 Desulfurivibrionaceae bacterium | reverse complement strand
CCCCCGGTTCAGTTCGGCTTCGCTGATGGTCAGCGGGGCGAGGAACTTGATCACCTGGTCGTCGGCGCCGGCGGTCTCCGCCAGCAGGCCGCGCTTGAACGCTTCCGCGGAGACCTCGTTGCAGAAGTCCTCGGCCTCGGACTGCAGGCCCCAGATCATGCCCAGACCGCGCACGTCGGAGATCAGGTCCGGGTGGCGTTCGGCGATGGCCCGGAAGCGTGCTTCGACCTTCTTGCCTTTCTCGATGACTTCCTTGGAGAACTCGTCGTTATCCCAGCGTTCCAGTGCCGCGGCGCCGGCGATGAAGGCCAGCGAGTTGCCGCGGAAGGTGCCGGTGTGCTCGCCCGGCGACCATTGGTCGATCTCGGGACGCATCAGCACGATCGCCATCGGCAGCCCGGTGCCGATCGACTTGGAGATGGTGACGATGTCGGGATAGATGCCCGCGCGCTCGAAGCTGAAGAAGTTGCCGGTGCGGCCGTTGCCCACCTGGATGTCGTCCACGATCAGCAGGATGTCGAGGTCCTTGCACATCTTGTCGAGCTTCTTGAGCCACTCGATCGAAGCGACGTTGATACCGCCTTCGCCCTGGATGGTCTCGACGATGACGCCGGCCGGCAGGTCGTACCCCGAGCTGGCGTCCTCGTAGTACTGGCGCATCATGTCGATGCTGTCCATCTGCCCTTCCTG
>JAVLBA010000187.1:0-695 GCA_031581485.1 Desulfurivibrionaceae bacterium | reverse complement strand
GGAACGCGGGTCACCATTTCGCTGCCCATCGAACGGGAGGAATACTAGATGTCCCAGAATCACATTCTGCTCATCGACAACGAAGAAGGTCTGTGCCGCATGATGGAAGCCGTGCTTTCCGACCACGACTACCAGGTCAAGAGCTACACCCGGTCCTTCGAAGCTGTCGAGGATTTTGTCCCCGGAACATACGATCTGGTTATCAGCGACATCAAGATGCCCGGCATGGACGGCATCGAGGTCCTTCAGAAGATCAAGGAGAAGGAACCGGAGATACCGGTCATCATGATCACCGCCTACGCCACCGTCGAAATGTCGATCCAGGCCCTGCGGAAAGGGGCCTACGACATGCTGACCAAACCCTTCGAACCCGAGGAGCTGCTCTACCGGGTCAAGAACGCCCTGGCGGCCACCGAACTGATCGAAGAGAATCGGGAGCTCAAGGAGGAGCTGGCGGGGAAGTTCAACTTCGACAATATCATCGGCGCCTCCGGCGGTCTCGAGAAGGTGCTCGAAATGGTGAAGAAGATCGCCGGTCGCGACACTTCCGTGCTCATTTCAGGCGAATCGGGCACCGGCAAGGAACTGATCGCCGCTGCCATTCACGCCCGCAGTAGTCGTCGCGACCAGATATTTGTCCCGGTCAACTGCGCCGCCCTCACCGAGGGCCTTATCAACAGCGCCCTGTTCGGCCA
>JAVLBA010000186.1:0-696 GCA_031581485.1 Desulfurivibrionaceae bacterium | reverse complement strand
CCTGATCGGATTCCTCAATGGCCAGGGCCAGGTTATAGGCCACCTTATAGCTGGTGTAATTCTTCAGGACATCGAGGATGAAACCTTCCTCAATGGCCTGCCGCATACTGTAGACATGGTAGGCGGCCGGCTTATTGGTTTTGGAGGGCTGCTCATCCGGTTTCGGCAAGCGGCCAAAGAGCTCCAGGGTCTTGGTCTTCGGGGTGGCGGTAAAGGCAAAATAGCTGAGATTGGTGGAGGCACGACGGGAGGCCACGGCCGCATCAAGAATGTCCTCGGTCGAGAGTTCATCTTCCCCGTCGGCGGCGGGATCAAACATCAACACCTCTTTCAACTTGCGGGCAGTGGAGCCGGCCTGGGAGGAATGGGCCTCATCGGCAATCACCGCGTAATGGCGCCCCTTTAAGCTGACCTCATCCTCGATGGCCTTGAGGACAAAGGGGAAGGTCTGGATGGTGACGATAATGATCGGTTGGGAGGTGGCCAGGGCAGCGGCCAGCTTCTCCGACTTGGAACCATCGCCCTCATCGCGGTTAATGCGGCCGATCACCCCGTCCACATGCTCAAACTGGTAAATGGTGTCCTGGAGCTGGGCATCGAGCACGGTGCGGTCGGTAACGATAATCACCGAATCGAATTGTTTATGGCCGCTTTGATCGTAGAGGGATGAGAGTTGATGGGCGGTCCAGGCAATGG
>JAVLBA010000185.1:261-701 GCA_031581485.1 Desulfurivibrionaceae bacterium | reverse complement strand
GTTGCCGCATAGGACACACTAAAAAAAGATAACACCCGCCAACAGTTGCTAAGAGAAAAACACCAGTGATGGCATGAAAGGTAAGACCTGCATCTCCGAAAACCTGCTGCTCGCAAAGGCCTCCATGAGGAAGGCCGCGTCATTGTTAAGGACGGAGATGAGCGTATTCCATCAGGGCACGGAGGACAAAATCCTCCAACAAGATGCCGGATATATGGCTGCAACTATTCCTTCATGCTCACAACATTTCTCTCTTGCAAACCAGGGGCGGACCATATATGCGAGGAGCGGAGCGACGCGGCAGTCCAGGAAGCACAATGGGGCACCACAGCCCAACACCTCTCTGGATTGCCGCGCTCCGCTCGCAATGACGCAACCTCACACCTCACACCTCACACCTCCCCCCTCGCCCCTTGCACCTTGCACCTGCTTTCTTAAAC
>JAVLBA010000185.1:0-251 GCA_031581485.1 Desulfurivibrionaceae bacterium | reverse complement strand
TGACACAAACATTGACAATCTTTGTATGTAGCACTATTCTGTAGTTAAAATCTTTCGATAAGGAGAGAGCCATGCACATCTCTTTGACCCCGGAATTGGAATCACGAGTTAAATCCAAGGTTGAAAGCGGTCTTTACAACAACTGCAGCGAAGTTATCCGGGAGGCGTTACGCTTTATGGATACCCACGAGGAGTGGATCCACGAAATCAAACTCGCTCGTCTGCGCGAGCAACTCCAAATTGGTGTAGAT
>JAVLBA010000184.1:0-709 GCA_031581485.1 Desulfurivibrionaceae bacterium | reverse complement strand
ATGGCAGCAAAGACGAGAAGGGCCGGCAGTTCCTGTCAGCCATCAAGGATGCAAGGACAGCCTACAACGACGGCCCGGCCCGTGAAATATATACGCTTGTCGAGCATTACCAGCGTCACCAAAAGCTCTCAGCCATCTTCATCATGGTCAGAGAATTCAAGGAGATGATCAAGATGCAGAAAGTGCTGGGCGGCCAGACCCTGCTGGTGGTGAACAATACCGTTCTGCCCGGCCCCACGGAGCTGGCGTTTCTGGCCCAGGTCCCGGCTGAGTATCAGTATGATTTAGTGGTGAAGAACAACGGGACCATAGGCAACCTGGAGAGAGAGGCCAGCCTGTTCGCCAAGCATGAAGTGCTGACGGGTTGAAATCTTTTTTTCTCACCACAGAGACACAAAGGCACAGAGGTTTTTTAAAAGCAGTTCTTTGTGTCTCTGTGCCTCTGTGGTGAGCTTTTATCTGATGGGGCTATCTCGTCAACTGATAGTTCTTGATGAATTCATCGACAGTGCCGCGCCCTGCCGGGGTGTTGTAGTGCTGCTTCCAGTAGGCGGCCAGCCCGGCTATGTCGAAATGATCGGGCAGGGCGTCAGGCACCCGTAAATATTGCAGGCGGGCCATGATGATCTGATAAGCCAGGTCGAACTTGAGCCAGGGGCCAGGGCCGTCATGGTTGCAGACCTTGGTTATCTGCTCGACTATGTGCGGC
>JAVLBA010000183.1:0-726 GCA_031581485.1 Desulfurivibrionaceae bacterium | reverse complement strand
CTGGCCTGATTTTCCGGGCAGAAGGGCCTGTTTACCCTGGCCCAGCCTGCTTCCCCGCGCTTGAGGCTCCCTCCTTCCCCCTAAAAAGGCCGCCCTGCCTGCCCCTTTCCTTGGCCGGTCCAACCAGACGGCATTTCTGCAGCGTACTTTTTGATTGGTAATGGCCATGGATAATGACAAAGAGCGGATCCGCCAGAGGATGGAGGAGGCGACAGGCGCTGGCCTGCATCCCGGCAAGATTGCCGAACTCCTCCGCCGCCAGGATCTCTACCGCCGCAGTAATACCCTCTTTGTGGGCCCGGCCCCCCAGTTAAGTCAGATCCGCATCAATGCCCTGCTGGACGGCAAGACCCTGGTGGTGCCGGCCCCGGCCATCAAAAAAGGCTTTTATCGTCTTAAGCCCTATGCCACCCCTTTTAAGGATCTGAGTCATGCCGTGAGCCTGAAAGGCCTCGATTCCTTTGGCCGGCTCCTGGCCCCTGCCGAACTGGCCAGACTCCATATTGACCTGGCCCTCACCGATTGCCTGGCCGTCTCTCCCGGCGGCGGCCGTCTGGGGCACGGCACCGGCTTTTTCGATCTGGCCATGGCCCTGCTCAGTGAGTGGGGGGCGGTGGATGACACAACCCTTTTCGGGGCCGTGGGGGCCCAGGAGCAGCTGCTGGGGGAAGATCTGCCCCAGCAGAGCTGGGATGTCCGCCTCCATTTTTTCCTTTCCCAGCAGGG
>JAVLBA010000182.1:0-777 GCA_031581485.1 Desulfurivibrionaceae bacterium | reverse complement strand
GCTCACCATTTCATCGCTGATTTCAAAGCTCTGCACCTCGCCGTCAACCGACTGCAAGCGCATGGACACGTCCACCTTGCCCCGCTTCAACCCGGAGCGCAGCTTTTCCCGGAAGGTATTCTCCAACTCCCGGAACGCCTCCGGCAGGCGGAAAGACGGCTCAAGATACCGGTGATTCACCGTCCGGATCTCACAGGTCAGAGTCCCCCAGTCACCACGGGCTTCCTGACGGGCAAAGGCTGTCATACTGCGGATCATATTGGCTCCAGTAATCATTGAAAGAGACCCGATTCTAGCAGGGCTTGCGCGCCAGCGGCGAACCCGACGAAAGATGTAGCAGGCGCTGCGTGTTATACTCCCGCTCTTCAGGAAAAACCGACCGGCTAACCCGCCGGACATCCAATTTCAGTAACAGGACACACTATGCGACCAAGCGGCAGAACACCCGAACAACCCAGAGACGTTCGAATCACCCGCAACTACACCCGCCACGCCGAAGGTTCGGTACTGGTGGAATTCGGTGACACCAAAGTGATCTGCACCGCCTCCGTCGAAAACAAGGTACCGCCTTTTCTGCGCGGCGAAGGCAAAGGCTGGATTACCGCCGAGTACGGCATGCTGCCCCGCTCCACCGGCAGCCGCATGGGCCGCGAAGCCGCCCGTGGCAAGCAGGGTGGCCGCACGGTGGAAATCCAGCGCCTGATCGGCCGCAGCCTGCGCGCAGCGGTAGACATGAAAGCCCTGGGCGAGCACACCATCACCATCGACTGCGACGTC
>JAVLBA010000181.1:0-813 GCA_031581485.1 Desulfurivibrionaceae bacterium | reverse complement strand
AGCGCGAGGTGATCGCCTATTGTCGTGGCCCCTACTGCACGTTTTCCTTCGAGGCCGTCGCGCGACTGCGCGAGGCCGGATTCCGCACCCGTCGGCTTGAGCCGGGCTTTCCCGAATGGAAGCTCGCGGGCCTGCCCATCAGCACCGACGACACCGAAACCGAACCGCAGAAAAGCCGAGTCGAGTCATGAGCGAACAGATGCCCATCCAGGATCTCCGCGCCCACCTGGGCCACTACATCGTCGGCCAGACCGAACTGGTCGACCGCCTGCTGATCGGCCTGCTCACCGGCGGTCACCTGCTGGTCGAGGGTCTGCCGGGCCTGGCCAAGACCACCGCGATCAAGGCGCTGGCCGAGGGCGTGCACGCGAACTTCAAGCGCATCCAGTTCACCCCCGACCTGCTGCCCACGGACCTGCTGGGCAACGAGATCTACCACCCCGAGAGCCGCGAATTCACCTTCGAGCCCGGGCCGCTGTTCAACGAGATCGTGCTCGCCGACGAGATCAACCGCGCCCCGGCCAAGGTGCAGTCGGCACTGCTCGAGGCGATGGCCGAGCGCCAGGTCACGGTCGCCGGCCACAGCCGCGACCTGCCGGAGCTGTTCCTGGTCATGGCCACGCAGAACCCGCTGGAGCAATCGGGTACCTACCCGCTGCCCGAGGCGCAGATGGATCGCTTCATGCTGCACGTCTCGCTCGACTACCCCGAGCGCGAGGACGAATACGACATCCTCAAGCGCACCCTGGAGGGAACGCTGGGCACCAACCCGGTGGGCGAGGCGAAGAACATCACCGTCGACCAGGTGCTCGC
>JAVLBA010000180.1:0-815 GCA_031581485.1 Desulfurivibrionaceae bacterium | reverse complement strand
GCACTGACTTCTCCAAGAAATTCAAATCCCTGGTGGAAAAGTATAATGAGCGCAAGGAAAAGGACGTCTGGAACAGCGAGGAGCTGGAAGGGATTGCCGGTGAGATTGTCGACCTGATCCATGCCCTCCAGAAGGAAAAAGAGTCCTTCGGCGACCTGGGTATCGATTTTGAGGAAAAGGCCTTCTATGACATCCTCAAGGCCCTGGCCCATAAGTATGATTTTGAGTACCCGGAAGACAAACTCCTGTACCTGGCCAAAGAGGTGAAAAAGCTGGTGGACGACAAGGCCAAATACACCGACTGGAGCCAGCGCGAAGACATCAAGGCCGAGCTCAAGGTTGATCTCATTATGGCCCTGGCGGACAACGGTTACCCGCCGGTGGACAGGGATGAGGTGTATAAGGAGATTTTTGAGCAGGCGGAGAATTTTAAGCGGTATCTGGGGGCGTGAGTTGGTTTCAATGAAATGTAGCTGCGCAGATCGGACCGGGTAAATAGCAAAATCAGGCTTGGTACGTATATGCAGGAAGAAGATCAAATTGCGGTTCTCGTTAGATGGTTACTTGCCATTCGAGTCTTAAACTTTGGATCAAATTGAGAGTAATTAAGTATGGTGTACCCCGATCTGCTTTTTGAACTACATCAGGATTGTTCATCGCGACAAATCGCGACACGGACCGCGCCATTTTAAACAGTCAGGGAGACAGCATGAAATACCAGCCGCCCTACACTATTACCCCGGAGGTACTGAACCGAGTCGCCGCGATCAGCGAGGCCAGCGGACGGCTGACCGTGCTTACCGACCAGGCCAGGG
>JAVLBA010000017.1:0-41570 GCA_031581485.1 Desulfurivibrionaceae bacterium | reverse complement strand
GAAGGGGATTGTCTGCCTGCCCCCCCTCTGTCGCCTGGCTGTGGATGCGGTCAAATTTGATATTGGCCATGGTCTCCACAATATCAGCGCCAAAGAGAGCGGCAAAGCGGGCGCTGTCCGCCTCGGACATGGCCATGATCGCTGAGGGGCGCAGGTCGCGCCAGATGGCGGGCCAGCGTTGGTAGCCCCTTAGGCTGTTCTGCGTCATGCGGCCATTTATCACCAGCAGTTTGACGCCCTCTTTTTTACATCCAGCCATGAGGCCTGGCCACAGCTCGCTTTCCAGAAGCACCACAAGGCGCGGCTGGATCAAGGCGAGGGCCCTGGCCATGAGGGAGGGCTGGTCAAAGGGGCAATAGGCCAGGCGAAGTCGCAAGGGCCCTTCAGAAAACTCTTCTTCTATCTCTTTCAGAATAGCAAGACCCTGGCTGGTATTGGTGGTGAGCAGGAGCGTGGTCGGCGACTGCGGTTCAAGCCTTTTGATCAGCTCCCGGGCCAGATAGGCCTCACCCACAGAGGCGGCCTGGATCCACAGATCCGCCCGGGGCGGCGGCGTCTTCAGGGTGCGCTGGTCATAACCGCTGCGCAGCCGGGCGCTCAGGCGCAGCCAGGGCATGACAAGATGCCAGAGCCCTTGGTAGAGACGGAGGGCCAGGCGGGTGGATGGCCTGGTGGCGATGTGGGCAGGTGCGGGACAGATTTTTTTCTCCGGGTAGAAATGATGATTCTTATATATTCCAGAGCGCCAGCCAGGGCAAGGCTGAAAGAGGTCCAGGGTGGCATGTCGGCGGTCAGAACGGAGTTAATTTCTTTTTTTGAGGTGACGGGCTGGCCAGAAGAGAACTATTACAGTACATAAGGTGTTGCTGAAAGGGTGCTGTTCGATAATTTTCTCTTTTAGAGGATAGTGGAGAGATTTTTTACCAGCCAGAGATAAAAATATGCAGCTGAAAAATATATTGATAACCGGCGGCGCTGGGTTTATCGGCGCCAATTTCATAAGGGCCGTCTTGGCCCAGCGCCCCCAGTGGCGGCTGGTCAACCTCGACGCCCTCACCTATGCCGGCAACCTGGCCAACCTGGCGGATCTGCCGCCGGAGCAGCAGGCCCGCCATCATTTTGTCCATGGCGATATCCGCGACGGGGCGCTCCTGGCCCGTCTTTTCAAGGAGTACGCCTTTGCCGGCGTCATCCATTTTGCCGCCGAGTCCCATGTCGACCGCTCCATCACTGCCCCCCAGGCCTTTGTCGATACCAATGTCGGCGGCACCTGCACCCTTTTGCAGGCCGCCCTGGTCGCCTGGCAGGAGCAGGGGCGGCCGGCGGATTTCCGATTCCACCACGTCTCCACCGACGAGGTCTACGGCAGCCTGGGGCCCACAGGCGCCTTCAGCGAGACCACCCCCTATGATCCCTCCAGCCCCTATTCGGCCTCCAAGGCCGCCTCGGATCATTTTGTCCGGGCCTACGGCCGCACCTATGGCCTGCCCATCCTCATCACCAACTGCTCCAATAATTACGGGCCCTACCAGTTTCCGGAAAAGCTCATTCCCCTGATCATTGATAATATCCTGGCCGGCAACAGCCTGCCGGTCTACGGCGACGGCAGCAATGTCCGCGACTGGCTCTATGTGTTGGACCATTGCCAGGCCCTGCTCCAGGTCTTTGAGCAAGGTAGGCCCGGGGAGACCTACAATATCGGCGGCGGCGCCGAGCGCACCACCCTGGAGATCGTCACGGAATTATGCCGTATTGTCGATGGCCGGCAGGGCAGGGCAACGGGTACCTCCGAGAAGCTGATCACCTTTGTGGCCGACCGGCCGGGCCACGATTTCCGCTATGCCATTGATGCCGCCAAGATCAAGCGCGAGCTGGGGTGGCAGCCGGCCCACAGTTTTACAACGGCCCTGGCGGCCACGGTGGAGTGGTATCTCGGCCACCAGCCGTGGGTGGAGGGTGTCAAGTCGGGCGACTACCGCCAGTGGCTGGAGCTCAACTACGCAGGGAGGAACTGTTGATGAAAGGCATTATCCTGGCGGGCGGCTCCGGCACCCGTCTCTATCCCATTACCAAGGTGGTGAGCAAGCAGCTGCTGCCGGTCTATGACAAGCCGATGATCTACTACCCCCTCTCCGTACTGATGCTGGCCGGCATCCGCGAGATTCTGATCATCTCCACCCCCCATGATCTCCCCCAGTTCCAGGAGCTGCTGGGGGACGGCAGCCAGTGGGGCCTGCACTTTTCCTATATTATCCAGCCCCGGCCCGAGGGGCTGGCCCAGGCCTTCATCCTGGGCCGCGACTTCATCGGCAGCGACAATGTCTGCATGATTCTCGGCGACAACCTCTTCTACGGCCACGGACTGCCTGAAAAACTGGTGCGGGCCGCCCAGCGGGGCCGCGGCGCCACGGTCTTCGGCTACCAGGTCACGGACCCGGAGCGCTACGGGGTGATCAGCTTCAACAAGGCGGGCCAGGTCATTGATATCGAGGAAAAGCCGGCCCAGCCCAAATCAAACTATGCGGTCACCGGCCTCTATTTTTATGACAATAGGGTGGCGGATATTGCCGCCGGCATCCGGCCCTCGGCCCGGGGCGAGCTGGAGATCACCGATATCAACCGGGCCTATATGGAGCTGGGCGAGCTGCAGGTGGAAAGGCTGGGGCGCGGCATTGCCTGGCTGGATACCGGCACCCATGAGTCCCTGATGGAGTCGTCCCAGTTTATTGAAATCATTGAAAAACGGCAGGGGCTGAAGGTGGCCTGTGTGGAGGAGATCGCCTATAGCATGGGCTATATTGACCGGCTCCAGCTCCAAAAGCTGGCCCAGCCCCTGCTCAAAAACGGCTACGGCCGCTATCTCATGGCCCTGCTGAGCCGGGAGGCCTTGTCATGAAGGTACTGGCAACGGCGCTGCCCGGTGTTCTTCTCCTTGAGCCCCGGGTCTTTGCCGACAGCCGCGGCTTTTTCATGCAGACCTATCAGCAGCAGCAGTATGAGCAGGCCGGCATATCCTGCACCTTTGTCCAGGATAACCTCTCTGGCTCCAGCCGCCATACCCTGCGCGGCCTCCATTACCAACAGGCGCCCCATGGCCAGGCCAAGCTGGTGCAGGTGCTGGAGGGCGCGGTCTATGATGTGGCCGTTGATATCCGGGTGGGGTCCCCCTCCTTCGGCCAATGGCTGGGGGTGGAGCTCTCTGCCGAGAACAAAAAACAGCTCTTTATCCCGGCAGGCTTTGCCCATGGCTTTGTGGTGACCAGCGAGCGCGCCACCTTTCTCTATAAGTGCAGCGCCTATTATGCCCCGGCTGCCGAGGCGGGGATTCTCTTTTCTGACCCTGACCTGGCTATTTCCTGGCCCGGCCACGACTTCCAGCTCTCAGACAAGGACAAGCTCTATCCCCGTCTGCAGGAGATCCCAGTGGATCAACTCCCTCAGTATGAAGTGTAGAAGCAGATGTCAGGATATCTTTTTACCACAGAGGCACAGAGACACAGAGAAAACTGTACCATGGTGTCTTTGTGTCTCTGTGCCTCTGTGTTGAAGCGGAAGGTGTAATTGTTCATGAAGATTATTGTAACCGGCATACATGGTCAGGTGGGTTGGGAACTCCACCGGCAGGGGGAGCAACAGGGGCACCATATCCTGGGCTTTGATCATGCCACCCTGGATATCAGTGACCGGCAGGCGGTTCTTGCCACCGTGCTCGCCGCCAGGCCCGATCTGGTGATCAACTGCGCCGCCTATACGGCGGTGGACCGGGCCGAAGAGGAAGAGGCCAGGGCCTATGCGGTCAATGAGGACGGCCCGGCCTGGCTGGCTGAGGCCTGCACCCAAGTCCGGATCCCCCTCATCCATCTTTCCACCGATTATGTCTTTGACGGCAATGCCCGGCAGCCCTATTCTGAAAAAGAGAGGGTCTCCCCCCTGGGGGTTTATGGCCGCAGCAAGGAGGCGGGGGAGCGCGCGGTGCGGGCCCGGCTGTCTGCGCATCTCATTATCCGCACCTCCTGGGTCTACGGCGTCCACGGGAACAATTTCGTCAAGACCATGCTGCGGCTGGGCAGAAATCAGCAGGAACTGAAGGTGGTGGCGGACCAGTGGGGCTGTCCCACGGCGGCCGCCGACCTGGCTGCCGCCCTCCTTGAGATGGCCCGGCAGATCGAGGCCGGCTCCAGGCAGTGGGGCACCTATCATTGCTGCGGGGCCACGGCCACCACCTGGCACGGCTTTGCCGAGGAACTCTTTGCCCTGGCTCGCGGCCGCCTGCCCCTGCAGGTGGAGAAGGTTCTTGCCATTGCCACCTCAGACTACCCCACTCCGGCCAGGCGGCCCCTCTATTCGGTGCTGGAGTGTGGCAAGCTGGCCCGCCATTTCCAGATCAAGCTGCCCCCCTTGGCCACCAGTCTCACCGCACTTCTTGATGAACTTGCCGCCCTGGAGCAGAGCGGGCCATGAATTTTGCCTTCTGCCTCTTCAATTATTTCCCCTTTGGGGGTCTGGAGCGCGATTTCATGGCCATCAGTCGGGAATGTCTGCGCCGCGGCCATGCCATCCAGGTCTATACCATGAGCTGGCAGGGGGAGAGACCGCAGGGATTGACTCTCCACCTGGTCAAGTCCAAGGGGCGCACCAACCATGGTCGGGCCGCCCTCTTTCAGCACCATCTGGAGGGGGAGCTTGCCGCGGCCAGCCATGACCTGGTGGTGGGCTTTAACAAGATGCCGGGCCTGGATGTCTATTATGCCGCTGACGTCTGTTACCGGGCCCGCATCCGCCGCCAGCGCACCTTTCTGGCCAGGCTCACTCCCCGCTACCGGTTGCTGGCCGCCTTTGAGGAGGCGGTCTTTGCCCCTGATTCCAATACGGATATTATCTATCTGGCCAGCCAGGAGAAGCGCCATTACCAGGGCGTCTACCACACCCCTGATGCCCGCTTTTATTATGGCCCGCCCGGGGTGGATGTGGCCGCCATCCGCGCCCAGCTGGGGCCGGAGACACGCCGCGCGCTCCGGGGGGAACTGGGGCTGAGCGACCAGGACATGCTGCTGCTGATGATCGGTTCCCATTTCCACACCAAGGGAGTGGAGCGCGCCATTCTGGCCCTGGCCGCCCTGCCTGCCGAGATCCGCAGCCGCTCTTTTCTCCATATCATCGGTCGGGGCAAGGCGGGACCCTATCAGAAGCTGGCCGCCCGTCTCGGGGTGGCCGACCAGGTCCGCTTCCTGGGCGGCCGCGATGATGTGCCCCGTTTTCTGGGGGGAGCGGATATCCTGCTGCAGCCCTCCCTCACCGAAAATACCGGCAATGCCATTGTCGAGGCCCTGGTGGCCGGGGTGCCGGTGCTGGCCACCGAGGCCTGCGGCTACAGCGAGCATGTTCTGGCCGCAGACAGCGGCCGGGTGGTGGGCTCTGCCCCCTTTTCCCAGCAGGAGATGAATATGGCCCTGGCCGAGATGATTTCATCTCCCTGGCGCCGCACGTGGCGGGAAAATGGGCTGGCTTATAGTGAGCAGCACGATCTGGGCAGCCGGCCTCGGGTGGTGGCGGATATCCTGGAGCAGATTGCCCGCAAGAGGGGGAGAGGATGAGGACAGCAGAGATGAACGACTACCTGGCCCCCATTGCGGTGCAGGAGCTTGCTTCCTCTGAAGAACTTGTGTTCTTGGTCAATGCCTTGTGGCGCCCCTTTCTGGAGGAGAGCGGCCTCAGCGATTTTGACGCCATCTGGCAATGCCAGCTGGGTGAGGTGGTCAAGGAGCGACCCGGCCTGGAGATCCGCCGCCTCGAGGTGGCTGCCTGTAAAAAGGAGACCGGTCCGGTGATTCTCTATATAAAAAAACATGAGCAGCGTGCTGGCCGCCGCCAAGAGAGCGAAGGGCTGAAGGAATTCAGCAATTATTGTGCCTTCCGCAGACGCGGTCTGGCCACGGCCGTGCCCGTTGCCGCTGGCAGGGCCCGGCAGGACGGCGGCGTGGTGCGTTCCTTTCTGGTCACCAGAGATTTTGCGCCCCTGGTGGATCTGGAGGAACTGGTCTTGAACCGCCCGGAAAGTCTGCAGGGGGCGGAGAAGGGCCCCCGTAAAAAAAATATCCTCCGGGCCGTGGCCCGGTATGCCCGGGCCATGCACAGGGCGGGCTGCAACCAGAAGGACTTTAATGCCACCCATGTGCTCCTGCAGGGTCTTGACGACCCGGAGCCCCTGGTGGCCCTCTTTGACCTGCAGCGGGTGGACACCAATCGCTTCCTTGCTTTTCGCTGGCCCATCAAGGCCCTGGCCGAATTCTTCTTCACCCTGCCCGCCGCCCTCTTTGACGAAGAGGATCGCCTATTTTTCTTCACCGCCTATAAGGGCAGCACAGAACTCTCGCCCTATGGCCGCTTCCAGTATGGCTGCATCCTCAGGAAGATGGCCCGCATTGCCAGACATAGCAGAAAGCGGAACCTGGCTCCGAAGATGCGGGAGTGAGAAGAGGGCTGGGGGTGCGTGTTTCGGCCAGGGCGGCCCTGCTACCCCACCGCCGCTCCGTTTCAATCCCGAGGTAGAAAGACCCGGCCATACAACCCCCTCCCTGCCAGGGGCTTTTTACGGCAGGTCAGCCGATGGAGTTGACCATAATGGTGTTTTGGTGGAAGCTGAAGCGGATGTTCAGCTCCCAGAGCGACATGCCGTAATGCCGGTCATCTTCATGGTAAGCGGGCCGGGGATCCTGGGCCAGGATCTGGCTGACCAGTTCCTGGAGGTGGCGGCCTGTTTTTTTCTGATAGGCGCGGCAAAACTCAAGGGCTTCCGGGGCAAAGATGATCTCAAAGGAGGGAGTTGGTTCCGGGGCGTAGCCGCAGGTGGCATCTGCCACCCTGTCGCTGTAGGGCACGTAGGGTTTGATGTCGAGAACCGGGCTCAGGTCAAGAAAATCGACCCCGGAGACGTGGAGGGCCACCCCCTGGGGGGAGAGAGCTATTTTGTCCAGACGGACCACGGAGCTGCCGATAAAGTTGGGGCGCTGGGGCGAGCGGCTGGCAAAGACACCCACCCGTTTATTGCCGCCCAGCCGCGGCGGCCGCACCGTGGGTTTCCAGCCCCGCTCCACGGCCTGGTGAAAGAGAAAGAAGACCCAGATATGGGAAAATTCAGCCAGGCCCGCCACCGCCTCGGGCCGGTTATAGGGGGAAATCATCTCCAGCCGGGCAGTGGCCGCCGGCACCAGACCGGGCTGACGGGGAATGCCGAATTTATCGGTGAAACAGGAGCGGATAAGGGCAATGGGCTCCATGGTAAAGGGTTTGGTGGACATGATCTTAAAGTAACGCCTGGACAGAGATTGGACAACGCCATTTTTGCCACGGAATCCACGGAAAGACACGGAGGATTTATTTCAACACAAAGGCACAAAGGCACAAAGGAATAAAAACTCTGTGTCTTTGTGCCTTTGTGGTTATGCAGTCAGGTTATAACGACTCCTAAGGGAAGAGATTCCGTGGCTCAAGGTAAACTATTTGAGGGTGGTGTGTTTATGAATTCGACCAAGAAAAATTTTACCCCCCGCCTGCTGGCCTGGTTTGAGGAGCATGAACGGGATCTGCCCTGGCGCCGGACCTATGAACCGTATCATATCTGGATCTCGGAGATCATGCTCCAGCAGACCCAGATGGATCGGGTGGTGGTCTATTTTTCCAGATTCATTGAGCGCTTTCCGGATATCGCCAGCCTGGCCGCGGCCCATGAAGATGAGCTCCTCCTGATGTGGGAGGGGCTGGGGTATTATAGCCGGGCCCGTAACCTCCACAAGAGCGCCAAGATCCTGGCCGGGCAGCGGACTTCCCTGCCGGAGAGCTACCCGCAGCTTCTGGAGCTGCCCGGCATCGGTCCCTACACTGCTGCCGCCATCATGGCCATTGCCTTTAACAGACCCCATACGGTGCTGGATGCCAATGTCGAGCGGCTTTTTGCCCGCCTCTTGGACCTGGAGACGCCGGTGAAGGAGAAGGAGAGCACCACCCTGATCCGTTCCCGGGTGGAGGGGCTTCTGCCCGTGGCCCGGGCCCGCGCCTTTAATCAGGCCCTCATGGAATTCGGGGCCCTGGTCTGCAGACCTGGGATTCCCAACTGTGGTCTCTGCCCCTTTCAGGAGGAGTGCCGGGCCCTGCAGGCCGGCACGGTGGCAGAGCGGCCTGTGCTGCCCAAGCGCCGGAAGGCCGTTTCCATCACCATGGCCTGCGGCATCGTGCGCTCTCAGGGTAAAATACTGATTCAGAAAAGGCTGGCCGATGATGTCTGGGCCAATCTATGGGAATTCCCGGGCGGCCGCCTCAAGGAGGGCGAAACCCCGGAGCAGGCCGTGGTCCGCGAGTATCTGGAAGAGACCGAGCTGGCCGTGGCCCTGGCCGGAAAAATGGCCACGGTCCACCATTCCTACATGCAGTACCGCGTCACCCTGCACGGCTTTTTCTGTGACCTGCTGCCGGGCCAGGGCGAACCGGTTCTCCATGCGGCCCAGGAGGCACGCTGGGTAACCGTAGCGCAACTGGCCCAGTACGCCTTCCCCTCCGGCCATCGCAAGCTTATTGCGTATCTGCAGCAGCTTGAACAGGATAAAGAATAGCCACGGAATCCACGGAACGCTGGGAATCTTTTCCCTTAGAAGTCGTTAAGATCATTATAACCTGCTCTCATCAACACAAAGACACAAAGGCACAAAAAAATGTTTTCTCTGTGCCTCTGTGCCTCTGTGTTGAAATATGTCTTTCGTTGCGTTCCCTAAATTCCCCGACAAAAAAAATCAGCCTTCCTCTCTGCGGTCATGCCTCGCAAAAAAATCCTCAGCCGCGGCCAGGGCCTGGGCCACGGACTCGCTGCGCTGAACCGCCATGGCCAGATGGTGGCCGAAGGGGTAGTTGTTGCTGAAATAATGGCTGAACTCCTTGAGGCGGCCCAGGCAGCGGCGGGGGGGGAAGCGCTCCGTCAGGATGGCTGCGAAACGGCGGTAGAGGGCGGGCCGGTCAAGAAGGGCCGGGGCCGGGCCGCCATAGAGGGCATGATTGATGTCGGCAAAGAGCCAGGGGGCGCTGGCCGCGGCCCGGCCGATCATCAGCCCGTCGGCGCCGCTTGTGGCCAGACATTGCCGCGCATCCGCCACCGAGAAGATGCCGCCATTGGCGATCACCGGAATGGTGAGCCACTCCTTGACCTTGCCGATCCACTCCCAGCGCGGCCGCCTGCTAAAGGGCTCTTTGTGCAGGCGGCCATGGACGGTGAGATAGTCGAGTCCCTCCCCCTCAAGCATCTGACAGAAATCGCGCAGTTTTTCCTCATTCAGTTCACGGCCCAGCCTGATCTTGGCGGAGAGGGGCAAGGTGGTGGCCCGGCGGGCAGCTGCCACCACCTGCCGTACCAGGTCACGCTCTTCAGCGAGTTTGGAGCCCCCTCCTGCGCGGCGGATGGTGGGGGCCGGGCAGCCCAGGTTGAGATCCACGGCATCGGCCCCCAGGCGGTGGAGGGCGGCCATGGCCGGGGCCACATCCGCGGCCTTGGCCACCAGCATCTGGTAGGAGAGGGGGTGTTCTTCCCGGCTGCGGATCAGAAAGGGATCCACGGCAGGATTGCTGCTGGGCAGCCTGCGGGCCGACAGCATCTCCGTGGAAAGCAGTCCCACCCCGCCCAGCTCCTGGATGATGGTGCGCAGGGCCGAATGGCTCACCCCCACCATGGGAGCCAGCACCAGAGGAGGGGAGATGGTGAGGTTGCCTAAGGGTAGGGCCTTCACGGCCTGCGCCCCTGACGGCAGTGCGCCCTGTGGGGGGCC
The DNA here is from genome assembly GCA_031581485.1 of Desulfurivibrionaceae bacterium. Classification (GTDB taxonomy): domain Bacteria; phylum Desulfobacterota; class Desulfobulbia; order Desulfobulbales; family SURF-16; genus BM506. Next base: position 31,764 of record JAVLBA010000017.1, on the reverse strand, counting down.
AGGATACGGGCCAGCCTCTTCTTGAGCCGGAAGCGGTGCCAGTAGGTCATGGGGGAACGCGCCACTTTGACCCGTGCCGCCAGGGTCTTGTCCGGTTCAAAGAGGAGGTCAAGAAGGTGGCTGGCGGCCATACTCCGGCCAAGATAGTGGCTGCAGCCGGCGCAATAGGTGATGACCTGCTGTCCCCCGGCCTCCTGGCGGCGCAGCTCTGTCCAACTCTGGGCGAGCTCGTTGTCAAGATAGCCCACCGCCCCGCCTTCGCCGCAGCAGAGGGTCTTTTCGCCATGGTGTTTCATCTCGCGCACGGTGCAGCCGGTGGCGGTGACCAGGCGGCGGACAGCCGTGTGAATGGCGCTTTCAAAGCGCACCCCGCAGGGATCATGGATGGTCACCTCTCCCCGGCTCTGGGCGCTGCTGGGGACGGGGAGCCGCTCATAGATGGTCTCCACCTCCAGCTGGCTGTACTCCTTGAACATACGAAAGCAGTTGGGACAGGCCACCAGCACTTTTTTGATGCCCCGCTTTTTCAGGATGGCCAGCAGATCCGCAAACATGGACTGAAAATAATCAAGCCGCCCCAGGTCATGGGAGGGCTTGGTGCAGCAGTCAAGGACCACCCCGAGAGCGGGGATCTCCTGCTGCAGTTGCCTGACCACGTCCATCACCCGCTGTGGCCGGCTGCCGGGCAGCGCGCAACCGGGAAAGAAGATGGTGTCGCAGCCGTCAGGCAGGGCGTACCAGGATAAAGCCCGGGAGCTTCCCCTTTTTTCATAGGAGAGCAGGGGCCGATGCTGGCCAGGGCGGCCCTGGGGGTGGCGCGCCACCTGGATGCGTTGGGCCAGGAAGAGGTGGGCCGGATCGATCTCCTTGGGGCAGATCGCGGTGCAGAGGCGGCAGAGGCTGCAGCGAAAGGCGAGGTCGCTGTCCGGCTCTTTGAGAAAAAGCGCAGCCAGAGTGCGGGGCGTGCCGTGCCTGCTCAGAAAGCGGCATTGTTTGACGCAGATGGCGCAATCCACACATTCCGTGGCCATCAGGCGGGCCTTTTCAGTGACATTTTCTTTCATTATCTTCAAGTAAGGTGCTGGGTCCATTTTTTTTTAAGGCCGGGACTGGTTCCAGATGGGGTGCGCTGAAAATTCTTCCCTTTGGCAAGAAAGAGTTGTCCATGATACAAGAAGAGAAATAGGCCTGCAGCGCATTTTCTCAAGAGCAGCAGGCAAAATTTGATAAGTGCAGGTTGTAACCAATCAGCGGGGGGAATGATAGTATGAAGAAACAAGCAGGGTTCTTTTTTTTACTCATTCTGGTGGCCGCCTTTCTGGGCCATCCAGGTCAGGGCGTGGCGGCAGAGCTCCCCGAGAAAAGGGTGGATCTGGCAGCAGAACTGAGCGATAAAACTTTTTTTGTTAAGGAGCGCACCCGGGACAAGAAGGCGGTAAATGAATTTTACGCCTATTTCAAAAAAGAGGGAGAGCTGGCCATAAAATTCACCCCCACCCATTTCAAGTCCGGGGAATGGCGGGTGGATGGCAAGAGAACCCTCTGCCTTACCCGTATCTGGCATAAGTCAAACCAGACCTCCATCAATATCACCAAATGCGGTCGGCTGGTGAAGGAGAGCCCTGCTGCCTACACCTGGTATGATGAGCAGGGCGAGGTGGAGGCCCATTTCCTTTTGGAAGGGGAAGGGAACAGGTTGCCCTGATCAGGGGCTGGAAGCGGTCCCTGAAGGAGCGATCTTTCTAATCGTTGAGCTAATCCACGCCAGCCTGTGCTGGCGCCGGCCCCGGCCCCAGATCGGCCCCCGCCCGAAGGGGATCTTTAATCCTGCTTTTTTCTCCAGACCATCCTGGCGGCCATGGTGAGCAGATAGCTGAGGCCGGCGATCATGACAATGGTGGGGCCGCTGGGCAGGTTGGGGCCGTAACTGACGGCCAGGCCGGCTGTCACAAAGAACATGGAAAGCAGGGTGGAAAGGGCCATCATCTGCCAGAGGCGGCAGGAAAAATGGCCGGCCATGGCCGCGGGCAGAGAAAAGAGGGCAATGACCAGGACAATGCCGACAATGCGGATCATCAGGACAATGGTGAGGGCGGTGAGGCAGAGGAGGATGAGAAAATAGAAGCGGGTATGCACCCCGCGCAGCCGGGCAAATTCCTCGTCAAAGCAGACGGCCAGCATCTTGTGATAGAAGAGGGTACCCAGGGTGATCACCCCCACGTCCAGCCCCAGAATGATCCAGAGATCCTGGCGTGAGATCATCAGGATGTTGCCGAAGAGATAGCTCATGGGGTCAATATAGCCTGGGGTCTTGGCCATGAACATGATGCCGGCGGCCATGCCGGTCACCCACAGGGCCGAGATGATGCTGTCCTCCCGCTCCTGGGCATGGATGGTGACCAGGCCGATGACCAGGGCCGCGGCCAGGGCGGCGATGATGGCCCCCATCATGGGAGTCAGCCAGTTGAGGCCATAGCGCTGGCTGAAAAAGAGGGCAGCGCCGATACCGCCGAGGACGCAGTGGGCAATGGCCCCGGCAATATAGGTGATCCTTTTCACCACCACATAGGAGCCGATCACCCCGAAGGCCACTGAGGCGAGCAGGCCGGCGATCAGGGCATAGCGCAGAAAGGGGATGGCAGGGTCGGTGAGGGTGATGAAGAAATCAGTCATGGAGGTGGCCCTGCTCTGAGCAGCAATGATCATGGCGTACCATTTTCAGGTCGCCGCCGTAGATATCCTGAATGATCTCACCGGTGATTTCACTGGTGGGGTGGACCTTGACAATGCGGTTGACGCAGATGACCCGGTCAACCTGTTGCGACACAAAGCCGAGATCATGGGTGACGGTGAGCACCGTTATTTTGGCGGCCAGGGTGTGCAGGATCTCCACAAGCTGGTTTTCCACGGCCGGATCCACATTGGCGGTGGGTTCGTCAAGGAGCAGGAGCTCAGGCTCGCAGGCCAGGGCCCGGGCAATGAGAACCCGCTGGCGCTGGCCGCCGGAAAGGGCGCCAAAGGGCCGTTTGGCCAGGTCAGCCACTCCCATTTCCGCCAAGGCATTGAGGGCGATTTGCCTGTTGCCTTTGGAGAAGAAACCAAAACCATGGCTGCTCAGTCTGCCCATCAGGGCCACGTCAAGGACGGTCACCGGAAAACGCTGATCATACTGGAGGTATTGGGGCATATAGCCTACTTTACGCCTGGCCTTCTCCGGTTCACTGCCCAAGACCGTAATGGTGCCGCTGCTGGGTTCCAGCAGGCCCAGGGCCAGCTTGACCAGGGTGGATTTGCCGCCGCCATTGGGCCCCACCATGCAGATGGATTCGTGCTCCTGGACGCTGAAGGAGACATCGGTAAGCACTTCCTTGCCGTCAAAGGCAAAGGAGACGTTGTCAAAGATAAGAATAGGTTCGGTCACCATGGGAGCGGCTGGTTGAGGTTGATTCCCTGGCTGCGGCCAGGGAACTGCTCTGCTTTTTGTATCACTTGCCCAGGCCTGCGGCAATTTTTTCCGCCATGGCCTGCAGATTGGCAAAGACATCGGCCTCCAGCGGATCCATGGTGAGCACCTCACCGTCAATGGCCTGGGCGATGCGCTGGGCCGCCCGTTTGTCAAACTGGGGCTGGATAAAAATGGCCCTGATATCTCTGGCCCTGGCCATTCTGGTGATGGCCGCCAATTGGCGGGGCGAGGGGCTCTTGCCCTCAATCTCCACTGCTTCCTGGACCAGGCCGAAGCTGTCGGCAAAATAGCCGAAGGAAGGATGGAAGACCAGGAATGAGCGGCCCTTGAAGGGGGCGAGCCGGCTGGACAGTTCCTTCTCCAGCCGGGCCAGGCGGTCCAGGAACTGGTCCAGGTTTTCCGCAAATCGGTGCTGGTTCGCCGGGGCCTCCTGGCTCAGGGCCGCGCTGATATTGCGGGCCATCCGGGCCAGGGGGCTGATGCCCAGCCAGATATGGGGATCGCCTTGGCCGGTGTCGTGCTGATGAAGGGGATCCTCCTGAATATGCCGCCTGGCAATGCCGGCGCTGCAATCAATAATGCGGAGATCGGTCTCCTCCACGGCCAGGCGGTGCAGCAGTTCTTCCTCAAAGGTCATGGCGATGGTGAAATAGATATCGGCCTGGCTCAGGGCCACCAGCTGGCGCGGGTTGGGGGAAAAGGTGTGGGGATCGCGGCCCGGCGGAATCAGGGTGTGGACATCAACCTGGTGGCCGCCGATTTGCTCCACCACAAAAGAAACCGGCCCCAGGGAGGTGAAGACCAGCAGCTTTTCTTGGCCTTCGGCCCGGGCCCCTTCCTGCCAGGGGCAGGCCACCAGCAGGAAGAGGGCGATAAAAAGGAGTTTTGTTTTGAGGAGAGTCATGATCTGTGGGGGAGGAATAATGGGAATAAGCACCCTATCGTAAGCTCAGTTGGCTGGTGCCGCTTTTTATTAGGGACGATCAGGAGAACAAAAGAGGGGAGAGCGGATAGCCCCGATCTTCTTTTATTGCGGCCCTGCCTCCCCGGGCAGCTCCGTGCCATATTGTAGCTGCAGGGCTTTAAAAAAAACAAGCAGAGTCTCATCCTTACAGACCCGGTAATGCTTATGGCCGGGCTTGCGGAAAAAGACCCCCAGTTCTTTTTTGCTCAGCGGCCCCCCGGCCCGGCTCATCATATCCACAATGTCCTGGGCCTGCAGGTTTAAGGCGATCTTCAATTTTGTGAAAACAATATTGTTGGTTACGCGCTGCTCCGGCTCTGGCTGGGCCCCTTCCTTTTTGCCTCGTCTCTCATTAATAAAACCATTGAGGAAAAGGGCCAGTTCCTGGTCGCTGCATTTCTGAAAGGCCGGGTCATTGTTTTTCTGCAGCCAGGCCCTGATCTGCTCCTGGCTGATCTGCAGACCACCCAGGGCAAATATCTGCGCCATCTTGGCATCGCTCAGGTTGAAGGTGGTGCAAAGGCGGCTCAATATATCGTTGTTATTCACAAGTATGTCCTGTCTTGTTGGCGGTCTGTTCCGGCACCGCGATTTTTTCTCTCTGCAACTTGCGGCCTGGGCCCTGGTGGTCAGTGAACAATATGGCCCACCAGGTCATAGGTATGGGCCTCGGTGATGGCCACTTTTGCCAGGTCGCCGCTGTTGCACTGCCCTTCGGCAATATAGACGCAGCCGTCTATCTCCGGGGCCTGAAAGCGGCTGCGCCCCTCCAGGAGCAGCTCGGTCTCCTGGCTCACCCCTTCCACCAGCACCTCAAGGGTGCGTCCCACATAGCCCTGATTGATCCGGGCGGAGATGTGCGACTGGATCTCCATGAGATAGTCAAAACGCTCCTGTTTGACCTTCTCTTCCACCTGGGCCGGCAGATGCTCAGCCGCGCACCCTTCCTCGTTGCTGTAGGTGAAGACGCCGACATTATGCAGCTCATATTCCCGGAGAAAGGCGGCAATCTCTTCGACATCCTGATCTGTTTCACCGGGAAAGCCCACCATGAAGGTGGTGCGGATGGCAGCCGCCGGCACCTTGCTGCGGATGCGCTCGATAAGGGTATGGAGATGTTTCTTGCCAAAGGGACGGCGCATGGCCTTCAGCACCTTTTCCGAGACATGCTGCAGGGGGATGTCCAGATAGTTGAGCAGCCGCTCTTCCCTGGCCATCAGGTCAAGGAGCTGGTCGCTGAGCCGGCCCGGATAGAGGTAGAGCAGCCGCAGCCAGGGAATGGAGGAGTGGGTGAGGATCTGTTCCAGGAGATGGTGGAGGCCGGCATGGCCGGCCCCCAGATCCAGGCCGTAGGCGGTGAGATCCTGGCCCACCAGGGTGAGTTCTTTCAGGCCCAGGGCGTCGAGTTCCCTCACCTCTGGGACAATATCCTCCATGGTGCGGCTGCGCAGGGGGCCGCGGATGGCCGGAATCATGCAGTAGGCGCATCTGTTGGAGCAGCCCTCGGTGATCTTCAGATAGGCGCGATGGGGCGGGGTGGAGAGGCGGCGGGGGGTCAGGCTGTCCATGACGTAGAGGGGCGGCGGGGCATGGACCAGCACCTCGCCGGTGGACAGGCGGCTTAAGTGGGCGACAATATCCTGAAAGCCGTCCGTGCCGATGAAAAGATCCACCTCAGGAAGCTCTCCCCGCAGGCCCACGCCATAGCGCTGGACCAGACAGCCGGTGACCACCAGCTTCATGCCGGGATGCTGCTTCTTGACGGCAACCAGATCCAGTATGGTGTCGATGGCCTCTTCCACGGCCGGCTGGATAAAGCCGCAGGTGTTGACCAGCAGGATGTCAGCCTGGTCCGGCTCCGCGGTGATCAGGTAGCCCGCCTCAAGGAGGAGGCCCAGCATGACCTCGGAATCCACCCGATTTTTGGGGCATCCCAGGGTAATGGGAAATATGGTGGTGGCTGTGGTTGTCATAGGCAAGGCAGGAGGGAGCTGAGGTGATCAAAAAGGGCGTGGCTTTTCTTTTTAAAGGTCTTGCTGGTGTAGCCGGGCTGCCACGATTCATGATAGAGCTCGTCTGAGACCAGCATCACCGCGGCCAGGTCTATCTGGCGAAAGGCCGCCACGGTACAGAGGGCGGAGAATTCCATATCCACCCCCTTGATACCCTGGCCGGCAAATTTCTTTATTTTACTGGGGAGCTCCCGATAGGGGGCATCCGTGGTCCAGATCGGGCCCTGAACCGCTTCGGGGAAATGGTCCTGCAGCCGGCTGCGCAGGGAAGCGGCGGCCTGGGCACGACATGGCAGGGGATAATGGGCCGAGACCCCTTCTTCGCTCTGTCCCCAGGTGGGCAGAAATATATCACCCACCTTGAGCTCGGGGACCAGCGAGCCGCACCAGCCCATCACCACTATTTTCCGGCAACCCAGGGCAATGAGTTTTTCCAGGGTCAGGACGGCCATGGGGGCACCCACCGCCGGTCCGGCCCAATAGGAAAAGGGCGCTTCTTCAGCAAAGGCCATGAGCTGAGCATGGAAGAGATGGTGGAGGCGGCCCCCCTTCTTTTTGGTGATGGTTGCCGCATAATGGGCCTCAAAGGGATTGATCAGGAGCAGGCAGCTGCCCTTGATCTCCGGTTCATGGGGCAGCCGTATGGGGGTGATAATCCCTTGTTCTTGATTCATGCGCACAAAAAAAAACGGGGTTTGAGTTTGCCTTCTTGGGCCGGGGATGTAGAACGCCGGCCTTGAATATACCAAGACGGGCAGGAAAAGCACTGAGAATAGCCATCAAAAGGAGACCCCACCCTTTTCAGAGAAGAAAGGTGGCTCACCCGGAGAGCATTTTGGGAATGACTCTCTCCGGTTCCGCCCTGTCACAGGGCCATGCCGGCCGCACCATAATGCCCAACAGCGCTGGTGTCAGCATAGGGGCCGAGGGGAGAGAATAAAAAAAGGGCTGCGGAAAAAAATCCGCAGCCCTTGGAACCCGTGTAACCTGCAGGTGGCGTAAGGCCCCTGCACCGCAAAGAAATCTTACATGAATTCTTTGAGGGGGTTTGCGTAGAGCAGAATCAGGGAGATAACCAGACCATAAATGGTCAGGGACTCGATGAGGGCCATACCAAGAATCATGGTTACGGTGATTTTACCGGAAGCCTCTGGGTTACGAGCAGTACCCTGGCAGGCACCCTCACAGGCGGCACCCATACCAAGACCACAACCAAGGGCGGCAAGGCCAACGGAAAGGGCAGCAGCGATACAAACCAGAGCCATGTTGGAGATACCACCGGAAGCGGCAACAGTGCCAGCCTCGGCAGCCATGGAAACACCGGTCATGCCAAGAACCATCATTGCAGTCATAATGCTAACTTTTTTCATTTTTTTCCTCCTTAAGGAAAGTAAGTAGTTTTTTGGCCTTCTTCCTAATAATAAACAACCATACGGCTGTCAGAATTCTTAATGGGCATGCTCAAGGGAGCCTCTGAAGTAGACCAGGGTGAGGAGAACAAAAACCATGGTCTGGACAAAGGAAACCAAAACACCGAGCAAGAGGATGGGCAGGGGGCCGAAATAGGCGCCCGCCAACAGGAATAAAATGGCCAGCAGGGTCTCTTTCGCCATGATGTTACCGAAAAGACGAATGGAGAGAGAGAGGACACGGGCCATGTTACTGATGAGCTCAATGGGCAGCATCAGCGGGGTGAGCAACAGCATGGGGCCGGTGAAGTGTTTGATGTATTTAAGGCCATGGGTGCGCAGCCCCAGATAGTGATGATAGAACCAGACGATCAGGGTGCAGCCCAGGGTGATATTGAGGTTGGAGGTGGGGGACATGAAACCTGGCATCAGGCCCATGAGATTGGCCAGCAGAATATAGAGGGCAAAGGTGGTGATCAGGGGGAAGAGCTTTTTGGCATGCTCCACACCGAGATTTTCCGCATAAAACTCTTCAATAAAACCGATAATGGCCTCCCAGAAATTCTGGCCGCCACCGGGGATCATCTCCATTTTACCGACTGTAAGTTTGGTAACGACAATCAGGAAGAGCATGACGAAAAAGGTGTAGCTCATGTGAGGGGTGGTGAATGTCTCGATGCTGAGGGTGGTGTTGAGCATTCCTTCCGGCATGGTGTGGGGTACCGGTAAGCCGAGCATCTGCAGAATCACAGAAATAAATAGTATTGGATGTTCCATTTCTTCTCCTCTTTCCTAGAAAATCGAAGTGGATAGCGGGCTAAATACAGCTCCCATGCCCTTTATCCACAATTCCCGGCTCAAGATTCTTTTTTTTTGAGCCGGAATACCTTATAAATTCGCACACCGCCGTGTAGCCGACGCTTAATACCACTGAGGACAGACCGATCAGCAGGCCAGCAATGGCCAGCTGGCCATGTTTAATAACAAAGTAGAGAAGCAGGGCCAAGGCCGGAAGCTTGACGTAATACTTCAATAAAAATATCAACTTGACAGAGCTCAAAGGCCCTTGCATCGCCTTGAGGGTATCCCGTTTCATCAGGGTGAAGCTGATGTTGGCGATCATGCCCCCCACCAAAATCGATTTGGCGGCCAGGAGGCTGAAAAAAAGACCGCCGGCCAGGGCCATCAGGGCGGTGAACAACCAGTTAAGCCGCTCAATCCTGGCAATGGAGATATCGGTACCGGCAAGATCAATCTTTCTGGTCATCTTTCCATTCCTGGCGAGTGGCGAGGTCATAGAGATTTTTAAAGGCTGCTGCCACACCGAGAGCCAGGCCGATCAAGGTCGGCCACGGTTCATAGCGGCTGCCCAGGATATTTTTGTCCAGGTAGTGACCGGCGCCCACCCCGATAAAAATACAGAGGGAAATGGTCATGCCGACGCTGCCGAAATCACCCACCAGCTTAATGATATACTTACGGGTCTCACCCATGGAAATTCCTGTGAGCGCCTAATAATGACGCGCCATTCATTTATTACAGTTGCCATAGGTGTCAATTATGGGCAAGAATTAGCACGCCCCAAGGGCTAAGTCAATTCATTTTTGAGAGGTAATTAAATAAAAGAGCAGGTATAAATACCGATTCCTGCAGCTGCCATTTATTTTATTATCCTGTTTCTGTGATGTTTTTGGTGGTCGTTATTTGCCCTGCTGTTTACTGAATACCGATTCAGCGGCCTCCAGGGTTTGGGCAAGATCTTCATCCGTATGGGCCGCAGAAATAAAGGCGCCTTCAAACTGCGAAGGGGCCAGGTAGATGCCCTGCTCCAGCATCCCGCGGTAATAAAGACCAAAGGCTTCGGTGTCCGCGGTCATGGCGGACTCAAAATCAGTCACCGGTCCCTCGGTAAAGAAGGCCGTCATCACCGAGCCCTCCCGGTTCAAGGTGGCCGGGATCTGGTATTTTTTGGTAAGGGCACTCAGTTCGGCCGCGAAGGTGGCCGCCTTGGCGTCCAGGGCCTCGTAAAAACCTGGTTTTTTGAGTTCCTTCAAGGTGGCCGCCCCGGCTGCCATGGCCAAGGGGTTGCCGGAGAGGGTGCCGGCCTGATAGACCGGTCCTTCCGGAGAGATCTGTCGCATGATTTCCTCTTTGCCGCCATAGGCGCCCACGGGCAGGCCGCCGCCGATGATCTTGCCCAGGCAGGTGAGGTCCGGCATGATGTTGAATTTGGCCTGGGCGCCGCCATAGCTCAGGCGGAAGCCGGTGATCACCTCGTCAAAGATAAGAACAATGCCGAGCTCCTCGGTGAGGGCGCGTACCTTCTGCAGGAATCCCGGCTGGGGCAGGACCACGCCCATGTTGGCCGCCACCGGCTCCATGATGAGGCAGGCGATATCCAGGGAGTCGTCCCTGAGGGTTTTTTCAAGAATCTCTATATCATTATAGGGGATGGAGAGGGTGTTCTTGACGATGTCATCGGGCACGCCGGGGCTGCCGGGGATGCCCAGGGTGATGAGGCCGGAGCCGGCCTTGACCAGGAAGGAGTCGGCATGGCCGTGGTAGCAGCCGTCAAATTTCACCACCATTTTTTTGCCCGTATAGCCGCGGGCCAGACGCAGGGCGCTCATGGTGGCCTCGGTACCGGAGCTGACAAAGCGCACCATGTCCACAGAGGGCAGGGCCTCGGTGACCAGCTCGGCAAGTTCCACCTCCAGGGGGGAGGGGGCGCCGAAACTGGTGCCGTCGGCCAGGGCCTTGGTAATGGCCGCCACCACGGCCGGATGGTTGTGGCCAAGGATCATGGGGCCCCAGGAGCAGATAAAGTCGATATAGGCATTGTCGTCCACATCATATATCTTCGAGCCTGCGGCCCTGGCAATGAACCGAGGATCACAGCCCACGGATTTACAGGCCCGCACCGGGCTGTTGACCCCGCCTGGGATCAGTTTCTGGGCCTGGGCAAAGAGGGCTTTTGATATCTCGGTTTTCATGGTTTTCTCCTGGGCAAAAGGGAAGGGCCGGCAAGGGCGCAGAGCGTAACAATAACAGGCAAAAAATGGCAAACTATAGCATGTTGCTCTGGGGGCTGTCAAAGCGATTGTCGATTGCCTTTGGGCCTCAAAAAAGAAATTTAATCTCCGGCCCTGTCGTGTTAGTATGGCCCAGTTGTTAAGAACAAATTCCACTCATTATGAGTAATATTATGCCGCCATCATTAGTTGACCGCCTGGATTCCATAGAAGATCTGCCCACCATCCCCCATACCATGCAGGCGGTTTTGTCCAGCCTGGATTCGGCATCCGCCTCAGCGGCCAAGCTGGAGGAGATTATCAAGGAAGATCCCATGCTCACCGCCAAGGTCCTCAAGATTGCCAACTCGGCGGCCTACGGGGCAGGCACGGAGATTTCCAGCCTGGCGCGGGCCATTGTCACGGTTGGTTTTGATGAGGTCCGCAATATAGTCATCGGTCTCTCCCTCTCTGGAATCTTTTGTGATGATCTGGGCTTTGATGAGTTTGACGCCGTGGATATATGGCTCCACTCCATCGGCGTTGCCACCTGTGCCAAAATGATTGCCCAGGAGGTGCCTGGCCTGGATCCGGAAGAGATGTTCACTGTGGGCATGCTGCACGATATCGGCCGTATTCTTTTTTGCCTCTATTTTCCGGATGAGCTGCATGCTATTCTGGACAGTGCGGGGAAGGAGGGGATCTCTCTCGCCGAGGCGGAGGAAAAATATGGTCTGGGCCATGGCGAAATCGGGGCCTATCTCGCCTATCGCTGGAAGCTGGGTGCCCTGGTGGTCAATGGTATCCGTTTTCATCACCATCCCCAGAAGGCCGGAGATCAGGTCCAGGCGGCAGCCGCCATTAATCTCGCCGACGCCATCACCATCCAGCTGCAGATCGGCTGGAAGGGGGTGGGTCCCCTGCCCAAAATAATGGTACCCAAGGTCCTTGGCCTGGACAGCGGCCAGGTCAAGCAGATTGCCCAAAAGCTCCATGGTGAAAAAGAAGAGATCATGAGCGGCTGGTCCAGTGTCATTAATGGCTGATTTCTCTTTCTCCCTCTCCCTATACTGAAGCTGAATTCCCCTATGCGGCGTAAACGAGGCTATCCCTTTTTACTCAACAGCTATCTCATCAGAGAGATGCTGGGGCCTTTTTTTGCCAGTCTTCTGATTATCAACGGCATCTTCTTCCTGGGCCGTCTCATCCCCTTTTTAAATGTCATTGTTGATCTGGGGATCGGCTTCGGCGATTTTGTTCGTCTTTTTGCTTATTTTTTTCCCAACATGCTCCTCTACAGCATTCCCATGTCCAGTATGTTCGGCGTGGTGGTGGCCTTTACCCGGTTGGCGAATGATGGCGAGATCATGGCCCTGAAGGCGGCCGGCATCGGTATAGGCCGGATGCTGCCGGCGGTGCTGGTGGTCTCCCTGGCCACCGGTTTGTTGACCGGCTACAGTGCCCTTGTCCTTAATCCGGCCTCTGAGCATGCCATGCAGGAGATGATGTTCAATCTGGTCAAGGAGAAGGTGAGCAAGGGGGTCAAGGCCAGGGAGTTCAGTGAGGGCCTGGGCGACTATGTGATCTACGCCGACCAGGTAAACAAGGAGACCGGCCAGTGGGCCGGGGTCTACATGGCGGATATGAACATCAAGGGCACCCCCATGATCACCCTGGCCCGGCGCGGTCATATTACCTCCGACCTGGCCAATATGTCTCTCTCCCTGGTCCTGGAAGAGGGCAGCATCCACCGCACGGTTGGTGCCACCACCCAGACCATCCTCTTTAAAGATTATGAGCTGGATATCCCCATTCGTTTACCCCTGGGGCTGGAGGAGAAAAAAGGGCGGCTCAGCAAAAAAGGCATGTCCATGGCGGCTCTGCAGGAGAACGCCCGGCAGGCCGGGCTGACCAGTGAGGAGGGAATCGAGTTTCAGATCGAGTATTATGAACGGCTGGTGCTGCCGGTGGGCTGTTTTGTCCTCAGTCTGCTGGGCTTTGTTTTCGGGCTCATGGCCGGGGTAGGGAAAAGGGCCATCGGGATCCCCCTCGCCCTTCTGGCCTATGTCTTCTACTGGATCCTTGTCTCCCTGGCCAATGTCCTGGCGGAAAACCAGGTCCTGCCGGTGGCCGTTGCCCTCTGGCTCCCCAATCTCCTGGTGCTGTTGCTGGCCCTCTACCTCATCTCGCGGGCGGCCCGGGAAAAATCATTTCTGCTGGGGAGCCGGCTGACCGCCCTTCTTGAGTTGTGGCCGAAGAAAAAAAAGAAGGGACCTGAAGCGTAACGGGAGGGGCGGCAGAGCCGCCGGAAAAGGCTGCAGGGCCCGGAAAGAGAGTTTGAAAAGGGATTTGCAAGGGCGCAAGGGGGCGTAAAGACGCCCCGGAGGCACGGGATAAGAGCAGGAAAGGGGGAGCATGATGCACCCGGCAGGCTGCAGGGCAGCGGCTATCACCTCATAAAAGAAAAAGGCAAGATACGTGTATCTTGCCTTTTTCTTGTCAATTTTATGGTGCGCCCGGCAGGACTCGAACCTGCGACCCTCGGCTTAGAAGGCCGATGCTCTATCCAGCTGAGCTACGGGCGCGCTCGTTGCTCCCTTATATACCGTATCAATTGCCATGAAACAAGATTTTTCACCCGGCCCCTCCATGTGCGGGGCCGGCCAGCCTCTTGTTGACAAAGCCGCCTGCAATATGGTTTGGCTCTATAATGATCCTTCCTTCCCCCTTATGAAAAAGAAGAGGCGCCCATGTCCTTATATCTCATTATCTCCTTGGTTTTTTTCAGCGCCGGTCTTCTCCAGGGGGTCTCCGGCTTTGGCGCCGCCCTGCTGGCCATGCCTCTTCTCGCCCTGGTGCTGGATGTCAGGGAGGCGGTTACCCTCACCCTGTTAAACGGCCTGATCATCAACCTTTTTCTCTCCCTGGAGCTGAAAAGGCATCTGGAATGGCGCAAGCTCCTGCCCCTGGTTGTCGGCTGTCTGCCCGGGATCTATGTCGGCGTCACCCTTCTGAAAACGATGAATCCGGCCATCATGAAGTTGTGTCTGGGGGTGGTGATCATTGCCTATGCCCTTTACTGCCTGGCCGGTCGTCGGATCCGCAAGCGCGTTGGCCAGGGCTGGGCCTTGGTGGCCGGCTTTGCCGCCGGCACCCTGGGCAGCGCCTTCAGTACCGGGGGGCCGCCTGTTATTATTTATATCACCCTCACCGGCTGGACCAAGGAGCAGATCAAGGCCACCCTTTCCTCCTTTTTTCTGTTCATTACGGTGCTGGCCCTGGCGGCCCATGCGGTGAACGGTCTCACCACCCCCCATGTCCTGCTCCTGTTTGCCGTGAGCGCCCTGCCGGTGCTGGCCGGTGTCGTTCTGGGCGCCCAGTTTTACAAGAGGCTGGCCACCAAGACCTATCTGACCATTATCTACTATCTGCTCATCGCCCTGGGGGTGATGCTGATTATCTCCGGCTGGGGCTGGGATGGCGTTGCCGGTTAAGGGCCGTATGGCTTCAGAGGCCGGGACCATCCAGGCCATGATCCGTCTTTACTGCCGCCGGCACCATGGCGGAGGCCGGGAAATCTGCCCTGCCTGCCGGGAGCTTGAAGAGTACGCCCTCAAGCGGCTGGGCGCCTGTCCCTTTCAAGAGGGCAAGACCACCTGCGGCAAGTGCCCGATCCATTGTTATAAACCGGTGATGCGGCAGCGGGTGCGGCAGGTGATGCGGGAGATCGGCCCCACCATGATCGTGCGTCACCCCTTCATGGCCCTGCGCCACCTTGTTGACGGGCTGCGCCGGAAACCGAAGAAAAGCTGAAAGGGGTCTTCATTTCTGTGCACATTTGCCGGCCCCGCAGGCCTGACAGCTTCCTGCACTGAGACACCAGACCGGGCCGGTGGCCGTGTCGGTGATGATAATGCCTTTTTCCTCAAGTCGGCGGCGGGCCGCATCCGCACTCTGCCAATCCTTGCTTTTCCGGGCCTCTTCCCGTTTCTTGATCAGCTCGTTGATCTCCGGGTTCAGGGGGCATTCCTCCAGGACCATGATGTTGACCAGGGAATTGATCTTCTCCAGGGTTTCCAGGATATATTTTTTCTGGTCGGCGCCCAGCTGGCCGTTGGCCAGGATGCCGTTGACCTTCTTGATGAAATCAAAAAGGCCCCCCAGGGCCTTGGAGATATTCATATCATCATCCATGGCCGCAAAAAAGGTATTTTCAAGGCGGGTGAGAAAGGTGGCCACCTCGGGATGGGGGTTGCCCGGCGCCAGACAGAGCAGTTTCTTGCAGAACTCATCCAGGCGCCGCAGGCTCACCCGGGCGGCGGTCAGTTTGGCAAAGCTGAACTCAATGGGCTTGCGGTAATGGTGGCGCAGGAGGAAAAAACGCACCTCCCGGTTGCTGAAACCCTCGGCCCGGACTTCAGCCAGGGTGATGATGTTGGAGTTTTCAGCGCTCATCATCTTGCCGTCTTTCAAGAGCAGCTCCGAGTGGAGCCAGTAATTGGCCAGCGGTTTGCCGGTTAAGGCCTTGGCAATGGCATTCTCATTTTCGTGATGGGGGAAGATGAGGTTGCGGCTGGCGGTATGGATATCCATGGTGTCGCCCAGATGGCTCAGGGTCATGGCCGCACATTCGATATGCCAGCCGGGCCGCATATTGCCGAAATCGGTCTGGAAAAAGATGCCCTGCTTCAGCTCGCTCAAGGTGGAGCGTTTCATCAGGGTGAAATCAAGGGGGCTGTGCTTCTCATATTCATCCAGATCAACGGACTGGCCGCTTCTGATCTTGTCCAGATCCACCCTGGAGAGTCTGCCATATTCGCCGAATTTCGAGATATCGAAATAGATGGAGCCGTGCAGCTCATAGGCATAGCCTTTGTGGATGAGGTCATGGGCGATTTCAATCATCCGCTCCACATAATCCGAGGCCTTGGGCATGGTGACGGGTTCTTTCATGCCCAGGGCCGCCATGTCGCTGCGGAAGGCCTCCATGTAGGGCGCGGTGAACTGGGCCACAGACTGATTGCTGTTTTCAGCACCGGCAATGGTGTTGTCGTCGAGATCCGTAAAATTCATCAGAAAATCGACATGATAGCCCCTGGCAGCCAGGGTGCGGTGGATCAGGTCGGCAACGATAAAGCGGCGACAGTGGCTGAGATTGGTGGCCTCATGGGTGGTGGGGCCGCAGGCGTAAAAGGTGACCCTCTGGGAGGAAAGGGGTTCAAAGGGGATCTTTTTGCGTTTGAGGGAGTTGTAGAACCGCAGCCTGGAGGTCTCTTCCACCTCGGCGGATTTCTGGGAAAAGAGCTCGGTGGAGAGGTATTTTTCGCCGCTGTCAGGGAAGAGGACCACCAGCACGCCTTCTTCCATCTCTGCCGCCCTTTTGAGGGCGGCAGCCATGGCGCAGCCGGAACTCATGCCCATGAAAAGGCCCTCTTCCCGGGCCAGGGTGCGGGCCATCTCAAAGGCCTCTTCGTCATGGATATTGCTGATCTGGTACGGCTTGTTCTTGTCAAAAATCCCCGGCTTGTACGACTCCTTCATGTTCTTGAGGCCCTGGATCTTGTGGCCCAGATAGGGTTCAACAGCCGTGACCCGCACCTGGGGATGTCTGGTGCTGTAATATTGACACAGGCCCATCACCGTGCCGCTGGTGCCCAGGGTGGCGACAATATCGGTGACCTGGCCCCCGGTCTGTTCCCATATCTCCGGCCCGGTACTCTCCACATGGGTCTGCCAGTTGGCATTATTGTTGAACTGATCCGTGAGAAAATACTTGTCCGGCTCCTCGCGGACCATGGCATAGGCCTGCTCAATGGCCCCGTCTGTGGAGCGCTTGGCCGGGGTGAGGAGGATCTCCGCGCCATAGGCGGCCATGATTTTGCGGCGCTCAATGGAGGCGGATTCCGACATCACCAGCATGCAGCGATAGCCCTTCACCGCACAGACCATGGCCAGGGCGATGCCGGTGTTGCCGCTGGTGGCCTCCAGTACGATTTTATCCTTGGTAAGGGCCCCTGACTTTTCAGCGGCCTCGATCATGAATTTGCCGATGCGGTCCTTGACAGAACCGCCCGGGTTCATGGATTCCAGTTTGGCAAAGATCTGCACCTTGGGGTTCTTATTTAAACGGCGAATGGGAACCATGGGGGTGTTGCCGATAAGATCAAGAATGGATGTGTTCATAAAATCTACAAGAGAGGGGTACGGGTGAGCGGGTGATCTCTTTTTGCCGGGCGCTCCTTGCTGCTTACCGGGCTGCCATGACAACGAGAGAGGGGCAGAAAAGATCCGCCCTTCTCACTCATAAAGCGGAACCTCTAAAACAGCAAATAAAAAGTGGGCAGGTGGGTGTTTGGGCCTCTTCCTGGTCCGGTTTTTGCCGGGCTGGCCAGGAAGGGGACGGCATGGCCGACAAAAAAGAGAGGGGAGCAGGCTCGTGCTGCTGAAAGAAGCGGGCTGCTCAGCCCAAATCACGGGGAATGGTATAGTCCCAGTTTTTTGAGAAGATCCGTTTATTCCCCTCTTCAAAGGCGTCCAGTTCGGCATGGATGTAGAAATGGGTTTGGTCGGCGGTGAGGATGGTGCGGGTGGTGGTCCGCACGAACCAGTCGCCGCGGCGAAAGGAGCGTTCGGTGCGGGTTTCGCCCTTTGGTGAGCTGAAGTCGTCGCCCTGGCAGGTATACCAGTCCCAGGTCCGGTCGCTGATATCCAGATCGATCTCGTGGAGGCGGTAGCTGCCCTCGTCCTTGATGACCTCCAGAGTCGAGATGTCCGCCGCCAGGTTGCGGTGGACCTGCCAGTTATGATGCTTTGCTTCCAGCCTGCTTATCAGGGGAGCGGCAGCCGCCTCTGCCTCTGGAAAGGTGATGGTGCTGTCCACATAGTGCGGCTGCCGGACCGGCAGCAGCAGGGTGCTGCGCCGGGTGTATATGGTGAGACAGACCGCTTGGGGTGGGGGCCAGGCCAGGGCCCAATAGGAGGTGGAGATGGAGATGCGGATCCGGTGGCCGCGGGGAAAGGCCTGGCCGATATGGTTCATCTTGACCCGGACCTGGTAACGCTGGCCGGGGATGAGTGGTTCTGGTTCGGCATGGCCGTTGCGGTGGCACAGGTTGAGCAGGCCATAGGTCACCCGGGTTGCCTTGCCGTCCGGGGCCACATCGGAAAGCCGGATGGCCACCATGGCCACCGGCCGGTTGGAGGAAAAGTCCAGTTCCACGGCCGGGGCCCCCAGGATCTCCAGGGGGGCGGTGAAGGGCTCGCTTTCATAGACCAGGGCCCCGCCGTCCTCCTCGCGCTGGTCGTAGGGCAGATCAGGGGCGTAGGTATAGGAGCACCATTTACCGGCAAAGAGCCCCACGCTGAGGGGCGACTGGATGGTCTGCGAGGCGTCTTCCTTGCGCCGTTTCTCTCGGACGCTGCAGAGGCGGGCCGGCGCCAGGGCCATTTCCTGCCAATGCACATTGGCGGTGGGCCAGCTCGCCTCGGCTATCCAGCGGCCGGAGCGACAGGAATATTGGGTGGTGGGCGGGGCGGAATCGAGCATCCAGGCGCGCAGCATCGGTTCCTCCATAATGCCGGTTTCTTTTTCTTTGAGCCAGTGGTCCCACCAGCGCAGGCTCTCCTGCAGGAAGCCGATGGCCGGTCCGGGTACGCCCTGATGCGGGTAATTATGGCCCCAGGGACCGATGAGCCCCAGCCGGGGAACCTCCAGATGCTGCAGCAGCCGGAAGACGGCATTGGTGTAGCCGTCCGCCCAGCCCCCCACGGTCATCACCGGGCAGCGGATGGCCCCGTAATTCTCGGCAATGGAGCCGTGGCGCCAGTAATGGTCATGGCGCTGGTGTTTGAGCCAGGTCTCCAGCCACAGACCGCTGCCCGCCAGCCGTTCCAGCCACATGTCGCGCCAGCGCCTGCCCACCAATTCCGGGTCCGGCGGCGAGGTATTGATGGAAAACATGGTGGTGGCCTCGGAGAGATTGTCTGAAAGCAGGCAGCCCCCCATGTAATGCATGTTGTCCCTGTAGAGATCGTCCGTGGAGCAGACCGTGATAATCGCCTTCAATGCCGGCGGTTGCAGAGCCGCAATTTGCAGACTGTTGAAACCGCCCCAGGAGATCCCCATCATGCCCACCCGACCGTTACACCAGGGCTGTTCGGCAAGCCAGCGGATCACGGCCAGGCCGTCATCCATCTCCTGTTGCCGGTATTGATCCACCATGACCCCTTCTGAGTCCCCGGAGCCGCGGAGATCAACGCGCGCACAGACATAGCCGTGGCCGGCGAGATAGTGGAAGTTCTGGCTGTCGCGGGCCCGGGTAATATCGCGTTTTCGATAGGGAATGTATTCGAGAATGGCGGGAAGGGGAGTGCTGGCCGCATCTTTGGGCAGCCAGATGCGCGCCGCCAGGCTGATGCCGTCGGTCATGGGGATCAAGGTATGCTCAATCACCTCAACGGGGTATGGAAATTCTTCAATAATGCGCATCAGTAGCGTATTTTTTCAAATTGCAGCTGCTCAGGGGGCTCATGGTCGGAGAACTCGAAACAAAGGCGTTTTGCCAGGTTCTGATACTTCTCCACCAGTTCATCCTGGTTCTGTGCCCCCAGAAAGATGTTGGCGATCTCGAAACTATAGCTGTCCTGATCCCGCAGGTCTGAAAGGCGTGCCCCCGGCTGGACCAATATTTTGATGATACTGTCCTGGAATTCGGACTCCAGGGCGGCGATCTCTTGGTCTGTGGGCACCCGCCGGACATGGGCATCCGCGTATTTGCGCAGCAGGAACTTGGCTGCGGTACGGTATTTCCCTGCCTTGCGGCCGATTTCCGGTTGCCGGCCCAGGGCGATATCCACCGCCACCTCGTGGTTGGAGACGCCTTCCACCTTGATGAACTGATCAGAATGGGACTGGGATATGCGGGTGTTGACCTCAAGGAGGGTGAGCTTGTCGGTGGCCTCATCCCAGAAAAACTCGACGCCAAAGGGGGAGTTGTCAAAGCCGATGTGCTGGAAAAGTCGTGCCGAGGCATCCTTCATGCGCTGTTGCACCGACTCCGGCCACACAGAAGGATACTCGTAACGGGTAAAACTCTGATTTCTGGCATCCTTGACGCAATCGACCACCCCGTGCACCGCCACCTGGCCCTCAAACATGAAACCCTCAATGCCGCATTGTTTACCGCTGACAATCTCCTCAGCAATACACCAGTTGCCGTCAATATCCTTGATCTCCGGCGGCAGATCCACGTAACTGAGGGCGACATTAAAGGGGTCTCCTATCCGCCGGATGTTGGTGCGGATCTGCCCCATTGCCGCTTCAAACTCCTCCTGGGTGTCGATCCGGAAGCCCAGATAGGAGGCGAAGGCCTTGACCGGTTTCAGCCAGAAGGGCAGGGGAAGCGGCAGCTTCTCCAGGGCCTTTGGATCAAAAGGATTCACAGCGGCAAAGCCGGGAGTGAAGTCGGGAACAATCCTCTGCTGCTCCAGTCGGGCCCAATATTTATGTTCGCATTTGAGGACGCTTTCCATGGAGGCGGAGCGCAGGCCGCGCTCCGCACAGAGGAGAGGCAGCATGGTGCTGGCCGGAAAATCCCAGTGGACAATGATGCCGTCCACGGTGCCGGGAAAGGCAGCCAGTTGCTGCCTGGCCTGATCCAGCATCTCCTGAAAAGGGTAGTCCAAAGGGGTGATCACTTCCTCGTAGTTGAGCAGCCCGTGAAAGGTATACCCCTCTGCATGGTGGATGCATTGCATCATTTGGAGGTGAAAGGGATCAAGGCCGATGACGAAGATGTTTTTGGGCATTTTGTAATACCTCCCCGATTTCAGGGCAAAACAGCCTGGCTGAGACGATCGCCTGCCTTTTGCGTTCCATGGGCTTGGGCCTCCAGCTGCAGAGGGATCCCAGGCGGCCGTTGCCCCTTATATTTCATCCTATCGCGACTTGTGGAAAAGATGCAAACCATAGTGGAAAATAATTGTGTCTGGTCAGGCCCTTAAGACCACCCTTGGCCCGGCTGGCTGGAATAGGCAAAACAAGGGCCTAGTGCAGTGTATCACTCGAAGGTTCGTATATTTATGCAACTCTGCCTTTAACCACTGCAATAACGAAATTGTAGACGTACATTTAAGTTTTACGGAGTACTGGCCTCAGGCAGCGGTCAAAAAAAAAGCAGGCTCTCTAAAAAGAGAGCCTGCTTTTTTTAACAAATAAAAAGAGCGGTCAACAGCGCCGGCCGGGGGCCGGAGGGGTTAACTGATCTTCAGATTTGCTTCTGAATCACGTTTTACCGCAACAACCAGCTTGTAGAGCAGAGTGAGAATGAAAAAGCCGGTGGACCAGACGCCGGCCGTCACGGTGAGCTCAACAACGGTGGGTACATACTCAACAACATGCTCCATGGGGGTGGGTACAAATCCCCCCAGTACCAGGCCCAGGCCCTTGTCGATCCAGAAGGCCACGAAAATCAGAATACAGCTGGTGGCCAGCATGGCATCTGATTTCTGGCGCCGGGCAATAAAGAGCATGATGATGCCGAGAATGCCCATGGCCACTGAGGCGCGCATAAAGGGCACCAGGTTATTGTGCATCACGCCGGTGGTGTGGTCGACAAGACCGAAGAAAAGGTAGTCCAGGGTGTGCATATGGCCGGGAATGTTGGAATAGTAGCCAACAAAGACCTCACAGCCCAGGAGGAAGAAGTTGATGATAGCGGCATAACCGATAATGGTCACCAGCTTGTCCTTGGCGGTCTGACCCACATCAAAATTAGCAGTACGCTTCATGATGAGGGCGATAACCAGGAGCAGGGCAGGTCCGGCTGCAAAGGCCGAGGCCAGAAAGCGGGGGGCCAGAACAGCGGTGAGCCAGAAATGACGCCCGGGCAGACCACAGTAGAGAAACGCCGTTACTGTGTGGATGGAGATGGCCCAGGGGATGGAGAGATAGATAAAGGGCTTTACCCAGTTGGGGTATTTGATGCCTCTATACTCCGACGACAGGATCACAAAACCACAGAGGAGGTTCAAGAAGAGATAGCCGTTCAAGACGATCATGTCATAAAAGAGCATGGAGTTGGGGCTGGGATGGAGAATGACGTTCATGGCCCGCATGGGCTGGCCCAGATCGGCAATAATGAACATCAGACACATGATCACGGCCGCAATGGCCATGAATTCACCCAGCAGGGTGATGCGGCCAAAGGCCTTGTAGTCATGCAGGTAATAGGGCAGTACCAGCATCAGACCACCGGCGGCAACACCCACCAGGAAGGTGAACTGGGAGATGTAGATACCCCAGGTCACGTCTCGGCTCATGCCGGTGGCGCCAAGGCCGTAATTGAACTGAACCAGATAGGCAATAGCACCTGCGCCCATAATCATGAGCAGCAGGGTAAGCCAGCCCCAGTACAGTCCGTTTCCTTTCAATACTTTATCAACCATGATGCACCTCAGATAATGTAGAAAATTGACGGTTTTGTACCAAGAGAAGGCTTGCGCTGAATGGTGAACCGCTGCCGTAATACCTTGGATATCTCGGAATGCGGATCATTCAGGTCACCAAATACCATGGCGCCTTCAACTCCCTTATTGGCCTCTTCAACACAGAGCGGATCTTTGCCCTGCTTGGTCCGCCAGGAACAGAGCGAACATTTCTCCACAACACCGCGCATCCTGGAGGGAAACGCCTGGTTGTAGTTCTCGATGAAGGGCTTGCCATCCTCGGAACCGCGGGGTGAGCGCCAGTTAAAGGAACGAGCTCCGTAGGGGCAGGCCGCCATACAGAAACGGCAGCCGATGCAGCGATGGAAGTCCATCATGACGGCCCCTTCGCTGTTCTTGAAGGTCGCCCCGGTGGGACAGGCCCGGACACAGGGAGGGCTGTCACAATGGTTGCAGAGGGCCAGGATGTTCATGGAACTGAGCCGGTCATCCTTTTTGTAATGGCTGTGCCCAGGAAAGACGTTGGGGAACTTGTCCGTCCAGATCCATTTGATCTCGTCCTTGCTGTTGGGGAATTTGGGGACGTTATGATAGTCGTGGCACACCTTCTGACATTTCTCGGCCAGGCCGGGATTGTCATGGAATTTGCCGCTGTCGATAACGATCCCGTAGCGTACCCCTGTGGGGGCCTCTTCATGGTGGCCGTCGCCGCCGTGGGCCGCAGGGGCGCCATGGCCGCTTACGGCCTGGGCCCTGGAGCCCAGCATGGGGACAGCAACACCGGCCGCAGCTGTGAGACCGGCCAGTTTCAGGAATTTTCTTCGTCTATTATCCATTATTGGGCCTCCTTACCGTCAGCAGGTTCAACCGGCGCAAGGTGGCAGTCCCAGCAGTAGGGCTTGACAGAGGCGTATTCGTGACAGGTGTCACAGAATTTCACTTTGCTGGTATGGCAGTGCATACAGCCGTTCTGCAGACTCTTTTCCACCACAATCCCCTGGGCAGTTGTTATTTTTTCACGTTTGCCTTCCCGGATAACCTCATCGCGCCATTCATTCAAAAGAACCATGTGGCTTGATTTCATGTAGTCGGTATCCTGGACACAGGCGGTATATCCCTTGGGCTTTTCCGGTTCCGGCTTTTTATGGTCGCCGGCAGTCATGTTGTAACCGACAACGGACAGGGCCAGAACAAGGAAAATAGCCAATCCGATCAGTACTTTACCTTTATCGTACATTGATTAGCCCTCCGTTTCCGTAGTTATCAGTTCTTCAAAGCGCAGGCCTTGTTCCCTGTTTTCAATTTCACCGTCCATGACCAGGGCGTTGCCCACCAGCTCTGATATGCCGGCTACCGGTACGTCAGAGGTGGCCATGGGATCGTCGCCGGTGGGCGGCAGCCAGTAATCCATGAGCGTGGTCAGGGTGGCCCGGTCAATGGCACAGACCGTGGCCAGACAGTTGACCCCGAATCTCTGGTTGACGTCCTGCACCGCATTGGCGCGGGGCAGGCCGGCCCGCATGCGCAGCTCCATGATCTCACCGGTGTTGAGGCCGGTTCCGGAACCGCAGCAGTAGGTCTTTTCACGGATACAGTTCTCGTTCATCTCATGCCACTTGGGCACCACATTGTCGAGAATGTAGCGCGGCTCATCCATCAGACCCATGGCCCGGGCCGGGTTGCAGGAATCATGGAAAGTGGGGACGCGGTGGGCGTTACGCTTGGGATCAAGCTTGAGCTTGCCATGCTTGATCAGATCCGCGGTGAACTCGGAGATATGGACCATCTTGGTGGAGCTGGCATTCTCAAAGACCGTGCCGGTGATGGGGCTCTTGGGCACCTCCATGAAGTCGGCCGGGCCGTTCATGGTGTCCATGTATTGATGGATGACCCGCCACATATGACCGCACTCGCCGCCCAGGATCCACTTGACCCCCAGACGCTTGGCCTCGGCATACATCTTGGCGTTGAGCTTCTTCATCATCTCGTTGGAGGTGAAGAGACCAAAGTTACCGCCCTCCGAGGCATAGGTGCTCAGGGTGTAGTCCAGGCCGATATGCTCAAAGAGCAGCAGATAGCCCATGAAGGTGTAGATGCCGGGCTCGGCAAAGACATCGGCCGAGGGGGTGATAAAGAGGATCTCGGCGCCCTTGCGGTTGAAGGTGGGGTGCACGTCAATGCCGGTGATCTCCTTGACGTCGTCCACCAGGTAGCCGATGTTGTCTTTAAAGGTATGGGGCTGCAGACCCATATGGTTACCGGTGCGGTTGGAGTTGGCAGCCGGCTCCAGGATCCAGTTGATACCCACACCCACCAGATGCAGGAGCTCGCGCAGCATCATGGTGATTTCAGCGGTGTCGATGCCGTAGGGGCAGAACACCGAGCAGCGCCGGCACTCCGTACACTGGTAGGAGTACATGAACCATTCCTTAAGGACCTTGGCGGTCATGGGACGGTTGCCCTGCATCTTGCCCAGGAGTTTGCGGCCCACCGTGAACTCGTTACGGTAGACGGAGCGCAGCAGCTCGGCGCGCAGCACCGGCATGTTCTTGGGATCGCCGGTGCCCAGGAAGAAATGACATTTATCCGCACAGGCGCCGCAGCGGACACAGCTGTCCATGAAGACCTTGAGGGAGCGGAATTTGTCCAGTCTCTCCCTGAGGCCGTTTAAGATGATATCTTCCCAGCCGTCCGGCAATTTCCAGTCGTCCTCGTCCGGAGACCAGATGCGGGGGTTGGGCATCTTGTGATATTCCACCATTTCGGGCTTGGCCGGATAGGCGAAATTGCCTTCCTTGAATTCCGTGAAGGTGTCCTGCCACTCCTTTCTGGGAATGGCACCGGTAAACATATTGGGCTCTGTGGCAACAGCAGCCCGCAGATTTTCTACTTTTGGAATAGCCATTATTCAGTGACCTCCTCTTTTTTTTCAGCTGCCGGCGCCGGAGGAAGTTCCTTGTCAACGGGAATATCTGCCTCAACCATGAACTCACGGAAATCATCCTCGTAGGCGGCATAGGAATGCGGCTTGATGTTTGGATCGTTCCAGGGGTTGATGTGGCGCTTGGCCCGCGAATCGTTTGCCATGTTTCTGGTGGGGGAGAAGAAAATACCGCCCGCATGCATCAATTTGGAGAACGGGAAGTAGAGCATCAGGGTGGAAACCAGGGTGACATGGATGAAGAACACCGGATGGATGGTGCCGGGATTGGTCCAGTTCAGGGTGACCAGGCCCATGGTCAGCCCCTTGACGGCGGTGACGTCCACGCGGAAATAATGGCGCATGAGCATGCCGGTGGCGCCGATGGCAAAGATCAGCAGCAGCGGGAAGTAATCGGTGCCCAGGGAGATGTAGCGTACCTGGGGCATGACCAGCCGCCTGACAAAGAGGGCGACCAGGGCTGCCATGAAGATGATGTTTGACTGATAGAGCACCGGGGCGCCTATCTGGACAAAGCCGTCCAGGTATTCCAGGATGGCCAGGCCGGGCAGCACCGGCTCGGTGAAGAGACGCAGGTGACGCAGGACAATGATCAAAAAGGTATAGTGGAACAAGATACCAAAGAGCCAGAGCCAGAGGCTGGGGCCGTAATGGAGCTTCGGGCTGTTGTTGCTCTTTATTCCGGCGCTGGTGTTGCGGAATAAGGAGCGGAACAGGAAGATCTCCAGAAACATTCTGACGATGACGTCTGACTTGGAGTTGGGACACTCGAAACGATCTTCCTTGATAAAGGAAAGAGATTTCGCCTGTCCGCAGGTGGTGGGGATCTTGAATGGCACCGGAGATTTCGCCCAGTCAATGACCTTGCGAATAATACCCACGATGAGCACCAAGAAAGCAATGGTGGGCAGGATGACGCCCACCAGCATTTGCGTGCCTTGCCATATACCCAGTACCCCTCCAGCCACGATCAGCGCCAAGACAGCGATGATGGGTCTCAGGACTTTCATTAACCGTTACCTCTCTTCATTAGGTTGGGCGTTGGTTGTTCTGTTGCGGATGCTGTCAGCCATGTCTTCTTTCATGATCTGCGAGGAACAGCGGGCCGAATCCGTGATGATGTGTCTACCGGTTTTAAACTCATTCATCCGAATCTGGTATACTGTCTGTCGGCAGTTACTGAAAATGTCAAACATGGCCAGGGCAGCCGCATCCACTCTGGCACAAAAGGCCAGAAACTCTTTATAGAATCTATCCATTCCCTCTTTTTCACACTGCTCTGCCACCAGGGTCTTCAGGTCAAAGACAAAGGAGATTGCCGTGGAGGCGGCAATGGGCTGCACCGCCCGCACCCGCAGCAGATCCTCCAGGCCCGGTGTTGCCACCTCGGTGTCGCTTTCATCACAGAGAAGGTCGTAAAGTTCGGCCATGCCGGTGCGGATCTTATGGCCCACAGGATTGGCAAACTGGTCTTTCTGCTTTTTGAAAATGCGAAAGGTATCCTTGGCATACTCTCCCAGGATGATATCCTCCCAGCAGCCCAGGAGATATTCGCGTTTTTTGATCAGCAGCTCTTGAAGCGTCATGCTCTGTTTTCCTCTACGAACTTTTCAGGATCTCCTTGACGGAGCTCTCCCGTTCCCGGCAAAAAAGATGAATAGGTATTCATATATGAGCCGAAATGGTTATCATGTTTGGGTTTATTGTTCAATAAAATTGTTGCCTCAGCAGGCCAATTTCCCTTTAGCGGCAACTCCTGTCTTGCGGGTTCTCTGCTTTCTGCCACAGGTGGCAGGCGGAACATGAGCCCATCTCTCTGTCAGGAGAGGGGCGGCTGCTCGGCCTGGTCAGATTTACCCTTCCAGGTTGTGCAGAAGCTCGCTGAGCAGGGACTTCAGTTTCGCGTAATGCTCCCAGGTCAGGTCTCTGTCCGTGCCGGCCATGGCCAGGCCCAAATGGAGGGCATGGTGCTGGAGCTCGGCAACTCCCAGCTTGGCTGCCAGGGCCTTTATTTCCTGGCAGGTCTCTTCCGCCTGCTGGCAGTTGTTGTTTGTGCAGGCCGAGTCGAGGCTGGCCAGGTAGCGGGGAATGGCAATGCGGGCCGCCAGGGTCAGGGCGCTGACTTTTTGTTCATCGCCACCCAGACGCTGCAGCAGGCGGGCCCGGGAGAAGCCGAGAGTGTCTGGACGCCCATTTTTTTCCTGCTGCTGATCAGGAAGCCATTGCTGCAGACACCTGGCCAGGGCCTCAGGCCGCAGGGGTTTTTCTAAGGTGTCGGCCATGCCGGCGGCCAGATTCTTGTGGCGATAGCCGTGGAAGGTGTCTGCGGTAAGGGCGATGATGGGGGTGCGGCTCTTGCGCTGTTTCTCCGGTTCTGCTGATTGGGCCCAGCCCTTGATGATT
Source organism: Desulfurivibrionaceae bacterium (assembly GCA_031581485.1). Lineage (GTDB taxonomy): Bacteria > Desulfobacterota > Desulfobulbia > Desulfobulbales > SURF-16 > BM506. Next base: position 4,113 of record JAVLBA010000017.1, on the reverse strand, counting down.
GCCGCGGCCTCCAGGCCGTTTAAGATCGGCATCTGGACATCCATCAGGATCAGGTCATAATCGGTGGTAAGGAGACGCTCAAGGGCCTCCTGGCCGGTGCGGGCCAAGTGGACGATACAGCCGAAAGATTCCAGGATGGCCTGGGCCACTACCAGATTGGTCTTGTCATCGCCGGCCACCAGTATCTGTGTGCCCGGGGCTGAAAAGGGCGCAGCGCTTCTGGCGGGGGCGGCGGCCTCGCTGTAGATCAAGGTGCGGTCCCTGGGGGCCGGGAGGGGAGGGGAGATGTGGGCCGGGACGGCAAAGCGGGCCGTAAACCAGAAGGTTGAGCCTGCGCCTTCGGAACTTTCCACCTCTATGTTGCCGCCCATGAGCTCCACCAGCCGTTTACTGATGGCCAGACCCAGGCCGGTGCCGCCGAATTTCCGGGTGGTGGAAATGTCCGCCTGGATGAAGGGCTCAAAGAGATGGGGGAGGCGGTCAGCGGCGATGCCCGGGCCGGTGTCGCTGATGGCAAAACGGATGGTGGCGCTCTTGGCGGTGGCGGCAATGACCTCCATGCGCAGGGCCACTTCACCGGCGGCCGTGAATTTGAGGGCGTTGTCGGCCAGGTTCAAGAGGATTTGCCTGAGGCGTCTTGCGTCGCCCTGCAGCCACTCCGGCACCGAGGGGTCAATGAGGGTGAAGAAGCCCAGCCCCTTGTCGCGGGCCTGGCTGGAGAGGATGTCGCTGATCTCGGCCATTACCCGGCGCGGTCTGAAATCAACGGCCTCAAGCTCCATTTTGTCCGCCTCTATTTTGGAAAAATCGAGGATGTCATTGATGATGGTCAGCAGGGTCTCGGCACTGGTGCAGATGGTGGTTATGTAGCGCTGCTGGGTTTCGTTGAGAGAGGTGTCCAGCAGCAGGCTTCCCATGCCGATGATGCCGTTCATGGGGGTGCGCAGCTCATGGCTCATCATGGCCAGAAAGGAGCTCTTGGCGCGGTTGGCCTTTTCCGTCTCCGCCATGGCATGTAACAGCTCATGCTGGATATCTTTGCGCTGGCTGATTTCCTGGTGAAGCAGCTGGTCGGTCTTCTGCAGGGTGAGGCTCTTGTCATGCACCGCTGCTTCCAGCTGCAGATAATGGAGTTCCAGCTGTCGGGCCATGGCGTTCATGGCCCGGACCAGACCGCCGATCTCGTCATTCTGGGGGTGGTCAAGCTGCTGGGAGAGATCGCCGGCCGCCATTTTGTTGGCCAGAGCCACGGTTTTCTGCAGGGGCCGGGTGATGGAATGGGCCAGGATATAGGCCACCAGCAGAACGGAGGTGATAATGACCGTCAGAAAAATAAGGAGATTGATCCTGTTCTGCTGCCGGGAGTGGGTGCTGACCTGGCGCAGTTCCTCACCCACCTTCTCCTTTGTGGTGCGGGCCAGGCGGCTGAAGGAGGCGTCCAGATTGTCGGCCAGGCGGTCAAGCTCCTCGGCCGCTGCCCGGAGGTCTGGGTCTGAGGGGTTGTTGAGCAGGCGGCTGTAGAGGGGAAGGGCCTGGTCGGCAAAGAGGCGGTATCTGGCCAGATTTTGTTCCGCGGCCCGGGTCAGCTCAGCAGGCAGGGCCGTCCGGCCGGCAAGCTGCTCCAGATTGGTGATGAGCTCCGCGCCATGGCTGGCCCCGGCCTGCAGCCGCTGCGGTTCAGCAATGCGGACGGCCTCCTCAAACTCCTTGAGCTGCGCCCGGTAGGCGGCCTGGATTTCCCGGGCCTGCAGGGCGGCCGGCAAGAAATGGTCATTGATGAGCTGGTTTTTCTCCTGGGTAGAGTGGCTCACCCTGGCCCCCTGCAGCAGGACAAGGGTGAAGCCCCCCAGGATAATGGCCATGGAAAACCATATCCTGGCGGCGATACTCAGGCCCCGGCGGGGGGCTTTTAGTGGGGAGAAGAGGGACATGGGGGCACGTAAAAAAGTTTTTAGATCTTCTTGGACAACTTGAACAGAGTCAAAATTTCCATGGCACCACCAGCAGGCGCCTGCGACCTTTTGTCCCCTTAACCGCAAAGCCGCCCTTTTGGCAAAAAAATTACGCATCGCAAAAAGAAAAAAAGCTCTGCGGCGCTGGGAGAGGATTTGCCAATGTAGCACCGCTCGCTTCAGAGGGGAAGGATTTGTTGTCACTGTTGTCCCGGCAGTGTAGGTTGGGCCCATGCAATCATCAGCCCTCCCTGATCTCCAGGCCACCCTGAAAAATGTCTTTGGCTTTCCCTCCTTCCGGGCCAACCAGGAGGATATTGTCCGCGCCATCATGGCCGGCCAGGACCTCTTTGCCGTCATGCCCACCGGCGGCGGTAAATCCCTCTGTTACCAGCTGCCCGCCCTGCTTATGGACGGGGTCTGCCTGGTGATCAGTCCCCTTATCTCCCTGATGAAGGACCAGGTGGATCATGCCCTGAGCGTCGGCATCAAGGCCGGCTTCCTCAACAGTTCTCTGCCTGCTGCGGAACGCCGGGAGGTGGAGCGCCGCTTTTGCAACAAGGAGTATGATCTGCTCTACCTGGCTCCGGAGCGGCTGGCCACCGCCGGTTTCCAGGCTATGCTGGCCGCCCTCCCCATCTCCTTTGTGGCCGTGGACGAGGCCCATTGCCTGTCGGAATGGGGCCATGATTTCCGGCCTGATTATCTTTCTCTGTCGCTCTTGAAGGAGCTCCTGCCCGAGGTGGCCATTGCCGCCTTTACCGCCACGGCCACCAAGAAGGTGGAAGATGACATCATTACGCGGCTCAAGCTGGAGCGTCCCTTCCTGGTCCGGGCCTCCTTTGACCGCCCCAATCTCCACTATAAGGTGCTGGCCAAGGAGAATGTCCTGGTCCAGATCGGCCGGGAGGTGGGGCGCCATCCCGGGGCGGCCGGCATTATCTACCGCCTCAGCCGCCAGGATGTGGAAAAGACCGCCGCCGCTCTCTCTGACATGGGGGTGCAGGCCCTGCCCTATCATGCCGGCTTGAGCAGCGAGGTGCGCCATAAAAATCAGGAGGCCTTTAACCGCGATGAGGTGCAGGTCATTGTGGCCACCGTGGCCTTTGGTATGGGGATTGACAAGTCCAATGTCCGCTATGTGATCCATGGCGATCTGCCCAAGAACATCGACGGCTATTATCAGGAGACGGGCCGGGCCGGCCGCGACGGCGAGCCGGCCCACTGCCTGCTTTTCTACAGCCGCAGCGATATGGTGCGGCTGGGCAACTTCATCAACCAGCTGGAAGGGCGGCGCGACCAGAATGCCGGCTGGCAGAAGCTGGGCCAGATGGCTGATTTTGCCGAGCAGCATCGCTGCCGCCGCCGCCAGCTCCTCGCCTATTTCGAGGAAGCGTATGGCCCGGAAAACTGCCAGGCCTGTGATGTCTGTGTGCAGGGCGTCGAAGAGGTGGATGCCACCACCCAGGCCCAGATGCTGCTCTCCGCCATCTACCGCACCGGCGGCCGCTTTGGCGCCGGTCATATCATTGATATTGTGGTGGGGGCCCGCACCAAGAGGGTAAAGGAGCTGGGCCACACCAAGCTCAAGACCCACGGCGTGGGCCGCCATCATCCCAAGCCCTACTGGCGGCAGCTGGTGGCGGCCCTCCTGGCCCAGGGCAGCCTGAGGGCGGCGGGGGATAAATTCCCCATCCTGGAGATCACCCCTGGTGGTGAGGATGTTCTCTTTGGCCGGGCCTCCTTTGCCCTCTCCCGGCTTATTGAAGAGAGGGAGCAGGCCGGCCCGTCTCTGGCCGTGGAGCAGGGCCATGACCAGGAGCTCTTTGCCGTACTGCAGGAGGTGCGCCGCCAGCTGGCCCTGCAGGAAAAGGTGCCGCCCTATGTGATCTTCTCCGACCGCAGCCTGCGGGAGATGTGCCAGTATTTCCCCCGGAATGCCCAGGAGATGACCGTGATCCACGGTGTGGGCATGGTGAAGCTGGAACGGTACGGCGCCCCCTTTCTGGCGGAGATCGGCCAGTGGCTGGCCGATCATCCGCAGATAGAGAGAGGGGCCCTGCCGGCGGCGGCTCCCCTGTTGCCTAAGGCCGGTAAAAAAGGGCAGGGCGGTAAGACCATGCTGGAGAGTGGCGGCCTGGCCCGGGCCGGGCTGGGGCTG